>JBLIRI010000016.1:0-30881 GCA_049472235.1 Thermoplasmatota archaeon | reverse complement strand
AGCCACGGGTTCATCTCATAAAGCACTACATTGTACGACTTGATGGGCAGCGAGCCCATCTCGTACGACCTGTCGAACCAGTACTTCCAGTAGGAGTACCTCCCCTCGGTCCATTTCGAGAACCCCGAGGAGGGGTTCGACAGGTCGTGGTCCGGGTTGAACCTATCGGGTTTCCATCTGCCCTGCCCTGTCTCGTTGTTGACCTGGTGGTAGTTGTATTCGCTCCTTGAGTTCATGTTGATAGGGCCGGGCGAATATGCCTGCGTTTCCAGGTGGTCGGGTATGTTGTCCGAGTCCGTATCGTTGGTGTTGGGATCGATGCGGAACCGATAGGCAACTTGAGTGGTAATGTAAGGATCGAGGCCCCCTCCCCCGTTCACCGGGTCTCCCGGGGGCGTCATCCACGCGAAGAACCACATAACTATGTCCTGCTCCTCGATATTAAGGATCCCGTCGCCGTCATTGTCCTCCCACGGGTCCGGGAGACCGTCCCCGTCCGTGTCCTTGAGATGTCCGTCCGTGGAGGAACCGAGCCCCAGCTCGACACCGTCAATGAGCATATCGTTGTCGGTGTCCCAGTCGTTGGGGTCCAGGTTGAGGTTCAGCTCGCGCAGATCGGACAGGCCGTCCCCGTCAGTGTCGGGGTTCATGTAATCGGTCCCGATGGACCTCTCGTGGTTGTCCATAAGGCCGTCGCCGTCCGTATCCTTCTTATCGGGAGGCGTAGGCGGCCCGGGATTCGGGGCGTTCCCCCCTCCGTTCCCCTGTCCGTTGTTCGGATCTCCCGAGAAATCCCAGGGCCAGGGATCGTCAGGGTCCAGCAATCCATCTCCGTCCGTATCCGGATCGTTGGGGTTCGTGGGGATGTAGACGTTCTCTCCCGTATCCACATCGACCCATGCGAACCTCCAGTACTCATCGAGATTGGTATAGGGCAGTGGCACCTCGCTCCCCACGGCCCACTCCTCTCCCATGAAGTAATCGTTATCAAGTTCCGCATCGAAGGGATCCCCGGGGTTCAGGCCGTTAGTAACTTCCCACCCGTCGGGCATGGAATCCCCGTCCGTGTCCCAGTTGTTGGGGTCCGATCCCGCAAGGAACTCCTGCAGATTGTTGAGCCCGTCATTATCGGGGTCCTGATCGTAATCCCTTGGATCAAGGGGGTTCAGACCGAACGACAGGCCCGCGAGACCCATGAAAAAGAGCATCCCGAAGATCGCAACAGCGAATATCCTTCCTACCCAAGAGGTCATTTCACTTCCTCCTCGCGAAAACAGCCCCCTGCTGCGTAATTTAACCTTGAGAGTGCATGTGATAACGTTTTGACGAACAACAGTAATAACTTCAATATTTCATATTAAAAATTGATAAAATGATATTATTCCTTATTGTACTAACAGATGTGTACTTCCGGGTCGGGGGGCCCGAAAACATCTTTTCTTTATAAAGGAGCGTTACATGTGTACATCTCTCAGTAACGCAGAAGCGCCGCGATCCCGCCCAGGGACTCTAGAAAATCCGAATCCATCACGAACTCGACATCGGCCCCCGTTCTCTGCGCAAGTTCGTAGAGCTCCTCCACGATATCCACGGGCGATGTCGGACCTCCGCAGTAGGGGCAATTCCTGGGGGGAGCCACCTTTTCCTTCATGTTCTGACATCTCTCGCAGATCCATCCGGGGATGGAAGCGTCCCGGAGGATCATCAGCAGGTTGACCCTCCCCTCGTTGAGGGCCTTCCTCACCTGCTCGGCCCCGTAAGCGGACGGCTCCGACCTCATTATCGCCGACCTGAGAAGCTTGATCCCCGCCCTCTCCCGGGACCTCTCGTCCTGCAGGGCGGCCCTCTCTCCGATCAGGAGGAGGTCTCCCAGAGGAGTGTCTATGGATACGTCCTCCACCCCGAGCACCATGTGCCTGATCTCGGGGGGGAGCTCTTCCAGCAGCTGCTTCTTTGCCTCCCCCGGGCCTGCGATCACGAGCCCCCTTAGATGGGGGGCCTCCTCTAGCCCTTTGATATCCTCGACGAGCTCGGATATGAAATTGCTGATCGCCCCCCGCCTCAGCCTGTTGAACCTCATCTGGCTCATCCCGCCCTTCTTGTGCTTGTTCATGAGGGATATGGAATCCGACCCCTCCACCTTCAGGACGTTGGACCTTACCGAGAAAAGCTTCGCTTCCTTTGAATCCATCAGCAGTATCGCATAGTCCGCGTAGTCGTCGCGAAGCTTTGCCAGAGGAAGGAGGAACGGCGAGGTGTCCAGTATCATCTTCCTCTCGGGAGCCACCCCGAGCCTGTAGACATGAAGGAGACCCAGGGGCTCGCAGGCGAAGATGATCCTCCCCTTCTCTCCGTGAATGGGAGAATGGGAGATATGCTCCGACGCCATCTCGAAGGTCCTCCTGAAACTCTCGAGGAGCTCTCCTCCGAGGGCCCTCGAGATCGCCCTCTCCCTTCCCGTAACGTAGGTCTCGTTCATGGCCTCCTCTTCCCGGGAGGCGGTGGGAAGATATACGGAGAGATAGACGTCGGTCTCCTCGTATATCTCAGAAAGAGCGCGGACATCGATCTCCGTCACGGGAACGAGCCCGTGCGGTTCGATCCTGAGGAGCTCCTTCCACGGTCTCATCTGGCAGGTGAACAGGGGCTTCATTCAATAAGTTTTCTGATATCACTGGATATCCCGTCTGGACCATACTACGATAACGGCTATGACGATGACCATCACAACGAGGATCAGGATGTAGAGCCAGGTCAGGTCCTCGCCCACGTCCCCCCCCGTATCGTCATCGTCCAAAATATCAGAGGCCTCCCTTATCTTGAAACCGATGGAGCCCGCATCGAACTCCCTGGCCTCCGCACCGGTGATCCGGTGCTGGATGTGCCTGCCCTCGAGGGCCATGTCGTTGGCGAGCTCCGCGGGCTCGAGCGTCAGCGGCTCGATCGACCATCCGGGAGCAATGCTGACCTTCACGAGGTATGTGGCCTCCTCCTCGCCGAAACCCGGGGACGGGAGGAGCCTCGGATCGAAATGGTCGATTTCCAGGTCGATCACATGATCCTCGCCCGTACCGGTGTCGAAGGTGAAGTTCAGGACCCAGGTGATCACGATCTCATCACCGGAACCGGTGCTCCCTACGAGACCCTCGTGCCGGAGCTCGACATCCAGGCCCCCGGAGCGGTCGTCAACGGTCAGGTCCGAGGCATGCTCCGAGATGATGCCCACGAGCGTGTCGTCCAGGAAATCCTCAACTTCCCCCTCGGCAATGGACCCGTCCATGTCCGCGTCAATCGAGGCCCTGATGTCTTCCCGGGCCTGTGCGGAGAAGCCGTAATAGGACCTTTCCATGACAATATTGTCGGGGGACCTCACCTCGAGCGATATGCTCCTCGCGGATCCGGGGGGAAAGGGGAGCAGCTCGGATATGGTGTACGGGTCGTTGGGGAGGAGGTCCTGAAGGTATGTGTCGTCGTCGATGGTCCTTCTCGCCTGGACGACGACCCCGCCGAGTTCCGATGTGACCATCTCCGAGGGAATGTTCAAGGTGATCGAGGACCCCGAGACCTCCGAATCCAGACTCGACGGGGGCTCCCCCTCCACAAGCATCTCCGCCTCCCCTGCGGACCAGACCACCATGGAGCCCAGGAGGTAGACCACGTACTCGACGTCCTCCCCGGACAGGGGCTCGTCGCCCAGCTCCAGGGTGAGATCGATGTCGCCGGCGACCTCAAGGGTGAGACCGATTATGTCCAGGCCGTCCTCCTCGACGGGCTCGACATCGAGGTAGACCAGCCTCACGTCTCCCTTCGGGTCGTCAAAATCCTTCGTATATCCCCCAACGGGGGCGCGGGTCCCTTCATCGAACTGGCCGCACACGTCGTAGTAGCTCTCGCTCGTGGCGCCTTTGGTCCAGTCCACGGCATACCTGTTGGCGGTGCAGTTCATGACGAAGTCGCCGATGATGGAGGTCTTCTTGAGTGTGACCTTCATCTCGTTCGCGGTCACGTCGGTCAGAACGTTGTCGATGCGCTGGAACTCGGACCCGATCTTCCAGACATCGAAGGCCCCCTCCTGGTATGAAACATGGATCCCGCTCACCGTGATGGTGTAGAGGTATCCTATGCTCTCCTCGAGGTCGGCGGTGCACCTCATGACCACCGTCACATCGCTTATGGTCTCGGTGGAGGAGAGGGATTCTATGTCCAGCTCCGGATTGCCGCCTACCTTAGTATCCACGTATCCGGTCCTGAGGACGTCGTCGACCTCGTCGGTAAGGGTTATCCTCTCGCTCCCGCCAGCATACCGGAAACCGGGCAGAAATGCCAGGGACAGGATGATCACAAGGACGGGGACCTTCGCTGCGGACCCCAAACCCAAAAGAGCTCTGCGCACCACGCCGAAGAGATGAGGTGCGGTATAGATATGGTTAACGGTCGAATGCCTTTCTCCGGGGACTCAGAAGAAATGGGAGACGATGAAACGGTGATAGGGCATCCTCTCATCGAGTATCTCCTCCACCACCGCCTGGACGTCGTAGGGGGCCTCCTTTCGCGTAACGGAAACCGGTCCGTTCTCCGTCTCGAACACGACGTAGGATGCCTTTCCCTCGTTCTGCGCCCCCACGGCGCCGGGGTTCACATATCTCCTTCCCGTGTTCCCGGTGATGTCCAGGGGGAAGTGGGTATGGCCGAAGAACAGTATGTCGCCCTTCACATCGGAGTAGAACCTGTCCAGGACCTCCGGACGGGGCTCGTCGAAGTACGGGACCTTGGACCCGCAGTCCAGAGGGTGCCGGTGCATGAATACTGCCTCGACCCCGTCCTCGACCCGCAGCTCCATGGGCCCTCCCAGGTATTCGATCTGCGAGGAGGAGAGCCTGGACCTGACCCAGTCGTGATGCGGTCTCCTGGGGACAATGTCGGTGGGCCCGAGCTCGGTCCCGAAAAGGGTGTTGTGGTCATGGTTGCCCATGACCTTTCTGACCCTTCGGTCCTTTTTCAGCATGTCCAGGGCCTCGGAGGGCCTCGGCCCGATGCCGACGAGGTCTCCCAGAACGAACAGGGCATCGACATGATCAAGCTCCGAAAGGACCGCCTCCAGGGCCCAGGGATTGCCATGCACGTCCGAAATGACCGCGCCCCTCAATCGTCTCCACCCCTTCGGGGCCCTCTCCTCATCGGTCCCGGGGGAAGGGCCTCCCTGCGGGGTCTGGCGGGAGGTTCGATCCTGCGGCGGCCCCTCTCCGGGCGAGGAGGTGGCACCCTCCCGCCAACTGACCTCGACGGCCTCCGGAAGCTCCCGGGGCGTCCGTCGTAGGGGGTCTCCTTCTCAACACGTATCCCGAGGACCTCGAGGAGACCTTTGTCCTCTCGGACCATCCTCTCGCGGAGCTTCATCCACACCAGCAGCCCGATGACGGCAATGACCACAACGGCCACCACCACTATCGCAACAACCGTACCAAGCCCGATCCCGCTCGCGGAGATCTCCTGCTTGAAGGTGTCGCTGGCCCCGTCGCCGTCCACCACTGTGAGCTTGACCGTGTACCGCCCCCCGAACCTGTAATCGTGCACGACCCGGGGCTCGAGGGTCACCTCGGTCTCCCCGTCGCCGAAGTCCCAGCGGTACTGGAGGTTCTCGGCGTCCCAGGGGTCGTCGGTGGAGAGGGAGGCGTCGAAGAGCACCTTACCGTCCTTGTCGCTGTACTCGAACGCGGCGAAGGGCTCGCGGTTGGCGACGTTCACGAAGAGCTCGGCGGTATCGACCCCGCCGACCCCGTCGCTGACGGTCAGAGTGACCTTGATGAGGCCCGAGGTCAGGAACCTGTGGACCGCGATCTGATCATAGAGCTTCTTTCCGTCCCCCATGTCCCAGGTAAAGTTCAGGAGGTCGTTCTGGTCCGGATCGTAGGACAGGTCTCCCGGGATGCGGATCCTGTCCCCCTCGAAGGCATAGAGCGTGACCTTGAGCTCGCCTGAGAAGTTTGCCGGACCGCTGTTGACGAGGATGTTGTCCCTGTCGATGAGGGCCGAGGGCACCGAGTTCAGGACCGTCATTATCCCCGACCTCTGCGCCTCGAGGCCGTTGCTGTCCCTTACAACGACAGTGTAGGTGAACTCCCCTCTCCTCTTGTAAGCGTGCCTGACAAGGAGCCCGGAGACCTTGAAGCCGTCCCCGAAGTCCCACTCCACGATGAACTCGTCCCCGTCTGGGTCCGAACCCTTGTAGGTGAAGGTCACCTCGTCGCCGGCATATACCTTGTTGGAGGATATCCCGATATCCGTGGTGGGAGCCCTGTTGACCTTGACGGAGACCGTGAGGCTCCCGACCTCGCCCTCCATGTCGTAGGCTTTCAGGAGGACGGTGAAGGTCCCGGTGGTCTGGAAAACGTGCTGGAAAACGGGATCGGGGCTCTCGAGATAGGTGCTGTCGGAGAGCGAGAGGGAATACTGGACGATCTCTCCGTCGGGATCGAAGGAGCCCGACAGGTTGAAGTTTACGACCTGACCCGGGGTGGCGACCGTCGGTGGCGAGATACGGACCTTCACCACCGGAATCATGTTCTCATGGAGATAGCCTATCAATCTGTCCGCAAGCTGCCGGTTGGCGTCCCTCCCCATGACATTGTCGCCAAGGAGGGCGGGATGCGACACGATGATGCGTCCGAGACCGTGCCAGTCGGTGTACATGGAGGCCATCGGGGGCACCGTGTAATAGACCGGGGTCTGTCCTTCTGACAGCTCGAAGGACCCGCTCGATATCCCGGAGACCATTGGGAGGCCCCCTCCAAGCTCGGAATAGGGGTTCGACGGGAAGAAACCGCTCACGGTCCCCTCTGAAGTGGGTGAGACCCCCATCTTTTCGAGAAGGAGCGAGGCCTTGGAGATCTGAGCTTCGTCCGCCGGGTCAATAATAATGAGCAGCTCACCCCCGTCCAGAATGAAATCCTCTATCGCCTGCACTCTCGCGGGCGGGACCGGAGCGGCGGGCATCATCAGCAAATATCCCTTGAAGGTCGAAAGGTCCTCAAGGCCGTCGTCCTCGAGACCTGTCTCGACGACCATGCCAAGCTGCCCGAACTCCTCAATGAAGAGGTCCAGATCGGAGGTGTCCGAATGACGGCCGTCGAGGAAGAAACGGGCCCCCACCCCCATGGTGGATTCCCAGAAGCCCTCCCCGGGATAGGTCGCCTGGTTTCCAAGCACGTCCTCCACCACGACCCGGTATACTATCCTGGCTCCGGGCGTCATACCCGTCGGGGTCTCGCTGAAGGTCACCCACCCGTTGAAGCTGCCCCCGTTGCCCTGAACAAGGGGTTTGCTGTACCAGGAGGTCTTGCCCTTCTCGCGGTATTCGAGTCGGGGGACGTGTTCGGGCCTCGTCATCTCTACCCCGGTGCTGTCCCGGAGGTAGAAGATGAGGCCCCCCGAGTTCGGACCGATGTTGATCACGGACGGGGGCTCGTGCCATACTTCCGGCGGCATGGCCTCCGCCTCGAACCTTATGACGCTGTATCCGTCCGGGGGGAAGTCCACCACACCGCCGTATATGGATGATACCCTGAAGCGGTACCTGAGCTCGAGCCCGGCACCGGAGGAATGGGCTCCGGTGAAAAGTCCACCGGACCCTGACAATGTGAGATTGTATGGGACCCCGCCGTCGATCACCTCCACGCTCACGCCCGTGACGAGCTCGGGGGTGGAGGTCCTCAGGACGAAGTCTATCTGGGGAGGTCTCTCCTGGGTCCAGTTGAGGGGGTCGGGCCTCGCATCCATCTCCCGGACGAAAAGCCTCACCGTATCATCCCAGGCGGTCGTCCTCCCTATCACGAGCTCCGCATAATCGGGATCGTCCATGTCGACCGGGAAATAGATCCCCATCAGGCGGGATGCCGGAGGATGGTTCGCGCCCCCTTTATGGTGTATGATGACCTCATCCTCGGTCCCCATGATGCCAAGCGCCGCGGACCTCAGCCTGTTCGGGGTCCCGGGGTCCAGGGAGAGGTACTCGGAGAACTGGTAGAGCTCTATGTACCGGTCATTGTAGACGCGCCCGTCCTTACCGCTCGGCTTGTCAACGGAGGACAGGATGGTATCCAGAAGCTCCCGCTCGTCGAATGCGGAGTAGAACAGCTCCTCGGAGAAGGTGCTCAAGGCAGGCACAAGTCCATCGGAAAGGGCCTGCAGGTCCAGGGCCGACAGGCTGACGTAGGAGAACCTGCTGGAATAGTCGTCCATCACCACATCGACAACGGAGGTCAACCTCTGCTGCATGGTCATCGAGCCGTCGATGATCAGCGGGATGCACTTGTCGTACGGCCAGCCCGCGGCCGGGATCTGGTCGAAGGACCCGACGAAGTAGTCGGCATGCTCCGACACCTCCATTGCCGCCTCCACCATGCCCATCCAGCAGACATCAAGGGAAATGACGTCGACCTTCCTCTTGATGGTCTCGTCGATGGCCGACCGTATTGCCCAGCCCATGTCCTCCGTCGCCATCCTCTTTGACCCGCCGAGGGAGGAGGAATGGTCGTCCATCAGCCCGTTGGCCGGCCCGCTGGCATGTCCGTGAAGGGTGATCATGTAATGGTCTGCGGGATAGTTGTTGAACCCCCAGGTCAGGAACTCCTTCAGGGTCCATGGGTCGTCCATGTTCTTCTCTCCGAGCTCCGGGTCGTCGACCCTCTCGGAAGCGATCTCCCCGGTCTCGTCATGCTTCACCAGGTATCGTCTGGTGTCGATCCAGTTCCCGTTGCCGGAGTCGTGCTCGGGATGCCTGTCGATCTGGACTACCATCTTCAGGTCGGCATTCTCCGGGACCCGCTCCATCTCGTTGAGGTCGCCGATGAGCTCGGTTTCGAGGTCGCTGTCGGCCGAGATGTAGGAAAGTATGGTCCATGTCTCGCCGGCCCTGGTTCCTTCGTCAGCGCCCCCCTGGAGCAGAGGGTCTTCAAGGGCTAACGCCGGAAATACCAGCACCAGAGCGATTGCCAGTATGGATATCGATGTCTTCACATGGGCAGATTGCATATTGATTACATAAAATGATTTCCGTTCATATTTCGTATTTACCGCAACGGTGCTACGGTCGGTACACGTGTGCAGAGGACTCATTCCTCTTCGAGAGGGGATCCCTTCTTTCTCCCTACGACGCCCATCATGTAGAGTACAAGGACAAGCGCGACGAGCACTATCAGGACGATGCCGGCGATTATGACGACCATGGTGGGCTCCCATCCCTTTTCCTCGGGGTGGTCGCCCCTGTCCTGCGGGTCCGTCCCTGCAAGGTATTCATCGAGATTGGTGTAGCCGTCTCCGTCGGGATCGGCGAAGGCGTCGCTCGGGTCCTCCGGGTCCAGCCCGTTGGCGGTCTCCCATTCATCCGGCATCTGGTCCCCGTCATCGTCGGTGTCTGCATTATCACCGATCCCGTCGCCGTCCAGGTCCCTCCACTCGTTCGCGTCGTCCGGGAACCTATCGGAATTGTCCCCCACGCCGTCGCCGTCCCGGTCCGACCATTCGGAGGCGTCATCGGGGAACGCGTCCTCGGAATCGGGGACCCCGTCGCCGTCCCTGTCGGGCTCCAGCTCCGTTGTGAACTCTATGGACAGGATATCGATGAGGATGCTCCTCTGATGGATGTCCTTCAGAACGGGGGATATCTCCAGGGAATATCTGGTCCGGTAGGTGAGGTTTCCGGGAATTATCGTCGCCTCGGTGTCGGTCCTCCCGGAACTGCTCCAGTTCACGGTGTCCATGAACTCGACCGAGATAGGGACCTCCATATCGGTGTCCATGTCGAAAAGGAGGGCATGGAAGGTCGAGTGGTTCAGACCGATGCCGAACGATACCTTGAGCACCTGGTCCAGGGGTACCCCCAGAGCATCCTTTTCAGGGTCCGAGACCAGCTCCCCCGCCGGTTGGAGTTCCGTGACGTAGTCGAAGGAGAGGTCCTTCCACACCAGAACGGCCCCCTCGGTGTCCTTCAGACCGGACATCAGGGTAAGGGTGTAGTGCTCGTTGAAAAGGAGGTCCCGGACGGGCTCCACGCTGATGGTGGTCGAGTTCGGGACCTTCCGGAATGTGAATGGGACGCTGGAGGTCGAATTCTCGAACTCTATCGAGATAGTGGCCTCGTCGCCTTCCGCGGGCAGCATCAGAGTGAACACCTGGTCCACCGGTATCGCATCCATTCCCGGCTCCGGGTCAACGGTCACGCCCATGGACCTCTCCACCAGGGTGATG
The DNA here is from genome assembly GCA_049472235.1 of Thermoplasmatota archaeon. Classification (GTDB taxonomy): domain Archaea; phylum Thermoplasmatota; class Penumbrarchaeia; order Penumbrarchaeales; family Penumbrarchaeaceae; genus JAFGLL01. The sequence goes on along the minus strand of JBLIRI010000016.1, from coordinate 20,636 downwards.
TTCCTGGCTACGACCGCCCCGTCCTTGATCGTCAACGGGACCTCCATGGTCACGTGCCTGTATTCGGAGACCGTCATGAGGTAGCTGGTCCCGGCGGGGATCCCCTCCATCAGGTAAGAGCCGTCGGGACCGGACATGGTCTCGTTCGTATAGCCTATGCCTGTGATGTTGACCTCTGCCATGGGAAGCGGTCCCAGCTCCCCGTTTATGTATGAAAGGACGAAACCGGTGACGACTCCTCCGATGGGGATCGGCTCGAGCTCGATGTTGAGGTTGCGGTCGTCGAAGAAGTCCAGCTCGTAGGACCTCGGGAGGTAGCCAGCCTTGGAATATCCGATCTTGAACTTGGGCCCGACATATGTCATCATGGAGTAGTTCCCGTCGGGATCGGAAACGGCGGTCTCGCCGGGATCGACCCTGACCTCCACCCCGCCCAGGGGTTTTCCTTCGAGGTCTGTCACCCTTCCGGTGAGGTTGATCCTCTTCATGTTCGGTCCGTCGATCTTGAAGGGGCCCACCGAATATTCCTCGCCGTCCGTCGTGCACCTCACATAATATTCAACAGGGGCGGGGACCAGATCAATTCCCTTGACAGTGGCGCTGTACTCGACGCGGGCTCCCTGATAATCGGGATTGGGGGACGAGATGGTCAGATCGAAGGTCCTGCTCCCGGTATCCACGAGTATGGATGAAGGAGGAAGGTTCTTCTCCGAGCCGTAATCCACCGTGAATCGGAACGGGGTCGTCACATATCCCTTTAGAGGGGTCGCATTAACGTTCTTCAGGGACAGGTTGACCCACGGAGAGTTCGACATCGGGGTCACAAGTTCCTTCACGCCCGTGACGTTGGCGAAATATCGGTACTGGTGGTTCCCGACCGGCAGCTTCGTCTGCAATCTGTAGATCTTCCCGTCGTGGGGGATGTCGTCCTCGGGGTCCTCCTCCTCCAGATCGCGCAGCTGTCCGTCGAGTTCTATCCTGACCCAGTTGGGCATGATGCTCGCACTGAACTCTGTCTTGAACGTGAACTGGGTGGTGGTGTTTCCGCGGATGGGTTGTACCTGCATCGAGGAAAGCACGGGCTTCTGGTACTGGTCCGACCATACCGAGAATGTATGCTCGACATAGTTGTTCCCCATGTCGGGGTCGTCCTGATAATATGCCGTGACGTTGCAGATGAAACGACCGGTGAAGATGCCGGTCCAGTTGGGGAACTCGTAATCCTGGGAGGATCCCGAGGGGATCCCCGTGAACTGCTTGGGGAAGAAATTGAATGGGACCTTCTCTCCGGTCTCGAGATTGTATATCACAAGGGACAGGTTGCCCGTCGAGGTACCCATGTCCGCACCGTCGTTGTGGAGGGTCACATTGACGCGGAGACCGTCCTCCTTCCGGTACCTGCCTGCGTTCTCCGGGACGTTCACCACCGGCCTGAGGTCCGGCGAGTCCCTGGTCGGAGCGCCCTCGGCCTCAGGGGCCGGGACCACGACGAAGACCATGGCAACCAGGAGGCAGACCAGCAGTATGGGGCGGAGCCTGTTCATGTTTTCGGATTTGGAAGGTCCTTATTTAACCTTTGCCTCTTGTGTGCTGGATGGCGAGCGGCCTGTCCTCAGGGCCTCTCGGCGTAGAGCTTGAGGAGCTCGATGATGGTCCTGACCGAGGCCTCCATGGATTCCAGCGGCACGTACTCCCTCCTCGAGTGGAAGTTCATGCCCCCGGCAAAGAGGTTGGGGGTCAGGAGCCCCTTGTATGAAAGCATCGCGCCGTCGGTGCCGCCGCGGATTATGGCCTTTTTCGGGGTGACGCCGGCCCTCTTGACCGCCTCCACCGCGAACTCCACGATCCTCGGGTCCTCGTCCAGCTTGAACTTCATGTTGCGGTAGGATTCCTTGATGTCGAGATCGATGACGGCATGTGGATACCTTGCCCTCTGGAGCTCAGCTATGTTCTCGAGGATGTTCACCTTCTCCCCCATCCCCTCCATGGTGAAATCCCTGATCAGGAGCTTGACAGTGGTCTGCTCCACGCCCCCCTCGATATGGTGGGGGTGCAGGTATCCCACGCGGCCCTCGGTCGTCTCGGGAGCGATGGTCGGAGGCACCATGCCGATGATCTCGGCCCCTATCCTGACAGAGTTGACCATCTTGTCCTTTGCGTAGCCCGGGTGGACGTTGATCCCCTTGATGGTAAAGGTTGCGCTCATGGCGTTGAAGGTCTCGTCCTCGACCTCCCCGATCTCGCCGCCGTCGATGGTGTAGGCGAGGTCCGCGCCGAACTTCTGCACGTCGAAGAACTTGGTCCCGTTGCCTACCTCCTCGTCGGGCGTGAAACCTATCCTGACCTTGCCGTGGGGGATGGAGGGGTCCTCCGAAAGGACCCTGACCGCCGCCATTATCTCGGCGACGCCCGCCTTGTCGTCAGCGCCCAGGAGCGTGGACCCATCGGAGGTGATTATGGTGTTACCGATGTTCTCAAGGAGATGCGGGTTCTCCCTGGTCTCGATAACGACCTCCCCCTCTCCGGGAAGCACTATATCGGACCCGTCGTAGTTCTCGTGGAGTATGGGGTCGACATTCTCCCCCGAGACCTCGGGAGAGGTGTCCACGTGGGCTATGAGCCCGATGGTCGGCACCTTGGCCGCTCTTTCCTCCGGAAGGTTCCCCGGGAGGGTCGCCATGACGTATCCGTGATCGTCCATGACCGCATCCTCGAGCCCGAGCTCCCTTAGTTCCCTGACAAGCATGCCGAGGAGGTCCTTCTGCCTCTCGGTGGACGGGTAGCCATCCTCCACTCCCTCCTTGGATGTGGTCCATACTTTGACGTACCTGATGAAACGATCGAGAACATCTGACATCTTCCTGCCTCCTTTTTCGAACCTTGAAGGACAGTATCCGACAAATACCTTTGTCCCGATAATTTCACCCACCTCACCAAATATAAATTAAGCAGACCAGGGATTGAAACGGCAATGAACGACGTAAAGGACCCTCTCTGCCCGGCTTGCCAGTCCAACCTCGGCATGACGGCGAGGCTGAGGGACATGACGGGATACCAGCTCGTATTCTGCGGGCGGTGCGGTTTCACCGTCGGTGCGGTGAACTATTTCTAGGTGTTGCCAATGGAGAGTTTGACCATCCTCTCACGCTACCCGTTCCTTGACGACTCCCGGGAATGGGTGAAGGAACAGGAGCTCACCATAGACCGGATGCTGTCGCCGGAGAGCGAGGCCATCCAGAACAGGGCCCTGGAGCGTGTGTTCTCCTCCATAGAAGGAAAGGATATCATCTACAATGTCAGGGGCCGCATCGAGGAGGAGGTGGAGCTCCTTTCATACCCTGTGGCAAGGTTCATGGTGGCGGCGGTGGGCGACCCGAACCTCGTCAAATGGTTCTCACACCACGAGGGAGAGAGGGCCCGCCACCTGCTTGACAGGGAAGAGGTCTCGAAGGTGCTCCGGATAGGGGAGGAGCTGGGCCTCATTGCCCTGGAGCACCCGCCGGGATCCAAGGGCGGGGAAGGCCCGAGAACGGTCATAAGGAAGGGGGTCAGACCCGTGGAGCATGCAATGGAGGGGGAGAACCGGGACTACTGGGTAAGGTTCACGGGCTACCTGCCTCCCAAGAGGAACATCTCCGGTCCCGAATGGGACCTGATCAACCAGACCCTGATAAAGGGATACGTCAAGCTCAACCGCAGGTCCTATATCCGGATCCTTCAGGAGCTGGTCAAGTCCAGGGTCGAGGATGGGTTGTACAGGAAGATGGAGCTTCCCCGGAACCCCAGGCTCGCGGAGATGGTCAACGGCCTCAAGACCAAGGTGGAGGGCAGGAAGAGAAAGTACTCTCCAACCGAGCTCGGCAGGATGACCATCACCAGGCTCCCGCCGTGCATGAGGCAGATCCTGGGGATGTCGCAGGCGGGCGAGAACCTTCCGCATCATGCCAGGTTCGCCCTGGTGACCTTCCTCAACGCTATCGGAATGTCATCCGAGGAGATCTTCAAGGTGTTCACCGGGGCCCCCGACTTCAAGGAGGACATCGTGAGGTACCAGGTCGCCCATATCACGGGAACCACCTCGGCGACCAGCTACTCTCCCCCCAACTGCGACACCATGAAGACGGGAGGGATCTGCTTCGAGCCCGACAGCCTCTGCGAGAAGGAATGGCTCACCAACCCGATCAAGTACTACCGCACCAAGGGGAAACGAAGGAAGGCCCCCGGGAAGAAGGATGAGGAATGATCACATGGAGATGAACTTCCTCATCACGAAGGCATCGGTGCGGTCGTTGTAGTACTCGGATATCAGACCGGTTATCCGGTAGCCGAGCTTCGTGTAGAACCTGATCCCCTCGTCGTTGTTGGTCCCGACCTCGAGAAGGACCGAGGACATCTTGCGGTGGGATGCGTAGGCCTCTGCGGACCCCATCAGCATCGAGCCCACCCCTTTCTTCGACCAGGAGGTCCTGACCGCCAGCATGAGGATTCGGAGCGTCGAGCCGTCCATGGGCACCCCGACGATGAAGCCTATCAGCGAGGTCCCGGCCTTTGCCGTCAGGAAGCACCCCGACTGGTTCTCGTAGAGGTGCTGGAAGAGCTCGAGGGTGTAATCCTCCCGAAGGCGCGAGCTTGCAAGCCTCCTAACGGCCTCGAGGTCCCCTGCCTCCACCCTGGCTATCTGAAGCTCGTCGGTCAACAGCCGTGGATTGCGGTATGGGACAAAATAGTTTGCTTCGCATCAGGAGAAGGAGAAGGTCACCGACGTAACGCCGGCCTCCTCCACTCTTCCATGAAGCTCCTTCTTGAACGAAAGAGTGGCGATGGAGGAAAGGTAACCGCAGGTGAGCATGTGGTGTTTAGCGTTCCTGTACTTCAGCTCGACGGTCCTCTTTGCCCTCACAACGGCGGACCCCTTCTTGATGTCCAGGGATACGATCTCGATGTCCCCCCAGCCAAGGGACCTGGTGAGGAGGGTCCCGAGCTCCATTAGCTTCTTGGGGCCCAGTCTGTCTATCTCCTCGTCGAACTCTTTGAGAAGATTGCCGAACTCCTCCATACCGCAGGCCCTGCCGAGGTCGTAGGCCTTCTTCTCCGGGCCCTTCGAGATGGACCGAAGGAGGGAGCTCCCGACAACTACGAATCCATCGGCCCCCATGATGTTCAACCTGCCGCTCTTGGGCCCTATCGCCGTGATCTTGTAGAGGGTCTTCGGTTTCGAAAGGATGTCGCGGGCAAGCTTGTAGAATTCGCTCTCCATATCGAGTACCATGGATGATCACCTCAGTTCCGGGCGACGACGTCGATCATCGAGTCGAAGAGGTCCCACGTCGAGAACTCGGGATGGACCGAGCAGGAAATGGACCTGCCCTCACCGAACTCGCGGTAGACCACGGCCCCCTTCTGGTGGAGCTGGGGGCTCTCGTCGACATATTTGGCCACGACGACCTCCCTGGGGGGCTCGTCCTCGCTCCTGGTCGATGGATGGAATATGTCCATTCTCCTGTCGTAGGAGACCGCCGGCCCCCTGAAATACAGAGTGGAGAAAGTGTCCTCCGAATAGTCCCCGAGGACGTTCCTGACTATCCTGCCCGCCCCGGGCGAGTCCTTATATTCTATGGGCTCGAGGTCCACGACACCGGTCTTGGGACCGTACTTCGCATGGAAGTCGAAGACCTGCAGCGGTCTGTGGCCCATGAAATAGGGTTTGATCGGGAGGGGGATGCTGGCAGTGTATCCCATGCAGGCCACGGAGGCGCATACCGATACCAATCCTCCACCGCTCCTTATGTAGTCAAGGAGGTGCGGCTTGTAATCGACGGTTATCCTCTTCAGGAAACGCAGGAAGGGTATGAAACCTCCTTTGTTGTGCCTTCTGAGAGGGAAGGCTCCGGGAAGGAAGACCACATCGAAATCCTCCAGACGGTCCAGCACCATGTCGGACGGGCCTATCTTCTCGTACTTCACACCTGTCTTGAGGAAGGCCTTTTCCTCGTATCGCTCTCCGCTGGCATCGTCGTGATACAGAGCTATGCGGGGGTACATCGACTGTCTCCATCAGGGGTAAGGACCTGCCATGGAAGGCAGGCAGTATATATAAAACTTGTAGGGGACGGATGAGCCCTCGATATATTTATTTCGGTGGGAACCGCTTATCCGGGAACTTTCCCGTCACTTCTTAGAGTTCCTGTAGAGAGCAAGGGCCACCTTCAGTCCGGGGCTGACCCCCAGGAACACTATGTTCCTGGCCTTGTCCCACGATCCCCTTTTCATGGCCCACCTCAATCCGAAGCCCAGACCGGAGGAATAAAGGGTCCCGTAGTTCCTGGGAAGGGTCACGACCTTCTCCGGAGGTATCCGGGAGCTTCTGGAAAGCTCCTGCGGAAGTCCGACAGGGTATTGAGAGGGGATCAGGAGGTCAACATCCTTCGGTCCGAGGTCCATACCGTTCAGGAACTCCTTGAGCGATTCGGCGGCCTTCTTCATCACCAGATCCCTGAACTCGGCTGATTCCTCGATGGTGAGGATGTTGCGCATCCTCCTGAGCCCGATGAAGTTCTTCCTCGGGTCCTTCTGGAAGTTCACCCTGGCGCTCTGCTCCTTCCTGATCTCCGGGAACTCGAACTGCCTGAACCCTGCGAATCCTGACCCGTCCCGGGAACGGGTGAGAACGACGGCCGCCGCCGAGTTCTTGAACCTGAAACCCACGGTATGCTTCGGACTTGGATTGACGTCGGAGGTGATCACGATGCCGTGCTCGATCTCCCCGCTGGAAATGAACCCGTCGACGATCTCCATGCCCGTTATCAGGCCGCATCCGCCGTCCAGTATGTCGAAGGAGAACGTGGAGACCTTCCCGTCGGACATGGGATTGGCCTCGAGGTCGCGCTGGATGAAGGAGGCAAGCGCCGGCTCGCCGATGTTCTCGTCCTTGTAGACGCTGCAGTTGATGAGAAGACCTACCTCCCTGGGCTCCAGGCCGGCCCTTTTCAGGGATTTCTTTCCCGCCCTGACCGACAGCGTTATGGCGCCCCTTTTTGCCAGCGGGGCTCCCCCCGGTATCTCGGTCCCGACGGAATCGATCCTAGCTGACATAGGAATCCACCTCCAGGTCCATGGTGAACATCATGATAGCCATGATCAGTCCGGATGCGTGGGAGACCATGATCATGCGGTCCCCCTTCTTTATGACCCCGTCCGCGATGTTCTTGTAGAGCGCCAGGAAATGGGTCGTTGACGCCGTGTTGCCGTAGTTCTTGAGATTGATTATGGTGTTCTTGGGGGATTCCCCGAATATCTTTCCCATCTGCCGGACCCCGGACATTATGGACCTCTCGGAGGTCTGGTGCGGGATGAGATGGTCGAAATCTCCCAGCCCGACATCCGCCTCGGCCAGGGCGATCTCCAGAATCGGAGGGGAGACCTCCTTGGCCGCCCTGTGGATCTTCCTGGCCTCGGCGACCATGAAGGCGCCGGGGGCCCTCCTGCAGGGTTTTCCTATGCAGAGGTCGCTGTACTTGGAGAAGGTCGTGTACCCGGACAGGGTCAGCCCCTTGCTGCCGTCCTCGACACGTTCCATGATGACGGCGGCCCCGGCGTCCCCGACCGTCAGGGAGGCCATCTGCTTGCTCGCGATGGTCCTCACGAACCTGACCGCGCTGTCGCTGATGGGGGTTATGTGCTCCCCGCTGACGACCATTCCCTTCTTGATGATGCCCCTCTTGATGAAATTGTTCATGATGTACACGCCGGTGAACATGCCCGCGCAGGCGTTGGAGATATCTAGGGTCCTAGCGTTCCTGGCCCCGATCGCCTCCTTCACGTGCATGCAAATCAACGGCTCGATGACCATGGAGCCCTCGATGCTCTTGGATATCGAGCAGTTGATGATCAACTCTATGTCTTCGGCCTTGTACTTCGAGTGGGAGAGGCAATCCTTTGCGGCTCCCGCTGCCAGGGTAAGCGTGTCCTCGCCCGGGGCGCATTTTCTCCTTTCGGATATCCCGGTGATGTTCTCCAGATCGAGCCTGACCCGGTGCTTCAGAGAGGCCATCAGGTCCTTTGTGGTGAGGTTCGTCTCCGGCAGCTCAACGCCAAGGCTCTCGAACCTCGATCTGTGGAGGGGGGGGCTGTCCTTCTTATCCTTGGTCTTTGGTCCCTTCAAGACCACACCTCGTTCCGTTTCGCTCCTGCATGAAGACAATATATATTAATCCAGCAGGGAGGGCTACCTGCCATGTAAGGCTCACTATTTATATAAAAGACTTCCCGAAAAGTAATTGAAATGCATGGGACAGCCCCAGTGAAGTTGAAAAATCCGATAGCTTATAATAAGAAACTGCCATCAAAGATGGATGCGCCCCGTTTTCTCCTCAAGAATGGAAGGAATAGAGCTCTCCGGGCTCCGGAAGATGTTCGATCTCGTCACCTCGGAAAGTGTGAACCTCGGCCTCGGCGAGCCCGATTTCCAGCCCCCCAAGGAGGCCGTTGAGGCCGTTGAGGAGGCCATGAGGCTGGGATTCAACAAGTACGGCCCGACCAACGGCATCCCGGCCCTAAGGGAGGAGATCTCCAAGCGGCTGACGGTCTACTGGAAGGACATTGCTCCCGAGAACGTTATCGTCACGAGTTCGGGATCGGAGGCCCTGTTCTCGGGATTCCTGACATTCATGGACCTCGGCCAGAAGGCCCTGGTCCCGGATCCCGGATTCGTACTTTACAGGCCGAACTCCAAGCTCACCGGCAGCGGGTATATCGACTACCACCTTTCGATAGATAACGAGTTCAGGCCCGATCCCGATGAAATAGAAAAGCTGGTGGACGAGACATGCAAGGTCCTCGTAATGAACTCGCCCTCCAATCCCACTGGCGGGATGATCACCAGGCAGGACCGGGACGACATCGTTGACGTTGCCAGGGACCACGACCTCGTGATAATATCCGACGAGGTTTACGACACCATGGTCTTCACCGGCAGCACCCACTATTCGTTCCTGGGGGTCTACGAGAAGGCAATGATGGTGAACTCGTTCTCGAAGATCTTCTCCATGACGGGGTGGAGGATGGGGTACCTGGCGGCATCATCGGATATGGTCATGAAGATCGGGCTCGCCCATTATCACATGGTCGCGTGCCCCCCCACTCCGATCCAGTACGGCGCCCTCGAGGCCCTCAGGAAGAGCGGGTCCTACGTTTCTGAGATGGTCAGCGAGTTCGAAAGAAGGAGGGACCTCATCACCAAACGGATCAACGAGATCAGCGGTTTCAGGGCCATCCCGCCCCCCGGGACCTTCTACTCGTTCCCATCCTACGAGCTCTACAACCACAAGGGCAGGATCAGCTCGGTCGACCTGGCGATGGAGCTCGCCAGGAACGGTCTGATCTGCTCCCCGGGGACCACCTTCGGGGAGAAGGGGGAACACCACCTCCGCTTCTCCTTCGTGAACTCCCAGGAGAACATCGACAAGGGAATGGACATCCTCGCCAACGTTGTCAGGAAGTTCGGTAAATAGACAGCCTCCCTTTCCCTTTATAATTATATACCAAGCTATCCTTATTCTGCCATCCCATTTCTCCGGAGGGATGGACCTGAATGGAAAGAGGTTCTTTGTTCTGTTCACCGCACTGCTGATGGTCGTTCCCATACTCTCCCTTGCCCCCAGGGAGGCAGAGGGCGGAAGACCCATATTCCAGGCGTCCAAGGAGATCCTGACGGGGCTGGACAGGCTCAACGTCCAGAGGACCGTCGATATGCAGATAGGACCGAACGGCCGCGTCTTCGTGCTGTATCAGACGATGAGGGCATACTCCTGGGACGTCTATCTTGTATACTCGGACGACGACGGCAAGACCTGGTCGGACGCCGTGAGGATCGACGACGTCCTCGAGGACGGGAACGCCACCAACGACGACACGAACCAGATGAACCCCAGGATGGCGATAGGACCCGACGGGACGGTCTATGTCGTCTGGGAGGACTGGAGGAACTGGCTCGATGACGTCTTCTCGAGGCCGGTGGATATAAGGTTCTCGAAGTCGAGCGACGGCTCCTCTTTCGGAACTTCAACTGTCATCACACCGAAGAAGTCCATCAACACGTGGGATGCCTTCACTCCGGACATAGCGGTCAATTCCGACGGGAGGCTGTTCTGCGTCTGGGCCGACGAGATGGAGGCGGGGGCCTACAAGAACGTCTGGACCTCCTATTCGACAAATAAAGGAGGCTCCTGGAGCACTCCGATCATGATCAACAACGACGGCAAGGATTACAGGAACCACCTCTTCCCCAGGTGCGCCATGTTCGGGGACAACGTCTACGTCACCTGGCACGACAAGAGGAACGACACCATGGGGACCAAACCGTTCCTCGCCATAAGCAGGGACGGGGGGGCAACCTTCCAGGAGGAGTTCCCCATCACGACGGATTCCGCGGTCGGGGCGCACAGGGAGTTCGCTTCGCCGATAGTCGACGAGGCGGGGAACCTCTACATCACATGGATGGACGACCGGACCGAGAGGGACGAGGTTTTCTTCATCCGGAGCGAGGATGGGGGGAACACCTTCACCCAGGACAACAGGGTCTTCTCCCTGCCGGACGATGCCTCCGACCTGAACCCGTTCATTGCCTCGATCGGAACAGGCAAGATCGGCCTCGCCTGGGTAAGGGAGGTCACCTATGCGAAGGGGACCGAGAGCGACGTTTACTACATCAATTCGTCCGACGGCGGGAGGACATGGTCCCAGATCCTGCGGGTGGACGACACCGACAGGTTCTCGGAGGACAGGACCGATCAGAAGGACATCGTCTTCGCGTACAACTCCGACGGCAGAGCGCTCTGTGTTTATGCCAGCAACTGGAACGAGGAGGGGGTCACCGGCTCCTACGATTTCAACCTCTTCTTCACGAGGCACAGCAGGTCCCTCAATGAGGTAAACCACCTGCCGGAGCTCCTGGTACCTGACTTCCTTGGCCAGTCGACCTTTGATCATATCGTCGGCAACACCGACACTCTCTACAATTTCACATTGACCTACCGCGACGAGGACAACGACGAGCCGGCAGCCGGCTACCCGCGGGTCATGATCTACAGGGACCCGGCCGGCACCGATCCCCTGATGGAAAACTGGGCGGTAATGGCCAAGGTCAAGGGAGAAAAGGACTTCTATTACATGGACGGCGTCGATTACTTTGTCAGATTGAATATGACCGAGGAGGGGCAGTTCTACTGGAAGATGGAGATCAACGACGGGGTCGACCCCAGGATCATCTCCACGGACGTCATCTTCGGACCCCTGATAGACATGACGCCCCCTACCCTCGAGATGACCGCTCCCGAGGAAGCGGTCTGGTACGGGACAGGGAGGATAGAGTGCAGGGTCATTGTCAGGGATACCGGCGGAGCCGGGGTGGACAACCGGAGCATCAGGTACATGAAGACCATTCACGGTGTGGATTATTTCGAGACCCCGGTTGCGGTAAGCGGGTTCACCAGGATCGACAACGATACCTACGAGGCCTGGGCGAACATCTCGCTCTCCTCGGGAACGGAGAACTTCGTGAAGTTCGTCGCAAGGGACAGAGTGGGGAACGGGTTCGCAGAATCCGATCACAAGAACATCTGGCTGGACCCGGACGCGCCGTTCGCGGTCAATGCATTGCCAAAGGGAAATTATGTGAACATCTACGGACAGGTGAACTGCTCGATAATCTGGAGGGATGCAAATCCGGGCAGTACGCTGGTCAATTTCACAGGGGTCGATCCAACGTCGTTCAGGTATGCCTTCAAGACCACCAGCGACGATTTCTCTGAATGGCTGATGCCCGACGGCCACATGCCCATAGGCAACGAATCGTATCTGGTGTGGGTGAACGAGACCTTCCCCGATGAGGGGATCTACAATTTCATCAAGTGGAGGGCGGCGGACATGGTGGGGAACATCATGGAAACCCAGGGATTCAGGATAACGGTGGACATCCCCGAGAACTACAGACCGGTTTTCATCGGGGATTCCTTCCCCGAGATCATTTCATCACCGACCCCGCATATCTGGTGGGACGACGCCTTCGACGAGGAAGATGACCCGCTTTACTACAGGGTGATGCTGCTTAAGCACCCGACACAGCTGCAGCTGACGGGCTGGTACAACCTCGGCAGGAGGACCTATTTCGACATCCCCGACGATGAGGCCCTGGACCCCAACTACTACATCCTCCGCATTAACGTCACTGACAAGAAAGGAGGATGGGACGTCATGGACCACGTGTTCAGGATCATCGACACGGGAATCCCGCCTCCGGGCGAGGTGCCGATGTTCCCGATGTTCAGGACCTCGGATGCCAACACGACGTTCAACTGGTCGCGGTCGGCCGATCACGGTCCGGGGATAAGCTACCATATCAGGATCGGAAGCGCGGATTACGGTGGGGACATACTCGAATGGACGGACATGGGGGACTCACTCGAATACGACCTCTCGGGCCTCGGCCTCGGATACGGCATCTATTCGGTCCAGATCATGACCTTCAAGGACGGCAACTATTCAAGGGTGACCCAGGGCCATATCAAGATCAACGACTACTCCCTGGACACAACGCACCCTGAGACGCACGAGGCCTTCAAGGGGGAAAGGGGGATCAGGATCACCAGGCCGATCAAATGCTATATTGTCAACCACGCCCTGTACGATGACAACGTCACCATACAGCTTCGAGGCGAGCTGGTGGACGAGAACTGGGCATACCTCTCCGTCACGGAGAGCCCGAGGTACACCATGCTGGTGAACTCCTCGGCGGGACGCGCCGAGGACGTTCCATTCGAGTTCACCATAACGGTCGCGGCCCCCGAGGATGCCAGTAGGGGGGACTACAACCTCACCTACACGCTGACATCGGAGGACGGGGAGACGATCATTGCCTCGGGGACCATACTGGTGACCCTCAAGAACGCCCCCGACGAGGGCGGGAGCGACAATTTCGCCGACGACCTCTCCGGGGTCATCACCGATGTCCTTCCCTTCCTGAAGGGGCTCCCGGCGGGTCTGGTGATAATGATATTCTTCCTGATATGCTTCCTCGTGGTCGGGGGAATGATCTTCCTGGGCATATTCATAGCCAAGAAGAGGGAGGAGAACAAGAAAAAGGACCCGCTGGCAGAGCAGAGAAGGGTATACAAGGAGATCTACGGAAGGGAGCCAACGGAGGAGGAGCTCCAGTTGATGAAGGCTCAGACGGAGAAAGGACCGTCAGTGGACGACTTCATCATGGAGGGGGTCCCGAAACCGGAGGTAGCGGCCCAGGAGGCCCCTGCACCCGGTGAGGCGGAGGAGGGAAGCGAGGAAGGGGAAGGGGCAGAGCCTCCGGTGATGGAAGGGGAGCTGGATGAAATTCCGGCGGCCCCCGCGAGGAAACCCGCTGCGAGCTCCGGGGACAAGGAGACCGACGATCTACTGGACAGGCTCTTCGATTGAAGAGATCAAATAGTGCTTTGCTTTCAAAGAAATGTTCGGGCTGGTAATAGCGATCACAGGTCCAATTCCGGCGGCGGCTGTTCGCTTCAAAGCCCGATCAAAAGCATCGGGCTTTGACTTTTAAGAGTGGCAGAGCAGAAAATGGCATTTACAGGTCCAGTTCGGGTGGTGTTTGTTTTTTCTGGCCGAGGATATGCCCCGAATCCTTCTCCCGGATCATTATCCGCCTCGATCCATCCTCCTCATGGACGATCTCGAGGTTCATCTTTGCCCAGACCCCGACGATGATCAGTCCTATCAAAAGGGCGGCGATGAAGAAGGGCCATAGGGGGAGGGATTCGTCCTCAACCGGTGAGATGTCATCATCGTCGCCGGTATCGTCGTCGTCATCGTTCACTATGACCCCCTCCACCCTCACCACCAGCGTCGCTGTCGATCTTCCGACGTTATTGGATATGGAATTGGAGAAGGTAAGGGTCAGCGTGTAAGAGCTGCTGTCCCCGGAACTTGCCCCTCCGGTGATGGTTACTGTCAGCATGAAAGAATACTCGGTCTGGGCCTCCACATCGGTCCATCTCGTCTGCGAAAGCGTCGGGTTCCATTCGTCCCCCGTAACTATCATGGAAGCCGTCAGCCCCCCGAAGGAATCACCAATTCCGACACTATCCACAACGAAGAAACCCTGGATCTCCAGGCTCGTTGTCTGGTTGCCAATAAGGGTGATCGGATTGTCCTCCGGGATCGTTATCGTTGCCTGTACCGTGGCCGGGGACCCATGTACAGCGGAGAAGAAAGTCCCCATGACAAGCAGAATCGCCAAAGAGACCAGCGCGGTCAGAAAGGATACTTTCATCTTTCAACCCCGACGGACCATATCCAAGCTACCGGCAATTATAATTTTTGGAGGGGCGGGGAAAAGCTGACCGCAGCCTACTCCACAGTCACCGATTTCGCGAGGTTCCTCGGTTTGTCTATGGAGCATCCCCGGAGGTCCGCGGCATAGTATGCTAAGAGCTGCAAAAGGACCGAGACCGGGATCGGGGAGAACAGCGGGTCCACCTTGGGATAGTGTAGTATCAGGTCGGTATACCTTGCCACCTCCGTGTCCCCCTCGGGGGCTATTGCAAGCACGGGGCTGCCCCGTGCGGAGCACTCCCCGATGTTCCCGAGGATCTTGTCGAATGTATGGTCCTCGGCGGCGATGGCTATGACCGGCGTCTCCGGCGTAAGCAGGGCCAGGGGGCCGTGTTTCAGCTCCCCCGCCGGGTATCCCTCGCAGTGGATGTAGGATATCTCCTTCATCTTCAGGGCGCCTTCCAGTGCCGTGGGGTAGTTGATGTACCTGCCCAGGTAGAAGGCATTGTCGAACTTTGAGAACCACTCCGCCATCTCCTGAATGGCAGACGTATCGGTCAGGATCCCCTCCACCGCCCTGATCGTGTGCCTCAGGTCCTCCCTGACGGAATTGAACTCGTCGCGCTTGATGTACCCCATGTGGTATCCGAGATATGATGAGAAGAGGTACATCATCATCAGCTGGGACGTGAACGTTTTCGAAGCGGCGACCCCTATCTCGGGTCCGGACCTCAGATACAGCGTGATGTCGGTCTCCCTGGTTATGGTGGAACCCACGACATTTGTTATCGCAACGGTCTTCAAGCCCCTGGACCTTGCCTCCCTTGCGGCCATGATGGTGTCCAGGGTCTCCCCGGATTGGGTAATGAATATCATGAGCGATTCGTCGCTCGTCGCATCGGCGAACCGGTACTCGGAGGCCATGGAGACGATGGTCGGGAGTCCCGTGAACTTCTCGAAGAGGTACTTGCCCACGAGGCCCGCATGATAGGATGTCCCGCAGGCGACGATCCGGATCATCCTCGTTGTCACGAGGTCCCTTGGGATGTTATCCTCGTCCGACCTCCATCCCGTCTGGGATTGGTGAAGGGACCTCGGCTGCTCGAATATCTCCTTGATCATATAGTGCTTGAAGCCACCTTTCTCCGCATCCTCGAGGGACCAGTCCACCTCGGTCCAGCTGTGGACGGCCAATTCTCCGGACAGCTTCTCGATATGAATGTCGGTCCTGGTGATCTTCGCTATCTCCCCGTCGTCCATGAAGATGAACCTGTTGGTGTACTTCAGGAGCGCGGTGACGTCCGAGGCCACGAAGCCCTCGTTGACGCCGGCGCCGACCACCATCGGGCTCTTCTCCCTTGCACATACGATCATGTCGGGGTGGTCCTTGTGGAGCACGACGATCGCATAGGAGCCCTCGAGCCTCTTTGCGACCTCCCTGACGGCTTCGAAGAGGTCACCTCCATTAGCCGCATATTCCTCTGCTATGAGGTGGGGGATCACCTCGGAATCGGTCTCGGAGCGGAACTTGTGGCCCTTTTCAATGAGTTCCCTCTTCAGTGCCAGGTGATTGTCGATGATCCCGTTGTGGATAACAGCGACTGTGTCCTTGTCGTCCATGTGGGGGTGGGCGTTCACCTCGTTGGGAACCCCGTGCGTCGCCCACCTGGTATGGGAGATGCCCGACCTCGACCCGGTGGGCTCGAGCTTGTGTTCAAGCTCGGATATGTATCCGGGGCTCTTGACAACGAGAAGGGGGGCCTTCTTGGACCTGGGGTCGATGACCGCGACCCCGGAGGAGTCGTAACCCCTGTACTCGAGCCGTTTCAGGGCCTCTATGAGGACTTCCGTTGCTTCCCGGTTCCCAACATACCCGACTATTCCGCACATCTTCCCACCTCACAGAACGTTGGTCCCGTCGGGCATGTTGTCCCTGAGGTTCCTCATCGGCCCCACCCTGCACCCGTTCCCCAGGATGACCCCCGGGGAGAGGGAGACGTGGTGGGAGATCTCGCAGTCCGCGCCCACCACGGCGCCAAGGGTCTTGGTCGCCGTGTACCTCTCAAGTTTGATGGTGTACTCGCCCTTCTCCACGCCTAGGAAGTCACCCAGCGTCGATCCCTGGGCCACGATCGACTGGTATAGCGAGGAGTGGGAGCCCATTGTCACATCGTCCATTATCAGCGAGTCCTTCACCACCGAGAAAGGTCCGACGGTGCAGTTGTCGCCTATTGAGACGTTCGCTCCGATATAGGCGGAGGGGCCGACCACCGTGTCCTTTCCAATGGAGATGGGGCCCACCAGAACGGAGTTGGCCCTTATCCTGGACCCCTCTTCGATCTTCACGGGCCCCTTGATCACCACCCCTTCCTCGATGGTCCCCTTGAAATCCTTCGGGGTCCTCGAGAGGGTGTATTCGTTCAATGCGAGCAGGTCCCAGGGATATACGGCATCGAACCACCTGTCAGCCTTCCTGACAGTGATCTTCCTTTTCTGGGCCTCCTCCGTAATGCAGGAGGTGAGGGTGAGCCTCTCGCCGACACCCCTTGATTCGAGCCTTTCGAAGATCTGCTCGTCGAGCAGATAAGTTCCCGTGTTGATGAGCGTGGACAGGGAGGGGTCCTGGTATTCCCAGAGTGCAAGGGCGAAGACGGAAGGGGTCCCTGAGGAGATCAGGTCCTCGGTCAGCTTCTGCCGCTCCCTGATGGTGACGAGTCTGTCCCCCTTGACCTCGACGACCCCGTACTTGGAGGAGTTTGAGGTGGTCGCGACCAGGATGCCCCACTCGTCCTTGGGGGTCGTCAGCAGGGACTTGAAGGCTTCGGCGTCCACCAGGGAGTCCCCGGGAACCAGAAGGAACCTGTCCTTTATGAGGTCCCTGGACTGGAAGAGGGCATGGGCGGTGCCCAGCTGGAACTTCTGGGTGACGTATTCGATGTTCAGCCCGAGTTCCCTTCCGTCACCGAACCAGTTCATCACCTTCTCCTTCTGGTAACCCACGACAAGGACGATGTCGCGGACGTTCACCTCTGCCAGTGCCTCGAGGACGTAGGACAGGACCGGTCTGTTGCCGACGGGGAGCATCCCCTTGCCCATGTTCCCCGTCAACGGGCGCAGTCTTCTGCCTTCCCCCGCAGCCAGGACCACCGCTTTCATTTCGTCACCTCCTGCCATCTACAAATTAATGATTATACAAAACTTTCTGAAATATTGCCGTTTGTGAGGATATAAAGATCTCACAGGGTCTCGTCTATTATCCTCGTGATCTCCTTTTCGAGCTCCTTGTGGACATCATCCTGAAGGTCCGCCGGGACGGTCCTCAGGCCCAGGTGGACGCTGGCCTTTGCGATCTTGACCGCTGCCAGTGTCTGTCTGAGCTTGGCCTTGTAGTACTCCTCGACGGCCTCCTTGAGTTCGGCCTTGAGCTCGGGATTGTCGTCGAGGGCCTTCTGGATCTTCTTCTTGATCTCGTCCTTGATCATGTCCCTGGCGACCTCCAGAAGGAGGTCCTCGTCCCCCAGCACTTCCTGCAGCGACGATGATATGAGCTTTCCCAGATGGATCTCCCCGGACATCGTTGATACCTCGAACGGGAATAGGTGAAGTGGGGACTTAAAACTATTGCAGTGAGGAGACCTCGGTGCGGACCATATCGGATATCATTCTGCCCTCGTACCTGACCCCGATCATCGACATAACCCTGCCCATCAGGGGCTTCTCCCTTCCGTCCCTGAACAGGAGCGCAAGGTCCTTCGAGCCCCTGACGGCTTCCTTGACCGTACTTGCCGCCTCCTTCTCTGACATTGGGGAGAGACCGAGCTCCTTGACGGCCGAGGCGACCTTGTCGCCGGAATCCGCAACCCAGGAAATGACGAGCGGGGCCGCCTTGCGGGTGAGCTTCCCCTCTGTCACAAGGTCGATGACCTCGAGGACGACCGATGGGTCCAGGCCTGCGATCGCGGAACCGGACCTCTCCGCGGACTTGAGGCCCTCCATCAGGAGCAGGGCAGTGAACCTCGGATCGGCCCCTGCCTTCACCGCGGACCTGTATACCTCCATCCATGGAGAGACCACGAGCATGTGCGCGACCTTCCCGGGGACCCCGCCCTCGACCATCTCCCCCTCGTCGACCCACCAGTCGCGGGGGACCTGGGCGTTGACCCGCTCGACGACCTCGTTCGTGACCACGATGGGGGGCCTGTCCGTGTCCGGGTACATCCTGTCCGGACCCGGGAGGATCCTCTCGAAGGTCGTGATGTCGGGGGTCAGCACCTGCCTCGTCTCGTGGGGGATCCCGAAAAAGGCCTCCTTGGACCGGATATAGACCTCCTTCACACCCGTCATTGTATCGACCCTGGGGCCCCATACCAGTACTACCGCATCCTGCTCCTCCGCACCAAGCCGCCCCTTTATCGCATCCATGTCGGATGAGGTGAGGCCCCTCATGGGCTCGTCGTCGGAGGTAATCAGGTTGGGCATCCTGTCAAGGCATGCTATGACCCTGAGGCGCCCCCCGACCTCGTCGGAGAAGGTCTGGTCCCCGTGGGTGGGATGGGAGAAGAGGCCGTTGAACCCCGGGACCAGGACCGCCTTGATATCGAGGTCGCCCCCGGTGCTGACGATACCCTCGAACCAGGGATCGAAGAGCTCTACGCTCCTGCCCTTGAAGATGTCGGTGACATCCTCGTACCTCATCGTTGTGAACCCGTCGGCATCCATCGTTTCCGGGTCGAGGCCGCGGGCTTGAAGCTCCGAATTTATCTTGAGGAGGTTGTACTGCCGGACCGCCTCCCCGGCGGTTATCGACGGTATCAGATCGATCTTCGGGACCCCTTTGATCTCGACCCTTCGGCCGCCCTCTATCGAGACATTGACATCCTGCCTGGTGGCCCCCGAGCCCCTTCTGACGAGCCCCGTGGACCTCATGACCCACCCGAGGACCTCAGCCATCTCCCCGGCTTCCTTAGGATTGCGGGCATTGGGTTCGGTGACGACCTCGATGAGCGGGATCGACAGGCGGTCGGTCCTGAAAATGATCTCGTGGCCGCTGTCCCCCATTTCCCTGCAGGCGTCCTCCTCCAGCGAGATCTGGCGGATCTCGATCTGCCTGCCCTCCTTCCAGTGGACGTGCCCCCCGAGGGAGATTATGGCTGTCCTCTGGAAGCCTGTGGGTATGGAGCCGTCGAGGTACTGCTTTCTCGAGACGTGGACCTCGTCGACGAGGGCGCATCTCATTGCCTTTGCGATCACCATGGAGATCTCCAGTGCCTTCGGATCAAGCTCGAAGGGGGGAGTGTCGTCTATCTCGTAGGAGCATGTGGTGTCCCTGAAGAACTGGTAGGTCACATTCTTCTTGGTCTTGAACTCCATGAGGGCCGTGCCATCGTAGGTCCCCATCTCGGAAAGCGTCGGCCTCATGTGCCTTATGATCTCGAAATGAGCTGGGTCGTTCCTGTAAACAGGGGGGCATCTGCAGAAGAGCTTCCTGTCGGTCAGAAGCTGCTGGTGGATCTCAAGTCCGCACTTGAAACCCAGGGCCTCGAAGTCCACATCGTGCATGCTCACAGGCTCCATCTCCAAAACGGGATTAGACCCCGAAATTCGGGGACCTATATAAAATCGTGGTCAATGTACGGGACCTTAAATGTTAACCCGCGGCTCGACGCTGGGTCCAGCATTGAAAAAATCGACCTCAGGACCACCATCGGGACCGTATTATAAAATTGAAAATATCCCTCAATTAGTTATAAAATATCGAAATATCAAATTTTATCCATATCCAGGCCTATGTACATCTACTAGGAGAACAAATAAATAGCGGGGTGGCGCATTGGGCGGATGTACCTCATAGTCGAGGTCTCACTTACTCTGGGTGATATAAATGAGGCAATCAAGAAAGGTCCTACCCCTTATCATGGTAGTTGCACTTCTGGCCGGTTCAATGGTCTTCGTTCTTCCCACCGGGGAGGCAGCCGGAGGCCCGCCGAGCAGGGGCACACTTTACCTCAGAACGGAAAATTACAACATCTCATTCACCAAACCGACTTTCTACGGAACCGACAATCCGTATTATACCGAAGATGTTGAAGCGAACGATTGGGACGATATCGCCATGGTGGTCTTCCTGCAGGACCAGGCGAAGTTCAGCAAGACCGTGGGCACATACACCCTCACGGTCGCTGACATGTACCAGGCGGTCTACGTCCCCCTTAACGGGACACAGAGGTCCACCGGCACAACCAGGACGGTCCTTCTGGAGGACATCACGGCAGCCTGGTGCGGCCCCTGTACCGGTGTCATCGGGGCCATGGACAGGC
>JBLIRI010000015.1:0-30894 GCA_049472235.1 Thermoplasmatota archaeon | reverse complement strand
GTCCACGACGCTTTCCCCCAGGCCTTCAATATCCAGGGCAGTCCGCGAAGAAAAATGAAGAAGAGACTGCCTCAGCCGGGCCGGACAATCGGGATTCAGGCATACCTCGATGGGGCGAGCCTTTTTCCTGAAAAGGGTTATCAGAGGGGACCTGCACACTTCGCATCTCTCCTGGGTGAAGCCGACCTTCCCCTTCTGGGGCAGGGGGTAGCTCTTCGAGCACCCCGGGTGCATCGAACACCTGACATATCTCTTGCCTCTCCTGGAGCGGACCATTAGAAGGTCGTTATTGCACCTTGGACATTTGCCCACCACATCCTGTGCCAAAAGGGCATTGGAGATCTCCTTTCCGATGATATCCCTGTGCTCTTCCATCTCTTCGAGGATCCTGGTGAGCATCTCCCTTGATTCCTGGATGACCTCTTCCTTCGTCAGGGCGTTCGTGGATATCTTTTCCATGTCGGCCTCGAGCCTTGCGGTCATGTCCGGGATCGTGATGGTCCTTGCATGTCTCTCAAGGGTGGTTATCAACGCCTCTCCGGAATGGGTCGGTCTGGGGGGATTCTCCTCGATGAACCTCCTGGTGTAGAGCTTCTGGATGGTCTCGTGCCTGGTTGATTTCGTGCCCAATCCCAGACGCTCCATCTCCTGCACCAGACCTCCCTGGCTGAACCTCTTGGGGGGCTTCGTCTCCTTGGAGAGGAGTTCCATTCCGGAAACCGCAACGGCGTCCCCCACCGATAGTTTCGGAAGTATGTTCTCGGACACCTTGGAATAGGTATAGATCGAGCGGTATCCCGGGTCCAGTATTACCTGGCCCGATGAATTGAACCTCTCCCCTGACACGTCGATCCTGACCTGGGTGACCTCGAGCCTGGTCGGGTCATGGAGGGTGGCGAGGAAACGCCTGACGACAAGGTCGTAGAGCTTGTACCTCTCCGGCCCCAGGTCATCCGGGGTTGCATAGCTTGTGGGGTATATCGGAGGGTGGTCAGTGGTCTCCTTGCTGCCTTTGGTCGGGGTGATCTTTGGTCCGGACAGGATGTGTTCGCAGGCCTTTCTGTAGCTTCCGAACTTCAGCATCTCGACCGTCGCTCTGAGGTCCAGACCTTTGGGATAGACCGTATTGTCGGTCCTGGGATAGGAGATGTATCCGCTGGTGTAAAGGTCCTCCGCCACCGACATGATCCTTGCAGCGGACATCCCGAGGTTGTTGGCGGCCCTTATGAACTCGGTGGTATTGAAGGGGGCGGGAGGATTGTCGGACCTCTTTTTCTTGTTGACCTCCTGGACCTTACCGGAGGTCGCATCCTTGAGCCTTTCATGGAGGGACAACGCCTCGCTCTCCTTCCAGATGTCGCCCCTGGAATGGGAGCCCTGGAAATCCAGACCGTCCTTTTCGAAAACGGCCTCTATCCGCCAGTAGGGCTCCGGTTTGAACTCCTTGATCTCCCTTTCCCTGTCGACGATCAATGCCAGGGTCGGGCTCTGCACCCTTCCCACCGACAGGAAATCCTGCCAGAGCCTGTTTGATGCAAGTGATATGAACCTGGTCAGGGTTGCCCCCCATATCAGGTCTAGGACCTGCCTTGTCTCGGCCGCGCTCGCCAGGGCCTTGTCAATACGGGTTAGATTTGAGAACGAATGTTTGATTTCCGGGGGGGTCAGGGATGAAAAATGCGCCCTGTAGGCAGAATCGACGGCTTCGGGACCAAGGGTATATTCCACCGCTTCCCCGCCAATGAGCTCACCCTCCCGGTCGAAATCGGTTGCGACGTATATCTTCTTCGCCGCCGATGCCATCTCCTTGAGGACCTTGACAATTGACGGCGCCGAGACCGTCCTCACGGGTTCGACGGTGATCAGTTCCCTGGGATGTATGTCTGACCAGTTGTTGTATTTCTTGGGAAAATCCATGTTGAGGACATGCCCTCGAAGACCCATGCAGTAGGTCTTCTCGCTCTCCCACACGAAAACGTAAACAACGACCCTCCCCCTGTGCTCCGTCTGGAGATCGTTCCCCGAGAGTATGGAGGAGATCCTTTTGGCAGCATTATCCTTCTCACAGATTATCAACCGCATGGATACACCGGACGGGGCCAGTGATTGCAGGTTTCGATATTTAACATTGTTGTATCCGGTCGTGGGAGGCAGGCCTTACAGGTCCTGATAAACGTCCAGTATCTCCTCGATGCCGGACAATTTCCTGAACCTGTCCGACCTGGGCATCCTCCTCGGGACCCAGGCGGTGAACCACGGCCGGGGGATATATATGGCATTGATCCCCGCCTCAAGGGCAGGAGCGATATCATGGTCATACGAGTTGCCCACCATGTAGCATCTGTCCTTCCTCCTCCCCCTGCAGATCCCGAGGATTATCTCCGGCGTCTTATGTCTTACAAAATGGGTGTTTTTTTCGTTGAACCATTTCCGCATTCCGACCCTCTCGAGCTTCTTCCATTTGAGCTCGTCATCGAGGACTATGTTCATGGTCAGCATCGCCAGGTCGTCACCCTTTGCCTTCAGATGGTCCAGGACCCGTTCCGCTCCCCTGATGGTCCCCCCGATATGAGGGAATATCCTGACAGGCTGTTTCAGGACCCAGGTATTGTACATGGAATAATGGGCAAGCGTGTCGTCGAAATCGAATATGAACAGGCGGCGCATCGGGTCTCACCTCGAACGGAAGCATCATGTGATGATCTCGTTCAACCTGTCGAGGTCCCTCCCGAGCTTTATCTCCTGGGCGATCCTTCTTCCGGTGGAAAGGTTGGGTTCGATGAGGTCCGAATAGGGGGAGCCTGTGATATAGGGATTGGTCCCTGCCACTATCCTCGCCGAGATCTCGAACACAACGAAATCGAGCTGGTCGGTCACGACGGTCTCGAGGCAGAACGGTCCTATCATACCTCCGAATATCTCGTATGATGTCCTGACAACGCTCTCCGCCATGGAGAATGCCTTGCTCAGAAGGGATTCCCTGATGACCAGGGGAAGGTTTCCCGTAACAACGAAGGTGGGGTATATCCCGTGCTCCTTGAGCTCTTCCTGGGACCCGAGCTTGTACATCTCGTCTATGTTGGTCTCGTCCCTTCGGTCCATGGACATGAGTTCGACAATGCCCTTGCCACCCTCTACCCTGTAGCCGTTCTCTCGGAGGGGCGAATAGAAGAAATGCAGATAATATCTTGTTCCCAGGATATATTCCTGGATGTTGAACTTCTGGGCATGGTCTATTCCGAGCTTGAACTGGTTGTAGTCCTTGGCGATGAAGAACCCTCTCCCGCCCTTTGCGCCCTGATATTTCACCATCACCGGAACGTCTATCTTCTTTGGGTCCTTGATCTCCCTCGGCATCTTAATTCCGGCCTTCTCGAGCCAGACCCTCTCCATGTTCCGATCGGATTCCCATTCGAGCACCTTTCGGTTCCCGAAGGTGGGAAGGGGGAGTTCACGGAAGTTCTCCGCCCCCAGATATTCCACGAAGGACCCGTGAGGTATCACTATGCCGTTTTGTGATATGATCTCGTCCACGTGGTCGATGATCTGGTCATACCTGTCCAGTATCAGGAAATCATCGGGCTTGGCCATCGGGAAGGCATCGTATATCTTTGGTGGCCTCCCCACCGCGATCCCGAGGGTCCTGAAACCTTCTCTCTTAGCCCCATGGAAGATCTGCAGACTGGAGTGAGAGCAGACAGTGGTGACCGTGAGGTTGTCCCTGTCGTATCCCTCCAGGACCTTCTCCACATTGAAAGATGCCATTAGACGGGTAGCCCTAATTTCTCTTATTAGGCTTTCGATGGACTACTCGAAGACCGCGCCGCAATGCGGGCATATCGGAGCGGAGACCGGGATCAAGGCACCGCACTCGAAGCACTCGGCGAGCTCCTCCTCATCGGACGGCTGCTCCCTTGCTACTTCCTCCGGTATCTCCTCGACCTCCTCGAGCTCTTCGGTTGCCTCGGGCTCTTCCTCGACCTCCTCGAGCTCTTCGTCCTCCGATCTCTCCTTGGCGGGCTCCTCACCCTCAATCTCCTCGGAGGGTTTCATCAGCTCGCCGGCGATCGGCCTGCCGCATGCCGGGCACTCGGTTGCCCCGACCGGTATTATCTCCCCGCACTCGCATTCGAGCTCGTCGCTGAACTCGATACCGCAGTGGGGACAGATAGTCTCCTCGACCTCGACCAGACCGCCGCAGTTGGAGCACTTGGCCATGTCCTTCAACTTCATCTTCTTGTAAACGAAATAGCTTCCGATCGCAAGTGCTATCAGGACAAGCAGAACCAGTATGAAGAAAACGATCCATATCTGACTGGGCTTTTCCGGCTCGAGAACGTTTATCACGCTCGATACCTCATTGTTGGTGTATGAAGCCTCGAAGATGCTCTCATCGTCGTTAACCCTGCATTTGTATACTGCTGCCTGCCCCGCATCTATATCGGGTTTCACGGTGAAAGTCACCGTCTGCTGCCCGTACGGGGCGAGATTTATGGTCCTTCTGGGAGCATCTGCCGGACCCGAATATTCCACAGGGATATCGATCAGCGAGTGGTTCCCAAGGTTCTTCACAAGGAAGGATATCTCGTACTCCTTGCCCTTGGTCATGTCGAACTGCCCGCTTTCGATGTTGTATTCCTTTCCCTGCCTTATCAGGGTCACCTCGAGATCGGGGGCCTCCTTCACATTGAGGTTGATCACGAGGATGTTGTTCCCCTCGTCGAACTCGCGGATGTTGTTATCGGGATCTACTATGATCCTCAGAGTATTGATGCCGAGGTCCCGGAGATTCCAGAAGCCGGACACGAAATCCGTCCCGTTGTTCTCGATGAACATTATGCTCGTCTGGTATTCGACCCATGAGTGGGTCGCGTTCGATGCGAGGAAGGTTACGGTCGTGTTGCTTGCCGCCTTCCCTCCCATATTGGATACGGACAGGTCAAGGGAGACGTTCATCCCCTGGTAGGCGACAGGATTGGTCTCGACATCGATCGTGGTTCCAGGATATCCGGAGTCGATAGTCAGGGTCTCGTTCAACGGAAGGAGCTCGGGAACGTCATCGATATCGAATATCTCTATCGGTTTGGAGATCATGTTGTTGTTGGTCTTCTGTTCGGTCCCCTCGAGAAGCTCCGTCTTCACGATAATTGTCCTGATACCCTTGGGATAACCCACCCTCCAGGGCATCTCGATGTACATCTTGGAATTTCCCTTCAGCTTCCCGGAGAGATAGATGACATCGGACCCCAGCTCGTCGGGGTCCGGATCGTTCTCGAAATCGCCGTTGTAGAAGTTGACCTTGAACGATGGAGCGTCAGTGTCTCCCTTGTTCGTGAGGGTGGCATTCACGATAAGGGTCTTGCCGACACCCGCGGATTCCACCTCGAAATCTCCCTGGAACATGGAGAGGTTGGTGAAGACCAGATCGGGAAGCGTCTGGACATAGACGGGCCAGAAGACCTTGTTATTGGCTTCGTCGGACTCCTCAATGGCATTAGCAAGGTCAAGAACAACATAGATATTATGATATCCGCCTGTCTGCGGTCTCCAGGTGACGTTGACCCACTGGAGCCCTCCTGCGGGTATCATTGCGATCGAAACGGAGGGCTGTGTGTCCTTCCATGAGATTATCTTTCCTCCAAAGGCCGGGTCCCCGTCATAGAACCGGATGAAGACATTGTATGCCGATGTCTCCCCCGAGTTCCTGACAGCCGCCGTTATCCCGATATCATCGCCGATCCTGATCTTTCCGTCGGATTCCACCCTGAGATCGTTCTCCTCCATGTAGAGGTCGGGCTTGGATATCACCGTGAAATCAAGGGACCTGAGATTGTTGGTCTCAACGGGTTCCGCAATTGTGTTCCAGTAATCCGCGACTATGAACAAGGTATGCTGTCCGAGATCCTCCGCTATCCATCCAAAGGAGATGTTCATCTCCTGCCCAGATGACAGGTGAATGGTCCTGGATTCTATAACGTTGGTGTCCGAATCTATGTAAAAATGTATGAGAGCGTTCATGGCCTTGGTCCTGCCGACATTCTTCACGGTGGCCCAGAACGTTACGTTCTTTCCTTCCGTTGCGACCTTGGGGCTCGCCCCGATGTTCTCGGTGAATGTCAGGTCAGGCGGCGTGTCCACCATCACCTTGAAAACGGCCTCGTTGTTGGTCTCGTTCTGCTCCCTCACAGAGTTCAGCGGGTCAATTACCACGATGATATCATGGTACCCGATCGGAAGGCGGGTGTTCCATGAGAATGCCAGGTCCGCCTTTTCGTTGGGCTCCAGACCAGGAACCAGAGCCTCGTCCCCGATCTGGTTCGCGATCTCCTTCTTGGTATCGTAAAGCCTTACCATGAAGTCGCCTGTTGGCAGGTCGCCGACGTTCTCGACCGTCAGCATCACCTTCACGGTGGTGTTTATGGTGACAGGCACGGGTGCGTCTATCCTGAAGGAGTTCAGAACGATCTTGATGTCTGGCAGCTCCAGGATGTTCAACACGATCGTATCAAAGGAGTTTATCGGGGTCCTGTCATATTTGGAGAAGATCTCCACTGTGACCGTAACAGGTCCGGTGACCTGAGGCGTCCAGTTGATCATCTGCCTGACATAGTTTCCAGGTTCGATGTAATCAATGGTAACGTTCTCGGCCACGATCCCGCTGGAGAAACCGGACATCCATGTGACGTCCAGGTAGAACCCGTTGGCCTCGGGATCGATCTCTCCAACATTTGAAACGTAGACCTCGAACTCCCCCATGGTATCGAATGCCCAGACGTCGTCCACGGCCTCGATGGTAACGGTGTAATCGGGCCCCATGCCTATGATGTTCAACTGGGAGAATGTGTTGTCGGTCTCGACCGTTTCCTTCACCTCGCCAAGGGGATCCACCACAAGTTCGAAATCTGCCTCCCCCTCCTGCGTCATCCAATCGAAGGTCACCTCCTGGAACCTGCCTGCCCCCAATCCCGCGACCTCCTTCTCTCCTATCGGTATTCCGTTGACGTCGAGGCTGACAATGAAACCACCTGCGTCGAACTGGCCGTTATTGGTCACATTTGCTATGAGTTTTACCGGGAAGCCGCCGATCAGAGTTCCTTCCACAGAAAGTCCGTTCGGTGAGAGGTTCGGACCGCCGGGTATGGTTATCACAGCGTCCACATCGGAACCTGTTATAAGGGCGGTCAGGGGGTTCGAGGTGTATCCCCGGAAGGATGCTGTCAATTTGTAGTTCCCAAGGAATGTCCTTCCGGAGGTCCTCAACTCCTCCTGGACAAGGGGGAAGCTCGATCTTCCCTCATAATCGGTGGCATGCGTGGAAACATCGGTGAGGACCGATCCGCTGACGCGCTGGACCTTGATCGAGGATCCTGGAAGGGGATTTGTAACCGAATCCTGGACGAGGGCGTTCACCCACCATGCCCTGGCGATGACCCCCGAATCCACCGGCATGAGCCAGCTCGACCTGCCCTGGGGCAGTGAGCCCGAGAACGTGACATTGGTGAGCATGGCGTAGTTATCGATGTCCAGCGGTACGTTGTATACTGTGTCATATGAATAGAGCGAAACACCTGAAAGATGTATATCATCGATCAATACCGGACTGCCATCCATCTGGAGCCTGCAGTTCTCGGCATATACCTCGCCGGCATCGATCGAACCTGCCGAGATGGTGGCGTCGATAGTGGACCCGACCAAATTGAGAGAACCGTTGAAGGAGGAGCATAAGACGTCGACCAGGGCTCCATTCCTGGCGATCAGATGGTCGATATCGACCGAACCCTCGTTCATCATGAACGTTGGTGTCCCCGCGCCCATGACGTAAACATACAGTGCTTCATCCCCCATCCCCATGAGAGTTACGTTCCCCATTTCGAGCTTTCCTCCGTTCTGGATCAAAATATATGCCGGTGCTTCGTCATTGAGGAAGGCCACTGTCGTATCGTTTATTATCAGATGTCCTCCCGAACTGACGACCAGGTGGCCGTCAAAGGCGTAGAATGACGGGTAGAACTTTCCGTCGATGATAGAGGAAGTGCCCCTAATCGTCATCTTTCCCATGACCGCGAGGTCAATGTCATTTCCCGAGAAGAATGTTGAAGATGACGGGTTCTTGACATACTTCTTGAACTCGAGGGGGCCCCCCAAAAGGGACATCACCTTGGAACTTATACTGACACCGTCCAAGGCATTCTGGAAGAGGTCGGTGTTCTCTCCCATATCTGGGACAGTGGGGAAGTTCCTGAAGCTTGTTGAGGCCTGAACCGTCTCCCCGTCAAGGGTCACCCTGACAAGGAAATCCGGATAGGAATCCGCATTGGGCATGGAGCTTGATGTCAACACATCTGTGATCACGGGTATGAAGGCCCATCCGTTGCCATGGGTTTCGTTCCAGTTGGTGCTCATACGCCCGATATAATTGAGGACCTCGTTGGTCAGATAGGAGCTCCCAAGCCGGGTATTCGTACTGCCCTCGACGCGGTAGACCGTCACATCCTCACCGTTCACCGGTATTCCCATGCCGTCAAGGACATATGCTCCGATCCACCTGTAATAGACCACCTTTGATGATGTCTCCGTGACATAGAAGGCTGGGTGAGAGGCAGATGTGGAGGCCGATACGTTCACGCTGACGCCGACAAGATGAGCTATTCCTCCGTTGCTGGCCCTGAGCATGTTGTGGGAGCCTGTCGACATCCTGGATTCGAAATCGACGTCAAGGAAGGAGTTGATCACGGTCAGATTGGTGCCTGATCCGTCCACCGTAAGGTTTCCCGCGGTGATGCCGTCCCTTGAGGCGGTGGTAAAAGAGAGTGTATCCCTCAGCTCGGAATCCACTATCAGACCTGTCGATCCGGAATAGAAGGAGAAGAGCGGACCATCGTCGTTGAAGTCGACATCATCTGCGGTGCTTCCATCCCCGTCAATATCGTATGAGAGAGAACTCTGGTCCTGCAGCTGATAGAATGCGGACCCGTCCGATACGAGCCTTGCCCTGTTCGTCAGCGTGATCTCGCCGGGACCCTCCACCGCAGAATCCTTGAAGCTGATGACGGAACCCGATCCGTCAACGGAAATGTCGATCTTGTAGTACGGACTTATCTGTCCGGTCTGGGTTGTAAGCAGTGTGTTCTCGAACTCCAGGGTTCCTCCGTTCTCGACCGTGATCGTGTAGATATGATCATCCCCGCCCCCCAGCTCGCCATCTATACCCACGTCCTGGGAGAGCTTAAGGGTCGAATCCTTGAAGGTCAGTTTACTTCCCGACCCGGATACCAGAATGTCACCATCTAGAAGGTAATTGACATTCTGAAAGCTCCTGGTATTTCCGCCCGTTACGGATATCGAACCGATGCTTGCAGCGCTGACGTTCGGCTCGTCCGTGGTCAGCAACAGCCCAAACGATGCCGAAACAAGAAGCATCAGCACTGCTATCACGGGCATGAACTTTCGTATCTTTTCAGAACCTTGCTCCATCATGCGATCCACCATCCCTTCGACCACTTATGGATTTAAATGACCAATTCTTCGACTTTTTTTCGTTTTTGAATTGGTCTTTACCCCCTTATAATATGAACAGACATCATTGTATATATATAGGTTATCACCTGACTTACGGTTGTACAAACTGACTGGTTGTCCACCTTCCGGTGAATTCGGTCCATTTGACAATGAAGCCCAGTTCATCCCTATCATTCCTATAGGTAATATTCGAAACAAAGGGCCCCATTATATGGATTATCTCAGTATCCCCGGGGGTTTCCCAGGGGAAAGGTTTTTTCTACAAGAGGGGAAATGGAATCCGGGGATATGAGTTGCGTTGGACATCCGAGCCCCTGAAAAAGGGCAGCCTGACCGCTGGAACAAAGAATGGAAAAGGGAACCTGTACTCGGCTTCGATCTGGATACTGGTCCCGATGATGGTGTTGACCTTCGGTATCGATCTTCATGAAAGCCTCCCCCGAGATGAGGAGACCATGGCAGATATCGGATGGATGACCATTGGGGGCCCGGTGACAGTTCTGGTCAACGAGGTGTATCCAGAACCAACCTTGGACCTCAACGGGGACGGTGCCGTCAATACCCTGGATGAGTTCGTGGAGCTCTATAATCCCTCATCCCAGGGGGTCGATCTCTCGAACTGGTCCTTATCAGACAATTATGACACGTTCATGATCGGATCGCTGTCTTTGGCACCGGGAGCCTTCGTCACTCTCTGGAGGAATGAGACCCTTCTGAAACTGGGCAGGGACGACATGGCGGTATTGAGGAACGGTACAGGCGCCATAGTTGATTCCATGGGATGGGATTCGCTTCAGACAGGCTGCGGTCTCCAGAGGTCCCCCGATGGCAGCGATCTCATAAGGAGGGTCTTCGATCCCACCCCCGGGTCCAAGAATGCGGCGATCCCCAGGGTGCTCATCAATGAGGTCATGATCGATCCTGATGGAGCGAACCTCGGGAACCAGTGGGTGGAGCTGTTGAACATCGGGAACCAGGAGAACCTGCGGGGATTTGTCCTCTCGAACGGCGAGAACGTTGTTGTGAATTTCGATGAGCAGCGAGTGGCAGAGATGGGGAGGCTCGTTGTATTCCTGGGGGCACCCTCCGATGATGTCGTCGTCCCTGATGGGATCGCTATGATCTTCTCCCAACAATCATCGGCACTCTATACCAACGGGGACGGCCTGACCTTGAAGGACAATGACGGGAGGGTCGTGGACCATCTGTCATGGGGGTCCTCGAGCCATGTAGGCGACCCAGGGGCAGGTTATGAGGAGACCACCTGGTCGGGAAAATACTGGGATGCGTGGAATGGTTCAATGTCGGCTTCGGGCGAGGAGAATCCGGTACCTGCCACTGGCAGGAGCCTGCTCAGGATACCCGATGGCCGCGATACATCCTCGCCCGGAGACTGGATCGTCGCCGCAGGAAACTCGACACATACCATGGGTTGGGACAATGCGAAGGACCCGTCCCTCTTCATCGAGACCGGACCTCAACCTCTCCATGTAGAGAAGGGGGGGCAGGCTGAACTTTCGGTCCTTGTCAGGAATACGGGCGGTCTCCAGGGGGCCATTGACATCTCAATGCATCATGATTCCAGGAACTGGACATTCGAGACCGGACCCACAGGGGAAGCGGTTCTGTATCCCGGGGGGACGGTCAGGTATGAAATTACCGCCCAAGCACCGGAGGTCTTCACTCAGGACAGATACGTCAGGATGTGGATAACCGCAACATGGAAAGAGCTGGCACCGGTCTCTTCCACCGCCTTCGTTGACCTCATGGTTCCCGCAGCCGATGTCCTGCTTGAAGGGGTCGAGCTGGAAATGGACGGAAAGCGGGTTTCGAGCGTTCCCTCGGGGTCGCTGCTGTCGCTTTGCGGTTCGATCCGGGGACAGGCGGAGCTTGATCCAGGGAATGTATCCCTCGAACTCCGGATCTTCGATCTTGACCGTCCTGGAAGTGATCCATTGATCACCTCTGCCCTGTCATTCTTCGGCATGACCTCCAGGTCCAGAAGGGAGTTCGACATCACGATCGATACCCTCGGACTTGATGGCAGATACATGCTCGATCTTGCAGCCGACAGAGGAGGGCTGATCGAGGAGTCAGATGAGGAAAATAACAAATGGAGCACCTGTCTCGAAGTCGTCCCACCCGTTATCGGGGAGGGACAGCTGGGCCTCCGGATATCCGAGGTCCTTTGGAACTGTTCCCCGGAGGAGACCCGTATCCTGGTCGAGAATCCCGGAGGATCTATCGTCGACCTTTCCGGCGTCAGAATATCCGATGGCGGGAAGTATATGAGCTTCCCGGCTGGTGCTGTATTGCACCCATATACATGCATCGCAGTTTTCTGGGACCCTGAAGGGATGTCGAGGGTTGGAGAAGCAAACCAGGCATACTGCCCGTATGGTGTTGACGCTCAGAACAGGATGGTGGTCTTGGGACCGCTGCCCGACATATATGGCAAAGGAAAGGTCGTCCTTTCCACGGAATACAGGATGGCCATCGACATGGTGGTGCTCAGGAACGGGCCCTGCCTTCAAACGGGATGGAATGATGAGGAGGCGCTCGAGACAACCTGGGGGTCCGTCCTTTTCAGGCGAAGGTCAAGCGAGGGAGATCCGATCGATTCGAACACATCCCTGGATTGGAAAGTAATGGAAGGGTCCTGCAGATTGATCGGGTTCCTCCCGGACCCGGCGGTGTACGGGGTCGGGGAGCTGGTGTTCATCTCGGCCGGGGAGGGAACCGTCGACCTTTCAGGCTTTCTGCTCCACTGTTCGAACCGTGGCGCTGTGATCCCAAACGGAACGTTCGTTGAAGAGGGAGAGGTACTCGTCGTTTCCAAGGACCCCGAGGGATATTTGAACGTTCATGGGGAAGTGCCGGACCTGTGCTTCGGAAAAAATACGAAGATCGACGGGATCGAGATAAAGGGATGCGGGATTCCGGAAATGCAGGAGCTTGTCCTTCCAAACAGCGGCGGGCGCCTCATCCTTCTGGACCGCGGGAACAGGATCATGGATTCGGTAGCATGGGGGTCAGAGGACCCGGATTCCATCGGCGTCCCCTCCAGGGATATGATAATAGGACGGTCGCCAAACCCCGATGGATCTCGCGAAGGATGGATGGTTGTCGGGACCGGATCGGATCCCGTCCTGCCGTGGAACCCGGGTCGGAATTGCAGCTCCTCGTTCCTCATTCCAAGATCCCTTTTCGAAGGTCTGGAATGGGTTCTTCAGGAGGGTGATGTGACGATCGTCACCCCCTTGCTCGATGATGAGAGGATCGTATCAATGCTTGCCGAACATATGGAAAGGGGACATTCGGTCGAGATAATATACACGTTCGCACCCTGGTCGGAACTGGAGGAGACGGAGGAGAAACTGCATCCGGCACAGGTCAGGGCTGGTCTGGCCAAGTTTCTGCAGAAGGAAGGAGCCAGACTTCGAATGCTGGGCTCTGGAAAGGGGGAGGCCGGAACATCGCTGTTATTGACCGAGACCAGGATGCTCAGCGTCCTTGGACCATTGGGCATCTCATGGGACGATCGTTCCGAAATTGACATTCGGTGTCTCGGGATCGCGTTTGGCAACGATTCCAGGGCCGGGACCCTCGATAACATCAGACTCCGATATCGGTCGGGGGCCGCCACGGACCTCGTCGGATTGGCCCTGGTCCAACCTGTTGAACCCGCGACCGGGCCTCCGATAACCGGGCCGTCCCATCTTCAAGACTGCATTGCCATAGGCGGCCTTCGGGCTGGTTCGATGCAGGCTGTTGAGGACAAATTTCCCGTTCCCGGGCGGGTTTCCATCCTTCATGCTGACGGACCGATCGATATGGTCAGCCTGCTGGAATATGCGCGAAGCGGTATGGAGGTCTCGCTCCTGCTGGGACCCGGTTTCCTTGAGGTCCTTGGAGCCGGAGCCACAGAGGAGCTCAACAGGACCGTTGAAAGGATCCTCAGAGGGGAAAGTCTGTTGTCCATCACAGAACTCTCGAACGATGTCCTTCTGAGGACAGCGGCCCTCTTGAAAGCCGCAGTAATGGAAGGTTTGCCTATGGAGGCAAGGATCTGCCGGGCGGTATCCCGACACTCATCAAGGGGGTCGGTCATGGTTATCGGTGATGAGGTACGGACATCACTTCCGAAAGCGGCCTTCGACGGGGGATTCTGCTCCATATCGTTCAGTGGCGAAGCGGGGTATTTCCGGCAGGAGAACTTCGATACCGAGTGGACTGGGTCCGCACCTTTTCCGTGGGGACTCCTGCCAGGAGAGTTCGTTCTGGAAACCGAGTCTCCGGCCCCGATGATCGAAGAGGTCTATTACGACACTTATCTCCCCGATGATCCCGATGAGTTCGTCTGTTTGTACAATCCGGAGGGGTCCGTCCTGGACCTGGCAGGATACATGCTGACAGACGATGAGGGGCTCGGAATATCATCCGATGGGATCGTACTCCTGGGAGACCTCCAGCTCCATCCCGGGAAGGAGATATTCATAACTATGAACGGAAGCGGGTTCGTCGGGCAGAATGGAGAACTCCCCTGTGTGGAATGGGGCAGCGGAGGTCCTTACAAGGCCGTGTCCTGCCATGGACTTATGAGATTGGCGAACTCGAACGATACCCTGACCTTGAGGGACCAAAACGGCTGCATCGTGGATTCTGTGGTCTGGGGATCGGCGAGCCTCCCAACCGGAACATGGACATCATATGAGGGAGGAACATGGACAGGACCGGCAGTGCCCGATGTCGGGTGGGGAAAGGTCCTGAGAAGGGAGGGCTGCATCGACACGAATACGAAGGAGGACTGGGCCTCTCTAAGGCCCAGGTTCCCGGGCCAGTCCAGGATGGACCTGTTTGGAAAGGGTAACTTTTCCTCCATGTCCGTCGGAGTCTGCCCGGATTCGAGCTCAGAGGTCCTAGCAACGGCTCTGGACAGTGCAAGAAGGAGTGTGGAGCTCAACGTGTACGAGATGACCTCCGATTGGATAACGTCAAGATTGATCGGTCTTTACCAGCGCGGGGTCGAGGTGGAGGTCCTTCTCGAGGGAGATCCCGTTGGGGGGATCTCATACCTGGAAGAGGTCTGCATTTCAAGGATGGCAGCGGCGGGCATAGAGGTCAGGATGATGGTAACGGACCCTGGTATGGGTATCAGGGACAGGTACAGATACGACCATGCGAAGTACATTGTTATCGACGGCAGCACGGTCCTCGTCAGCACTGACAACCTGAAGGACACCTCGTTCCCGCCACCGGGTGCACAGGTCCATTCCGGTACAAGGGGGTGGGTCGTTTCGATGCTTTCCGCGGACCTTGCCGAGGACCTCTCCATTGTGTTCAGGGAAGACTGGGAGGGGCCGGACATTCATATCTGCCAGGGATCGTACGATGTCGATGAGCTCAGAACGTTCTCCACCTTCACAGATGTTCAGCGGACGGTGCTGGACCGCAGCTGGCACTCACCTGTCACGGTCGATGAGTGGAGCACGGGTGAGGTCCTGGTCTCCCCTGACCATATCTCCCTGCCAGAAAATCCACTTATGGAGGCCATTCGCAATGCCGAGACAGAGATCGTCCTCGAGCTGATGGACCTCGATACCGGATTCCTATCCTCATCCGTCAATGAGGACATGGTCCCGGGTTCGCATGCGCAAGACATCGGGAAATACGGCGTAAGGGTCCTGAACCCGTACATCGGGGAGCTCATCGAAGCGGCCGGAAGAGGAGTGGATATCAGTATACTCCTGGACGGTTCGGATTTCAACGGCGACCTGGAGCCGGATTGCCTTGAGAGGATGGAGGAGCTGAGGTCCATTTTCGCGAGGTGCGGTGTTCTTGAGAACATTAAGGTCCTGATGCATCCGTCTCCCCGGTACGGGTTGGACCATGAGATCGGCATGGTCCATACCAAGGGAATGATCATCGACGAGCGTTGGGTCTGGTTATCATCCTTCAACTGGGGGCCAACCTCCGGTCTCGAGAACCGGGAGCTAGGGATCCTGTTCGATTCACCAGCTGCCGCCCGGTATCTCAAGGAGGTCGTTCTCTATGATCTCGGAGGCTCCCTCTGGACCGACCTCGATATCAGGCAGGAATGGGCCTGCATGGAAAGGATTGATGATGATGCTGTTAGAATAGAGGCCGGTTTCTACGTCCATTGGAGCGGAAGCGGAGGCATGATGCTGGAACTCCATATGATCGATGGACCGGGAGGTACAAGGACCATTGTGGGTTCGGCACCGATCGAGCAGGATTTCGAAGGACGGGTTGTATTGAACGGATTTATCGATGATGGACAGGAGGAGTGCGTATTCCTGATAACCGTCAAATATGGGGACCTGAGCTGTGACGTCAGCACATTCGAGGTCCTCGAACCTGTATCCAGAACGGAAGAGGATAACATGGGTCTCTGGGGTCAGGGATGGGTGCCGATCCTATTGATCGCACTGATCGCCTTGTCGATATCGCTCGCGAGGGCTTTTTTATCAAGGCGGCATTATGGGGCAGAGGAATGATGCCAGCTATTGGTTCGGAGGCCTTTAGGCAAACTTTATTATTGCCCTCCTTGATTAGGGCTGTAATCCATTAGATCGGCCAGTTGGGGATGGATATGTTCGAGTTAGATGTCAAGGTTGAAACATTGAGAAGCGTGTTTTCGATACTCACACCTATTGTCGGTGAGGTCAAGCTGAAGGCCGATGATGAGGGGTGGAAGATCAAGGCCGTTGACCCTGCCCATGTGGCCATGGTGGACCTTTCCCTGTCCAGGGACGCGTTCGACAGGTACGATGTCGAACCCATGGAGATCGGGCTCAACGTCGAGAGGCTGCTCGACCACCTCAAGGGCGGAAAGGCCGACGAGATGGTCATGCTGAAGCTCGACAGCGACAACAGGCTGGTGGTCTCGATGTCCAACCTGACCCTGAAACTCCCGCTTGTCGACGCATCCGGCTTCTCCGACCCCAAGGTCCCGAACCTCCAGCTCCCCGTGGGATTGAAGCTCAACTCGGGTGAGCTGCAGAAGGGATTGAAGGTTTCCGCATCCATTTCGGACTATATCACCTTCGACTGCTCAGAGGATAAATTGATCATGACATCCTCCGAGGACCTGTCTTCAATGACGCTGGAGCTGTTGAAGGGGGAGCAGTACGAGGCCATGAACTTCGAGAAACCTGCCAAGAGCTCGTTCTCCCTCGATTACTTCAGCCAGCTCATGAAGGGGGTCGGAGCGAACAGGGATATCGTTCTCAACATCGGGAACAGCTATCCTCTGAAAATGGAGTTCGACTTCTCCGAGGACCACGGCCATGCAAGATATCTTCTTGCTCCGAGGATCGAGAGTTCCTGATCCCCTAATCAAGGTCCAGTGTCTCGATCTTCTCCGGTGGCTTTGAGGACCTGAACCTATTCCGCAATTTTGCTGTGAACTTGAACCTTTGAAGGTTCAGGATCAGATAGAGGATGAAGAAGGGTATCGAGGACAGGAAGATTATTAGAGGGGCCCTGCCCCAGTCCATATAGGTCTTGTTCTTCTTTATGACAACGTCGATGAAGTAGACTATGAGTTCCGATAGCGATAGAAGAAGGAGGAGCATTCCCGTTGTCATCAAGATACCGGAAAGGAACGTGTTCAATATTGACCATATGGATGAACGCTTCCTCCCGCGTTTCTTTGGCCTCCCGAACCTTATCCTCGGACCCATTCACACCTGCTCCTGCTGATTGCTAGTCATTGCTCCTATTTCATTTTTCTCATTTCATGGGCCAAATGGGGGGCTTCGGCCCGATGTACATGATGCATCCCGTGCTCAGGGCTTCCCTCATGCGCCTTTGAATGATCGGCCCCTGCCGTCGGTCCGGATATGACGGTGGAATTCGACCTCTTTTTCCGGATCCTGACGATGAGAACGGAAACTGCGAGGAGCGCCAGGATGACCCCGACGGCCATGATGATCCACACCCACGGGAGCCATTTCTGATCGGAGGTCACGGGTGCCTCCTTCTCCTCATCGAGAACCTCGACCCTGAACGATCTTTCCCCCGTCATCGGGTCATCGTTGTTGGAGGTGCCGTTGAGAACGGCATCGTAGGTTCCGGGACCGATGCTCCCAAGATCAAACAACAGCGTCCGGTTCTCGACCTCTGACGCTCCGAGCGTAAAAGAGGCTCCTTGCTCGCCAACCAGGTCCAGCGTCGCTCCGCTCGAGGGCGCGGCGGACATCTCTATGGAGATCCGGGCTTGAGGTTTCCGGACCTCCAGGGTCGAGCCTGACAGCGAGGATGGGGTCAAGCCGTTGATCTTCAGGATGGTGTAGGCAGGTCTCACCCGGAACAGGTATTCTATCAGTTTTGAGGGTTCTCCCGTGATATCCTTCAGGTCCGGGGTGATCCTCAGCCTGTATTCCTTTCCCCATTCCAACGGCTCCCCGGGTGTAACGATCACCTCTGATGGTCCCGAGGAGATCCTCGATATCCTGACCTCAAGACCGGATGACGAAAGCATGTGGATGCCAAGGTCCAGTGTCGAGCCGTCCAAGGGTTCGCTGAAGACCATCCGGAAGGAGGAACCGGGACCGATCTCCTGTTCCCCGGCCTTCGGATAGCTCTCAAGGACCTCTGGGGCGGTGCCATCGGTCAAGACCTCGATGAGGACCTCGTCGAAGTTCACGTTCCCGGCAGCATCGGACACCTTGAGAAGCATTCTGAATTCACCGAGGCTCGAGGCGAAGAATACGACCTCCGCCCCGTACAATATCATATCGAACCCCTTCAGGATCCATGTGAAATTCGCCCCGGACGGGAACCGGGGATCGTTGTCGGAGGAATTTCTTGCGGACAGGCTGACGGAGCCTCCCTTGACGATCCTGATATCGGGTCCTGCGGCGGCGTTCGGGGTCGTGATGTCCAGAACCGTTATGTTGAATGGAACGACGGCAGTGTTCCCTCCCGTATCGGTGAGGGTGAGTTTTACCTCATACCTCCCGGGAGTGTCAAGGATGAATTCCACTGACTCGCCCTTAAGGA
Source organism: Thermoplasmatota archaeon (assembly GCA_049472235.1). Taxonomy (GTDB): domain Archaea; phylum Thermoplasmatota; class Penumbrarchaeia; order Penumbrarchaeales; family Penumbrarchaeaceae; genus JAFGLL01. The sequence goes on along the minus strand of JBLIRI010000015.1, from coordinate 12,348 downwards.
CCCGTGCCACCGGACCGGAGATGTTCCAGACGAAGTCGCCGGTTTCCGAGATAAGCGGGTCATTGTCGGAGATGCCCTTGGCCCTGACCTCGATAGAGGAGTCCTCGAGGACGTTCAGGTCCTCGAGGGGGTCGAGGCTGGGAGAGATGTCGTCCACAACATAGATTCGGCTGGCGATCGTATCGGAATTCCCGGCCGCGTCCGCCACTACAAGTTCGATCTCGGCATCGCCGGGCCTGGTGAGATGAATGTTCGTCAAGGCCCCGAAGCGATGATGGGTCTCCCCCCAGAAGGATATTGACCAGGAATAATTGGCGATGCCTTCGAACAACGAGCGGGGCCCCTCATCGAAAGAATCCGCTGCGTCAAGAACGATGGGGCGGGATGTGATCGGTGTTGCGCCGGAGATGCGGGCCTTTGGTGAGAACGGATCGTAAACGATGTAGAGGTCTTCCTGTGACATTGTCGGGCCGTTGCTGTACCGGTCGTAGCTCTCGACGGTAAACTCGTTCACACCGAGCTCAAGTTCGATGAACGCCTCGAAACGGCCGTTTCCACCCGATGTTACAGATCTGACCTCGAAGCCGTCCTTCATCACGACAACCTTTGAACCTGCTTCGGTGGTCCCTTCAAGATGATATACCGATATATTCTGGGCTTTGCCGGTCTCCGATGTGATCGTCAGCGATCCTGGAGGGGTGTTGTCTATGCTGTACCTTGCCAGGGGAACGGTGATGTTCTCGTTGTCGACCTCGTCCAGCACCCTGGCTCTAAGTATGAACCAGTCCCCTTCATTGATCTGAACCGGTCTCGAAGCCGTATCCCACAAAAGAGGGTCGGATGGGGTCGTATCGTTGATAAGAACGCTCCAGGGTGTGTCCGGGATCATGTTGTTGTCCCTGTCAGCGGCGATCTGGAATTCGACGAAAATGGCATCCTCCTCCGATGTGTAGTTCAGGACGACCTCCCGGGAGATAACTGTGGCATGGGGGGGCCCGTTCAGGTCGAGCCACGGGGCGACGGTATCTTCCGGAATCCCAGTAGAGGCCTCGGTGGGCTCGGAGGTCAGTCCCAGAATATTGAAGGAGGAGACCCTGAAGAAGTACAGGATCCCGTCGGCGAGCCCGGTGTCAACGAAGAACGTTCGATTGTCAGGAGTGTTGTGCACAAGGGAATAAGGACCTGGAAGACCGCTTCCCGGGGAGGTCTCGGTCGTCCGGTAGATCTTGTAGGACATCAGGTTGACGTCACCCGGATTGTCCCAATCGAGCCTAAGGGCATTACCTGAAGGAATGACCTTCACGGAGAGGTTGTTGGGACGGCGCGGTATGTTGGTGTCTATCCTGACCGGTTCGGATGATAGACCAGCGGATGGATCCAGGAAGGGTCTCGAGATATAGCCCTTGATGGTGTAGTTCCCTTTGACCAGGTTCGGGACGGTGAAAGAACCGGTATAATTCCCGTCAGCGGCAGCGATGTCAGGGAAGACACCATCATCAAGCGCTGGGAGACCTTTCCTTCCGTTGAGGTCCGTAACGTCGAACCATGAATCCCATCCGGGCGTCCCCCGGACCGTTACCGTGACCTTATCCATGTAGGTAAGTGTCCTGCCCCCGGTATCGTGGGTGACATTCACTACCTTCGGGGGTATCAGGGCCCTGGTCGTGGCGGTCGCCATGCGTTTGGGGTAAGCGTCCTGGTAGTATGCTGTCACATCCTCGTCAGTCGAAACGGAGACTTCCCCGGAAGACGGTGTGCCAGTGACCACCCTCACCGATCCCTTGAAGATCCCTATGCCTTTGCCGCCATTCACCACCTCCGTGAGGTTCATGATCTCCCCTTCGGGATCTGATGAGGTATTGACCTTGACGTTCACCCACCCGGTTCCGGTCAGGTTGGAATCGGCCAGAAGAAGGTGAGCGCTGGTCCCGTTGGCCGGTATGACCCCCTTGTCCCATTCCATCCATCCCACGGCATCCGAAAGGTTTCCCGTCATGGCGATGGCGTAAGGCTGGGGGCCGGCCGTTACCGAATATCCGTCGATCCACAGGGTATACATTCCCACCGGAGGGTCGGTGATCAGGACGCGTTCGACATTGTTCGAGCTATCCTTTGAGGAGTTGAAGGGACGTATGGGATCGTTCCCGTTGTATACGGTCCCATTGGGCGAGATCACCTTCAGGTCCAGGTCGTTCACGAGCTTCGTGGAGCTTGTGTTCGAGCCGGGGTAGTCGCTCCATACCAGGGTTATCACAAGGTCCCTGTTGCTGTTCGCAACGGTGAAGAGCCTCGTATGGTTCTGACCGGCCGTGAGACCGGTGGTGTTGTCGATGAACTTCAACCTGCCGGAATCCCCGTCCTCGGTCGCCAGGGAATTGGACAGGTTCACCCTGCCCCATCCCTCACTGTTGTTCGGAACGGAGGACCAGTCCCCGTCCAGAGGGCGCGCTCCGTTTATCACGGTCGCTTTGAGCAAGGCCGCGGAAGGAGTGTGGCCCTCGACATCCTCGTAATACTGTCTTATCAGAGCTGTCATGCCTGCGACGATGGGCGTTGACATCGATGTTCCGCCAAGATAGGCATAGTTCCGGTTCACACCCTGATATGTCGAGTTGGTCCCCCAGTAGTGGGTCCAGAAATCCGGTATTACCTTGGACCTCGTCGAAAGGATCCATGTCCCCGGTGCAACCACATCGGGTTTTATCCTGTTGTCCCCCCAGGTCGGCCCCAGGGAAGAGAACGATGCAAGCTCCGAGATGTTGTTCGCCGACGAGCTTACGGATGGGCGGTAGCTTTCGGAAGCACCCACCGCAATAACGTTCTTTGCAGATGCCTGCGTCGAGACCGAGTATGCCCCCCTCGACCCCTGATTGCCGGCGGAGAAGAGCACCAGCATGTCCTTGTTGTTCCAGATGTAATTGTCGGTCTGCCAAGATCTCCAGGTGTAGTTCCCGTAGGAGCTCCTGGTCGACCAGGAATTGGTCTGTATCCGGGCCCCCGACCGATAAGCGTCGGAGAAAAGCGTGTTGTAGGCAGGGATCGAAAGGGAACCCGTGGATGTCATCGTGGACTGCATGACAAGATCGGCATCCGGGGCCATTCCCCTGTATGCCCCGGATGAAGCGGTTCCGTCCCCAAGAACGGAACCGACGACATGGGTCCCGTGCCCGCCCTCGTATTCCCATGAGCTCGTTGCCGGATCCCAGACGTGGATGTCGGCATCGGACCAGTTCCCAGCCCTGCCGTAGGTGTAGGTCCTCGTCACCCTGCCCTTGAAGTCCTGATGAAGGGTGCTGTTGGACCCGCTGTCGAGGCCGGTGTCGGCAACGGCAACGATCTGACCCGAACCGTTTAGGGCAAGACCGTTCCAGACCTCCAGGACATCGATTATGTCGGCTGCGATATCGTTATCGACCCCCTCGAAACCATCGAGGGAGACATGGGATACTGACGATATGGCCGCAATGTCGATGATGTCCTCGGTGCTGAACATACCGCGAATGGTACCGTCAACTCCCCTTACCTCGATCCCATGAAGGCTCGACCGGTCAAGGATCTCGAGGACCAGGTCATCAGGTGTCGTGTAAAGACCGACGACAACCTCGAACTCCCCCCTGCCATCCATCGCCCTTACGCTATCGAAGAGACCCGCATCTATCTTGAGGATCGGGTGGTACTCGATCATCGCGCGGGTCAGCGGCCCCAACAGATCGATGACCGGCGCCCCGTCCTTCATGGGAAGAACAACAATGGTATCCGACGAGATGATATCCAGCTGCCTGAATTCCCTGCCCTCGTGCTCCTTGAGAGCGGCCATAGCCGAAGGGTCCCTGGCCTGAACAAGTAGGGGATCGAATGATGTGGATCCAGGAATTTTCTTGATATGATCCCCGTCCTCGAGGGGATCGAAGAAGAAGGCCCCGACCCCCAGAACACCCAGTGTACCGGGCGGGGAGAACATGGTTTCCACGTTCCACCATTCATTCGTCCCGGGGAGCACCGGGGAGCCACCGGCATCCGGGATGATCTGTATTGACTGGATACAGAATGCAATCACGAGGACCAGGGCGATCAATGAGGATCTGTCTTTGGTGTTCATGATTGCACCCGCAGGGCTCCTTGACGGCAGGGGTCGGATAATGCATTCCGGGATATGGAATTAACGCCTTGGCCTGGTCCAGATGACATCAGACCAGGGGTCCGCAGGCCTTTTCCGTATCCCCGTGATGCTCGTCCTCTTCCTCCTCCTTGGGTTTCAGGTCCTTCCTCTCGATACCTTTCTTCTTGTAGTATTCGTACAGGGCTGCCTTCAGGGCATCGACGGCCAGGAGCGAGCAGTGGACCTTCACGGGAGGAAGTCCCTCGAGCCCCTCGACCACATCCGCCCACTTGACGTTCTCGGCATCGTCGAGGTCCATCCCTTTGACAAGTTCGGTGAGCATCGAAGTGGTGGCGATGGCGGAGGCGCAGCCGAAGGTCCTGAACTTGATATCCTCGATCCTGTGGTCCTCGACCTTGATGGATAGTTCCATCATGTCACCGCATACGGGATTCCCCACAGTGCCTATGGCATCCGCATCCTCCATTTCACCGACGTTCCTCGGATTCTTGAAATGTTCGAGAACCTTCTTCGTGTATTCCAGCCTTGCCATCGGATCACCTATCTTTGGTATAGCGGGGACATCTCCCTTAACTGCTCGACGATCTCGGGGAGAACCGAGACCACATATTCTGCATCTTCCATTTTATTGTTGGGGTTCAATGAGAACTGGAGGCTTCCATGGGCCTCTTCGTGTTTCAGCCCCATCGCAAGAAGGGTCTTCGAGGGCTCCAGGTTCTTCTGGGTGCATGCCGACCCTGTACTCACCGAGATGCCGTTCATGTCCAGCATCAGGAGCATGGATTCTCCCTCGATGTAATCGAAACGGATATTCGCATTGTTGGGCAGCCTTTCGGTTGGATGCCCGTTCAGGTGGCTGTCGGGGATCCTCAACAGACCGGAGATCAAGTGGTCCCTTATCGCGGTGAGCTCCCTTGCGTACTGGCCCATTCTTTCCTTGACGATCCTTGCAGCGACCCCCATTCCAACTATCCCCGGTATGTTCTCCGAACCGCTTCTGAGACCTCTCTCATGACCGCCGCCCTTGATGAGGCTAGAGATCCTTGTCCCTTTCTTGATAAACAAGGCGCCCACGCCCTTCGGGCCCATCAGATCTGCGGATGAAAGGGTAACCAGGTCCACGGGAAGCTTTCTGACATCGAAGGGGGCCTGGAATGCGGAGGTCGTGAGGTCGATATGGAAAAGCGCCCCCTTCTCACGGACAAGGGCTGAGATCTCTTCCACCGGCTGGAGGGTGCCTACCTCGTAACTTGCGAACGGAACCGATACCATGTACACATCGTCGTCCAGAATTCTCTCCGCTTCCCCGGTTTTTATCTTCCCCTTGTCATCGATGGGGAGGAGGGTCCTCTTCAATCCAGTGGTCTCTATTGCCGCGGAGGTCGCCCGGACCGAATGATGATCGACATTCGAGATCACGATCCTGTTCCTGCCGGGAGCCCTGAACGGGACGGGGCCCCTCAATGCCAGATTGATGGATTCAGTTGCTCCGGAGGTGAATATGATTTCCGCTGGATCGGCGTTTATCAGGGCGGCGATGTTCTCCCTTGCGGTCTCCATCGCCTTCCTGGGCTCCCTGCCCAGTTCGTGTATGGAGGATGGATTGCCGTAGTGTTCGGTGAAGTACGGCAGCATCTCTTCCACAACCTGTTTCATTGTGGGCATCGCCGAATTCGAATCAAAGTAGACCCTTTTCAAGTCAGGCCACCGTCCCTTGATGACAGCGATGAATTGGGGATAACGTATAAAAGGTTCACACCTCAACTTTTCAAAAAGCCGGTTGGCGGTGGCGATCCTCATTCGCCCTTCTGCTTGAAATAGTGCTCGATGATCTTCTTTTGGCCCCTTCTCAGGGTCTCAGACACCGACGCTGTGGAAATGTCGAATATCCTTGCAAGCTCCCGGATCCCTATGCGCTTGGGGAAATCGTAGTACCCCCTTTCGAGGGCTGTCTTTATGATCTTCTCCTGACGTGGTGTCAGGGACTCCCTGTCATCGATCGGTTGTATCAGGATGAGCCTGCTGTCTATCCCCCGTGATTCAAGGGATTCGACCAGTTTCTGAAGCTGGATCTTCTCGTTCAGTATCAATTTCCATTCCACCCACCCCTGATCGTCCGTGGAGGCCGAAATGAGGAAGCATCCGGATTCCAGTATGGACCTGCAGCCTCCGCATCCCTTGGTTCCCACGATTACAATGACCTTGTCCTGGTCCACCTTGCTGGCCTTCACGAAATCTATGTGATCGTATTCCGAAACGAGCTTTTCGATCAGGCTCGGGTCCGCGCCGTTCAATTTGATCTCGGCAAGGTCCTGGACCCCCTCATCCCCGAAGGCAATCGTGTCAACTATGTTCACCGATATCGGAAGCTGGCGGATCAACTTGCCAACCCAGCTTTCCTTCAGATTCACAGCCAGGACTGCCTCGTACAATAATTCACCCAATCCAAAATCCGGTGATTGATAATTAAAACTTGTCATTATTCCCGATAATCCTGCGCAGTTAGAGGAAAAGATTAAAAACTTCCGGGGTTGATTATTGCTGGCGAGGAGCATCAATGAAGAAAAAAAAGAGCGTGGACTCCGAAAAGCGGACCGGGGTGGACCTGGACGATGACGACCTGGAGGACGAGCTATCCTTCGAGGTCGAGGATGAGGTCGAGGAGGACCCGTGGTGGTCCGACAAGGACGACCAGTCCGAAAAGGATTGGATCAAGGAAGAGCTCGATCGGGTCCAGTGGGACAGCGAAAGCAATCCCTGGAAAAGGGAATCCATGAGGATCAGCGAGGAGAAGCGCTACCTCGAGAACGAGGTCATGCGCCTCCAGAACAAGGTCATGCTCCTCAACGGTGAGCTCAACAGGATGAAATCACCACCCCTGATCGTTGGAACCATAATAGACCATTATACTGACGACCAGGTCCTTGTCTCAACCTCTGGCGGCCCCTCCTTCGTGGTCAAGGTGCTCTCATCCGTGGATGTCAACGAACTTACCATTGGGACAAAGGTTTCCCTCAACAAGGATACGATGTCCGTAACGGCCATCCTACCGTCCTCCAAGGACCCCCTGGTCGGGGCTGCGGAGATCGATGATAAGCCGGACGTCACATTCAGGGATGTCGGCGGCCTCAACTCCCAGATCCAGGAGCTGAAGGAGGTCGTGGAGCTTCCCCTGCTCAGACCCGACCTTTTCCGGGATGTGGGCATTGATCCTCCCAAGGGGGTCCTCCTGATCGGACCACCCGGATGCGGCAAGACCCTGATCGCAAAGGCCATTGCCAGGGAGACCAAGGCCACGTTCCTCCGGATGGTCGGTTCGGAGCTGGTTCAGAAATATATCGGAGAGGGAAGCAGGATGGTCAGGGAGCTATTCCAGCTTGCGAAGGAGAGGGCTCCCAGCATATTGTTCCTCGATGAACTTGATTCCATTGCTGGCAGAAGGACCGATTCCTCCACGTCAGCAGACAGGGAGGTCCATAGAACCCTTATCCAGCTTTTAGCCGAACTCGACGGGTTCGATAATCTGGGAGATGTCAGGATAATCGCCGCTACGAACAGACCCGACATTCTGGACCATGCGATCCTCAGACCGGGAAGGCTCGATCGTGTGATCGAAATACCGCTTCCCGATCAATCATCAAGAAAGGAGATATTCCGCATCCATTCAAAGCGGATGAACATATCGAAAGAGGTCTCCTTGGATGAACTGGCAGCCATGGCCGACGGTTTCAATGGCGCTCAGATCAAGGCGGTCTGCACCGAAGCAGGGATGTTCGCCATCAGAGAGGAGAGGACCATGGTCAATCTTAAGGACTTTAAGGAAGCCTTAAAGAAGGTCCGAGAGTCCGGTACCGAAGGAATTCTGCTATCCCTCCACAAGGGCCAGGCAAGGAAGGAAGGATACTCCATGTTCGCCTGAGGTTCAGTGGATCTTGGACCCCGGGGGAACTTCCTTCATGGGATCGATCGTCAGCAATGTCACGACTTCGTTATCCTCAGCAGCGAGCAGCATGCCATGAGAGGTGATGCCCCTCATCTTCCTCGGTTCGAGATTGGAGACAACGATCACCTTCTTGCCCTCCATATCCCCTCTTTGATAATAGTTCCTCAGGCCTGCCACAAGCGTCCTTGGCTCCTCCTCTCCGAGATCCACCTTGATGACATAGAGCTTATCGGCGTTGGGGTGCTCCTCCACGGAAAGTATGTGGCCAACCCTCAGGTCAAGCTTCATGAACTCTTCGAACGACACGTTTTCCATTTTCTCCTCCTCCTTCTTTATCTCCTGTTTCGGTGGCCCCTCGGTCCCTGGTTCCCCCGGCAGGGGGTCCTCCGGTTCCAGCTCCAGTCTCGTGAAAAGAGGCTCCGGCGCCCTGACCTTCATTCCTTCAGGGAATGGCACTAGGGCTTCATCCCAAAGGTTAGCTTCCGGGCTCGCGGTGCCCATCATGGCGAACCATCGGTCGGCAGCATGAGGTATGTAAGGGTACAACCCGTACATGACGATCTTGCCGACAGATAGGGCGATGTTGAGAACGGTTCCGCAGCGATCCCGATCCTCCTTGATAAGCTTCCAGGGTGCCTGGTCGTTGAAGTATCTGTTCCCATCGTTAACGATGGACATGATGGTATGGATACCTTCCTTCAACTTGACGCCCTCCATTGAATCCAGTGCTTTGATGTACATCTCTTCCGCTTTTTGGAGGAGCCTCTCATCATCATCCGTGAGATCCGCCCTTGGAGGAACCTCACCGTAATTCTTCTCGATGAAAGTTACTATCCTGTGCAGGTAGTTGCCGAGCGCCCCGAGGAGCTCGGTATTGTTCTTCTGGACGAACTCGTTCAGGTCGAAGTTCGAATCGCCCTTCTCCGGCATGTTCAACGACAGATAGAACCTGAGAGGATCAACGGGATAGTCCTGAAGGAAACCGTTCACGGTCACACCGTGGCCTCTTGATTTGGAGAACTGGGAACCATCCCACTGGAGATATTCATTCGAGGGTATGTCGTAGGGAAGCGTCAATCCTCCGTACCCGTAGAGGATTGCCGGCCATATGATCGTATGGAATGGTATGTTGTCCTTGGCAAGGAAATAGTAATGCCTGCAATCCGGGTCCTTCCAGTAGGATTCCCAGAGGTCGGGCTTTCCGACGTTCTTTGAATGAAGCTTGGAAGCCGAGAGATAGCCGCATACCGCCTCGAACCAGACGTAGATCCTCTTATCTTCGTAACCCTCGATAGGTATAGGCACACCCCATTTCAGGTCCCTGGTGATCGCGCGGTCCTTGAGGCCTTCCCTGAGGAAGTTCTCTGTATTGTTCCGTGTATTCGGGCGCCATCCATCTTTCCTGCTCTCGACGAACTCCCTTATCCCTGGTTCCAGCCCGGAAAGGAGCAGGTAGAAATGCTCGGTCTCCCTGAAATCCGGGGTGCTGCTGCATATCTTGCATTTCGGAGAAATGAGTTCCGATGCGTCCAGGACCTTTCCGCACCTGTCGCACTGGTCCCCTCTTGCATCCTCGTTCTTGCAGAAAGGGCACATCCCTTCGATATACCTGTCCGGCATGAACCTGTTGCAGCTCGGACAGAAGGGTGCGACATCATGACTTCGGTCTATCCATCCATTCTTCATGAGGGTAAGGAAAATGTCCTTGACGACATCGAAATGGTGCTGGGTGTGGGTCTTTGTGTAAAGATCATAGGTTATTCTCAGGTCCTTGATGGTCTTTAGGATGGAAGCATGGTTCTTCTCGGCCACCTCTTCAGGGGAGATACCCTCCTTGTCAGCGGTGACCGTGATAGGGGTCCCATGCATATCGGAGCCGGAAACGAACAGGGTATCATGACCCATCAACCTGCAGTACCTGGCAAAGATATCCGCTGGAAGCAGACATCCGGCAATATGTCCCAGATGAAGGTTGCCGTTCGCATATGGCCAAGCGGCTCCGATGAAGATCTTCTTCCTTTCGACCATGGGAGGGGTAACAATTTCTTATATAAGAAACATGCACGAAACCATCTTTATCATATCGCCTTCAGGTATCCAAGGACCGGTTCGTAAACGAGTCCCTTGTCCAGAAGCGTTGACACGACCTCCTCCACGATATCCCTGGAAAGTCTGTTGCGGTCGACGAGATCGACGAGATCGTCCCATCTTGTGCCGCTCCCCCTGTCCAGTTCGTTGATCATATCAAGGACCATGGTCTCATATTCCTCCAGGTCCTCTTCCTTACCGCTTTTTGCTTCCGGGCCCGTTCCCTTGGCGATCCTGTCCAGTTCTTTTGCGAAGAGGGATTTGTTCAGGAACCTCAGAGTATCCCTTATCATTGATCTTGACCTCTCATCGACCTCCTCGCCGCCCCTTGGATCATCGGGCCGGGGTACTTCCATCCATCTCCCCGGCAGCGGGCCTCTCCCTTCAAGCTTCCAGAGCCTGCTGAGCGCATCCCTGACCGCCATCATGTTCCACATGGACCTCTCTTCCTTCGAGATCTCCCTTACAAGCTCCGGGTTCAGTGTCACAACCTCTTCCCCGCTCTTCGATGTGAAACTGCTGACCTTTCCGACGACGAGGATGGGATAAGTGGTCCTCAGCTCGGGTATCATCCTCTGGATGTCCGGACTGTACCTCCCCACGGTGAAGGTCACGCCCCCAGTGGGATCGGCGATCCGGAGCCTGAAGATCGGTGATTCCTCGGAACCGATGTCGGTCATGTCCATCAAAACACCGGCGATGACCACCCTGAACAACCTCGCCCCCGTTATGGATACGAACGAGGTCTTCGGATAGCCTTCCTCCGAGGCAGTCTCTTCCTTGGTGGAGGATACAAGGTCCTGTATGAGGACAGGATAAGCTGGTTCCCTCTTCCTCAAACCATCACCTCCATCAAGGAAACGACCTCCTTCTCGATCTGTTCGATCTCCCATCCGAAGGAGATCTCGGAGATGTTCAGGATAACGCCGTAATCGTCCAATGAGGGATCCGCGGTGAGGGTTATGGGCCTCCCCACGAGCATCTCGTCGATCTCGGAAAGGATGCTGTCCGGGTCGAGGCTCTCCCTGACCTCTGCCGTGACCTCGTCCATGGTCCTGTTGAGAAGGGATTCGACCACTGGCCGGTCCGCCCTGACGAAGGAAGTTGCCGAACCGTCATCGAATATCCCCTTGAAGCCCATGTCCCATTCGGACCCGGTCTTTCCATGAACCGTGCAGGATCCCTTGTCCAGCCTTCTCCCGCAATCCACGCACCTCTGGAACAGACCTGATCCAACCCTTATCGACAGGATGACCCCTCTCAATATGACCGGCCCCGAGAACCTTCCCGTCAAAAGGTTCACCAATCGCGACATCTCCGGTTTTGCGAGGTCCCCCATTGGCGGCAGCCTGTCGTCGGGAATGGGATCGAAGATGGAGCCGGGAGAAAGGTTCAGATTAAGTACTCCCCTGAACTCCTTAACGTATCCTCCGATGATCCTGTAGCATTTCCCGGTCTTGATATCGACAGGCCCCCAGCAAGTGAAATCCATACGACCTGTCCTGTCCGCCAGGGTTCCCTTCACGATCTCCTTCTCCCTGCCCCGTGAGTTGACGATGGTCTCCCGGGACTCGATGATCCTGACCTCGATATCGATGTCCCTGGACCGGCCGGTCAGTTCGGAAAGGGTCGACGGGACCCCTGACTCGATCCTGGGAAGGAGCCCTTCCATGTCATCGATGGGGTCGACGAATGACTGGTCGTTGATCACGACCTCAGTCTTGCCGTTCCACTCCCTGACGGAAATGTTCTGCAGGAATACCGGAGTGTTCACCTGAAGGTCAAAATCCATCCAGGCGGTATACCTTATCTCTCCGTCGGAATCGGCCAGGAAACCCACGTAATATGGATCACCCGATGTCCTGTCAATCCTCTGGACGGAAACGACCCTTGCCCTTATCGAGATGTTCCTCATTCCGGGAGCGAGCTCGGTTATCGATCCGATAACCTTCGTCCTTCCTGGCATTTTCAGGCCGCGCTCCTCGTATACTATTCGAGTTGCCTCGTCGGGAGGTATACCAAGCTCCTCCGATAACCGGTATACCTCTTCCTGTATCTTGAATACCTCATCACCTTCGTTTTCCCTGAGCGCCCCGTCTGTTTCCCTTTCGGGCGCAGTCTTCTTGCGGTTCGTCATAAAGACTCCTCGCCATGAAAAGGTACAGGAATCCTTTTTAATTTGCACCAAGAAGGGATG
>JBLIRI010000014.1:0-31863 GCA_049472235.1 Thermoplasmatota archaeon | reverse complement strand
TCGTTCATCCTCCTCACCTCGATCTCCACTATCTCGTTCTCGCTCAATTCGTTCTGTCTCACGAAGCCTGCTGGAAGGACCACTCCCAGACTGTTTCCGACCTTTTTGATCGTCACGTAGACCATCTGATCACATTATGTAATACTTTTTGTATTACTTTATTTTTTTCATAAGATTTTGGATGGAAAATTCCTGACTGGCGTTCCATACTCACTGAGAAAATGATCGGACGAAGATTCTCATGATCCTGCGGATCATGCGATCCAGATGGGAAGATTTATTATCATTGAACCGTTCGGCCACTCTGGCTACTTTCGGAAGGTTCCAGCATGAGTGAGAGCGGATATTTTTCAAGGTACAGGGATTCGGTAGTGAGATATCATGAATGGAGAAACGAATTGGACATCGTTTACAAGATAATGCTCGCCCTCGGGTTTGCCGCATTGACCGGCCTGATGGCGCAGGTAAGGTTGGTCCTTCCCTTCTCCCCCGTCCCGATAACGGGTCAGACCTTTGCCGTGTTATTGGCCGGCGTCGTCCTCGGAAGATGGGGGGGCGTAAGCATGACAATGTATGTCGGACTAGGGATATCAGGGGTACCCTGGTTCACGAACTGGCAGGGGGGCCTTGGTTCATTGACCGGTGCGACCGGCGGATATCTCCTCGGTTTCATTCTGGCCGCCTCTTTCGTGGGCTTCATGACCGAGAGGTACCTCAGGTCCAGAAAGACGCTGCCCCTTCTTGGGATCCTGCTGTTCTCGAACTTCGTTCTGATATTCCTGCCGGGACTATTGGTCCTCTACACTTGGTGGGGAGAGTTCGTTGGACCGATCTCGCTGATGAAGCTCCTGAGCATCGGATTCATCCCGTTCATCATCGGAGACCTCCTGAAGGTCGGAGTTTTATTGGGACTTGCAAGGTCCGTGCTTCCATTAAAAATCTGATCGAGGAGAGATTCAAACCGTCGCTGATGGGACAACCATGGATCATCAGGAACCAAATGTCTCCATCATTATGTTCCTTAACAGCGGGATGCTTTTCTGACCCTTTGATCCTGTGTCACTCCAGGTCTCCCCGCAGGATCGGCATTTGAAGGCATGTGATGATAGAGCGCTCCTTGAACCGAGGAGAGCAATATAGTTGGACCTGCAGGATGGACAGAACATGTGGGTCACAAAGTGAACTGGTCAAGTATGTTATTTAAAAAATACCTTTAAATTCAATGAATAAGAGAAAAAAACGGTCCATCAAGCCTGCTCCGGGTCGGAAAATTCATCTATCCAAACCCTGTACCAAAGCAGGTTCGGAGGGCCGTCCATGAAGATCGAGTACTTTCATGCCTCGAAGTACGGCAATGGGGCGATGGTCGCAGAGGAGTTCAAGAAGGTGATGGCGGCAAGGAAGGTCGCTGTGAACATCCATCATATCAGGGATGCAAGACCAAAGGAGATGCCGCCGGCCGACCTTTATCTTTTCAGCTCGCCGGGCCGCATGGGGCGGCCGATAGGACGAATGCGCCGTTTTCTGAAAAAGGCCATTTTGCCGCCTGGAACGAAGTATGCGGTCCTGACCACCGAAGGTGCGCCTCAACCTGACAAGAAGACAGGAAAACTGCCCACGGAAGAGGAACAGGCGAAGTGGCAGCGGATCATACCCATCATGAACGAGATCCTGCAGAACAAGGGGTTGGTAAAGGTCGCGGATGGCAAGATACTTGTGACCGGAATGAAGGGACCGCTCGAGGAAGGCTGGCAGAAGAAGGTGGAAGCGTTCGCAAACCGGATCGAACTGAAGTGAACGAACAATTTATATCAGAATGATAAGAAGAATTCAGACCATCTTCCTCACTGCTTCAAGCACCTCCGACCACCTCTCCCAGGGGATGCACTCCCTCCCATACCTCCTGCATATCTCCAGCAGCTTGTCCCTTGCAAAGACGATGTCTGCTTTCTTCGATACGCACTCATCGGTTGTCCCGTCACCTATGAATATCGCAGTATCGGCGTCCCCCTTCAACCTCTCCAGATGCGAGCACTTGCAGTTCGCATTTATCTGGCACGCCTCCCTGTGATGCTGGAACTCGATCACTGTACCATGCTCTGAAGGAATGGTCCTGTTGGAAGTATAGGGGATCCAATCGAGCCCCCAGTATCCGAGAAGGATCTCGATAGTGAAATCGAAGCCGTCGGAGCAGATCTCCAGGGGTATTCCGTTCTCCCTGCACCAGTTCGCGAACTCACGGAAACCATCCCTCAGATGGACCCGGTCCTTCAGGAATCCCCCGGCCTCCTCCGGGGAGACCCTCACCATCTCTGCCTGAAGCTTGAGGGCCTCGAGGATAGTTATCTCATGGGCATACGCTCTCTTCTCCACGGAGAACCAGTCCCCGGCAGCGTAGCGGTCCAGGATCTCGTAGGAGGCGTCGCGGTCCGCCACCGTCCCGTCGAAATCCACCATGACAACGATAGACATCCAAAGGCCATTGCCCCCGACCATTTCATACTTTTGGCCGAGGAGCCTTCACAACTGGATATCAATAATGATAACCGATATATATGGAACCGTCTTCTTGACCTCCCATGGTCTCTCTCGGAGGAAGGTTCGTTCAGTTATCGATAATGCTGCTTCTACTGGCGGGTTCCGCATCGGTGCTCGTACATTACCAGGCATCGGGCCAGGAACCACTGGTCGTCGATCCGAAGGACGATCCGCCCCTCCCCCCATGGGGGTACTACAAGGGGATACTCCCAAATCCTCTCTCCGGGGAGGACATCGAGAACACATATAAAAACGCCTCGAAATTCACCCAGTTCGTTCCCGTCTGGGGGCGCCCCTCCCCCTTCTACAATCTCTCCACCGACCTCGGGGGGGCCTGGGGTGACCTCTTCGTCGACCATCTGATCAGGGAGAACGGTATGTTCCCCCTCGTCCACATGAACTTCTACGGGGAAGGGATAACCCTCGTCCAACCCCCGTCCATGCCCCCCTCGACCCTCAACACCCCCGCATGGAGGTCCCTCTACATCCAGAGCGTGAAGGACGTCGTCAATGCAAGCCGGCCGAGATATCTATCGCTCGGGAACGAGGTCAACCGCTGGTACGAGGTGTACGGGGACAACGCGGGGGACGACAACGGGTTCAATCACTTCGTAACCCTTTACCAGGATGCATACGACCAGGTGAAGATCATCTCGCCGGAGACCAAGGTGTTCTGCACTTTCTCGAGGGAGATCGTGGCCGAGAACAGGGAGGCTGACATGAGCGTGCTTGAACTGTTCGATCCGGCCAGGCTCGATCTGGTCGTCTTGACATCGTACCCATTTGCCCTTGCCGGGACCAACATGGTCTCGGACATCCCCGATGACTATTACTCATCGGTCTTCAACCACATATCCGACAGGCCTTTCGGGTTCTCGGAGGTTTCCTGGACCAGCCATGAGGATTTCGGAGGCCAGAGAGAACAGGCGAACTTCGTCAGGAACATCACCTCGAGGCTCACTATCGACCAGGGCATCGACCTCGAGCTCATCGGATGGAACTGGCTCCACGATATCGGACCCACGGACCTTTCAGGCCTCATGGACAACCTTGGTAACGAGAAAACTGCGCTTTCAGCCTGGATCAACAACACCCCTCCCTCATACAGAAGGGATAAAAGGACCATCGAGCTCGAGGAGGATTTCGGCACCCACGAATACGACCTCGGCATCACCTTCTTCGATCCGGACCCCTGGGACATACTCTCCTACAGCATCTGGAACGGAACGGGCTACTCGAACGTTTCCCAAAACGGCAAGGTCAGAGCCGAGATCTTCGGGAACATCCTGAACCTGACATCCATTCCCAACGCCGAGGGGACCGCCCAGCTGAGGATGCTTGCGACAGACTGGTCAGGACTGACCAACTGGACATTGATCATGGTGAACATCTCAGGGATCAACGACCCACCCCTGGGCCGGCCCATGGAGGAGCTCGTCTTCTCCGAGGGAGGGGCCCCCTTCTTCGACATCTCGTATTACATATACGATCCCGACGACGCCTTCAACTCCCTGAAGCTCGAGGTTCTCGAGGCACCCGAACTTGTTGTATCGGCAAACCTCTCCATCTCACCATACATGGTCCTCTATACCGATGACCCGGAGTACAACGGGGCCACATACGTGAAGATGAGGGTATCCGACCCTCACGGGGCAAGCTCGATCTTCAACCTGCCGGTAAGGGTTCTGCCCATAAACGACCCCCCCATATTGAAGCCCCCGACGGACATAGTCATCGAGGAGGACTCAAGCATATCCCTGAACTTTTCGGGATGGGCCTCGGACAAGGACGATCTCGACCTGGAATGGAACATCACGATCTCCGATGGATCGAATATCCAGCTCCTCATAGAGAACCTGACCTTGACGATCGTTCCTGCCGAGAACTGGTTCGGGGCGGCAGTGCTCAAGGTGAACGTCTCGGATGGAGAGGAGTTCGATACCTTCGACATCCCCATAACCGTCACTCCGGTGAACGACGCACCGATTGTCGGGGAGCCGGAGGAGATCTTCATAATCGAGGACCAGGAATACCTCTTCAACCTTTCGGAGCTCTCCCCGTATGATCCGGACGGGGATACACTGTACTGGTACCTGGACAATGCCTCACATCTGATCCGCTCGGTGGCAATATACGACAACGATACCATCAGGATCAGGCCCCTTCTAGACGGGTACGGGATCGGGACCTTCACACTCAGGGTCCAGGATGGAAGGGGGGGCATCGCCCGCGTGAACTTTACCGTGAACATCGAGTCCGTTAACGACGCTCCCGATTTCATCGCACCGGAAGACTGGAGCCTGGATGTCCTGATGGGCGGTTACAGGATCGTGGACCTTCGCTTCGTTCCCTATTTTGTCGAGGACGTGGACGATCCATTGGAAACATTGACGGCAGTCACCGACTACTCGCTGGCTGCAGTTGAAGGCCTGGTCATAAATATCTCGGTACCCTGGGACATCGCATCCGAGAGCTTCTCCATGGTGGTGGAGGTCATGGACCCCCACGGAGCAGTATCCCCTGCCCATGAACTTACCATAGAGGTCAAGGACCCGGACGATATCGATGCCGACCTCGAGGTCTACAATATTACGGTCTCCAACCAGGATGGACGGGTCAGGGTGACGGCCGAGGGCAGGTCAGGGCAGATCATGTGGGCTGTCTTCACAGACAGCACCGGGGGACAGGCCGGCTCCTACCGGATGACAGAAAGCACCAAGGACATGGGACACTACATGGTCGATGTCGACGACCCGGATTGGGAGGACGGGGAGGTCCTCTACCTGCACCTTTCCAGGACGAACGGCGGGCCGAACGAATCCGGAGACCTGCCCATAACATTCACCTACAGGAAAGGAAGCGACGATGTGAACGGAAGCCCGGAGGACATCTTTCCCTACCTGATAGGGATCGCCTCTCTCCTGCTGCTGCTGGCAATAATCGGAGCCGTGCTTGTCTCCAGGAACAGGAAGGCAAAGGTCTCGGACTTCGATTACGGTTCCCTTCTCGAGGAATGAGGGTCTATCGCCTGATGTCCTTCCACATGCTCAGGGCCCTCCTCACGTGAGGGATAGTTATCGAGCCACCTACAACAAGTGCAATGTCCATTGCCTCGATCAGCTCCCCATCGGTCACTCCCTCTGCCGAGCATGTGTCGAGATGGTAATTGATGCAGTCGTCGCACCGGAGCACCGTGGAGGCAACAAGTCCCAGCAGCTCCTTGGTCTTTATGGAAAGCGCCCCATCCTCATATACTCCGCTGTCCAGGGCCAGGAACCTCTTCATGTTCCTGTCCGCCATGGAGACCATTGTATCCATCAGCTCTGCCCTTTCCTTCCTGAAATCCTGGATGTTCCGATGATCATGGGACATATGGACCCCCCTGCCTGGTAATGGAATACCCTCATTTGATATAGCCGTAGGAGTAGCTTCCCACAATATCGATGCCTTTTTCGTTGAAGGAGTACCGGACCCAGTCCCTTCCCTTGACATCCTGAAGGCCTTTTATCATCATGTGGTGGCCCCCCTTGTCCTCCCTCATTACTATGGAGCCCTCCATGACATGCTCGATGGCATTGATCTCTTCGGGCTGATGTATGCCGGAGGCAAGGTCGAACAGAGCGATGCCGTTATAGGCCTTGGTCTTGGCGGTAAGGTTGTTCAGGAAGGAGATCGTCCGGTTTATCCCGTGCGTTCTCAGGACGGATGACAGCGAATCGAAGATCATCCTGTGGTAGAAGAAGTTCTCCCTGTATGCGGACTGGAACTTGTCTATGGCATGCGAGAGGGCATCGAGGTCGCTGACGCCGTTGAGGTAAAGGGCGAAGGGATTCTTACCCATGAGCCCCACAGTTTTGGCATGGCAGTCAACGTAGGAGAGAAGGCCGGCACGCTCCCTTTCCTCCAGTTTGTATTCCAATTCCACGATCATCTTTCGAAACTTCGAGGTCGTCGATTGTGTAAGTATCACGAGGGCCGGAATACCGTACCTTATCCCCTCGGCCACGAACTGGGAAAGTAGTATGTCCTTTCCGATGAAAGCCGGACCTTGCACGACAGTGCAGGACTTGAAGGGGAATCCGCCGCCGAGAAGTTCGTCTATCCTGCGGCCCCCGGACCTTGCCTTGGTCGGTTTTCCGCTGCTGGCCTTTTTTACGGGTATCCGCTTCTGCCCCATGGAAGCGGGCCTGACCGGAGGCGGGCTGGCCCTTGTTCCAGCCTTTTTGGGACCTGAAGTTTTACGATCGGAGGGCATGGCTCTCATCCTGGGATTGATGCGTTCAAACCACGCATCTGCAACCCCAACGAACAATGAGTGGTTACTATATAACCATAACTAAGGTCGATCAATGAATGGAATTGCCAGCATTTGTCAATTGGACTAGTGTATCCCCAGGGCCATGTTTGTCTTTTCGATGGATTCCAGGTTGTTCTCGGTGAGCCTGAACATCGCCCTGATGCAGTCGACGTTCTCGGGTACGACGTCCGATTCCTGATGGATCGCCTGATAGTAGTATAGCTTGTCCCCCACGACATGGACTCCGTCCTTCCATACCGCGATCTCGTTGAGGTCGGACCTACCCCTGATCATGTCCCTGGCCATCTCCATGATCTGCGCGGTGGAGAGGATGCCGTCCTCACCGTTCACCAGTTTGACCCTGGGGGTCTTCTCCCATATTGTAAGTACCTCTTCGGTGGTGGACGGCCTGTCCAGTATGACGACATTACTGTGAAGGTGCATCAACGTTGTTGGAACTGCGACCGCCATGGTGTCGATGTCGATGCCTTCGATCACCGTCTTGAGGTCGGGACCGTGGTGCGACGGCACCTTGAGGACGGGTATTATCGCGTTGACCGGTCCCTTCTTCGAATCGTTGGGGTCCGGGCCCCTCCTGATCATGGTAGCATAGACCTTCTTGACGCCTATCTCCTTGACAAGGGGATAAATCGTCCTTGCGAGGCCGGTCGTGTTGCAGCTGACGACCCTGGTGTAATCAACACCGAGGTTCTGAGTATAGTTCGAAAGTGAATTGAACGAATATCCTATAGCTTCGTGCTTCTCTCCACCCTGGAAGATCGCCTTCACTCCAGCCTTCCTGTAGGTCTCGAGATTGTTGACCCCGAGCTTTCCGGGAGTACAGTCAACAATGACATCCGCGATCTTGAGAAGGTCCTCAAGCGTACCTTTGACCTGGATCCCGGCATCCCTGAACTTTTGCAGGTTGTCGGGAATCGCAACGTACAGGTCGAAACCCTTCTCCACTGCCATCCTGGCCTCGAAGGTGGGCCTGGTCTTCGTCACTCCCACGATCTCCATATCATCCTGAAGGGACACGGCATCGGCAACCCTCTTTCCGATCGTGCCGTATCCGTTGATACCTACTTTCACGGTCACAACAACACCCGATACCCTTAATGTATGGTGATAGATAAATCTTGGTCACTAAAGGAGTTTGCCGGCGTAGAAAAGTATTAACCGTTTCCATTACAATTACGTCTGGGGTATCTCCATGCCGTTCTCAAATTCCCGGAAGGGTCTTCTGCGCATTATCCTGGGAGCCATGCTCCTTCTGACGGTCATCCACCTTGTAACTGATGATGTGGCGGCCCACCCCCCCGAGGACATGGTAATTGTCTATGATTATTTCAACCAGGTTTTGAATGTCACAATAACCCACACCACTCCGGCTCCCAGCCAGCATTACATCGAAAGCGTTGAGGTCTTCAAGAACGACGTTCCAGTGGAGTCCAAGGATTATGACCGGCAGCCAACATACCGGATCTTCTATGTGGAGTTCGATGTATTTGCCGAGGACAATGATGTTCTGATGGTCAGGGCGACCTGCAGTATCGCCGGTAGCCTTGAGGTGAATACAACGGTGAGCGGCCCGAAGGAAAGGATGTACATCGAGGTGAACCCGGAGGTCGAGGGCCTTGAAATGGGGGACGAACAGGATTTCACGGTGAACATCTACAAGGAGGCTGATGACGACCCGGTGGAAGGGGTCACTGTAGCGGTCGATCCGATGATAGGGACAGTGTCAGAGGTCTCCGACCTGGGTCTGGGGGGCTACTCCTTCACATATACCGCCCCGGAACTGAACGATGACGATATCGAGGTCATAAACATAACCGCCTCGAAGAATGGTTTCCATGCGGCATATCTCGAGTTCCAGTTCGATATTCTCACTCCCATCGATCCTGACAAGATAATTGAAATTGAGCTTTCCCCGAGGTTCACATCCATCGATGAAGGCGAGACTAAGGAGATCACGGCCACAGTGAAAGCGGGGGGCGATTATCTGGATGTCAGCGATATCAAGGTCGAGAGGTCGGGGGGAACCTACTCCACCGAGCGAATGTCCGCAGGGACCTTCAAGGTCACCTTCAAGGCGAGCGAGGTGACCACCGACAGGATGGGGTGGCTGAAGGTGACCGCGGAGCTTGAAGGGTACCGGAGCGGTTCCTCGCAGATATCCTTCACCATAGTCGATGTGGGGACCCCGGATGACGATGATGACGATGATACCACTGTTTCGAACCAGAAGGGGTTCTTCAATACCACGAACATTATCATAATCGTAGTGATAGTCATCATCATCGCAGGGATCGTGGCCTTCATACTCTACCGCAGGAAGAAGAAGGTCGAGGCCATCACAGAAGAACCAAAGTATTAAGGAAAAGAAGCCGGGATTACACCGGGAGGCCAGTAAGAATTCCTGGCGAGGAGATGGATCGAGGTGAACGAATGAGGAGCGGAAAGGTGTCCCTGGTCTTGCTCGTCATCTCCCTCCTGCTGGGAACGATGATTGTTCATGATAACGGTCCGGAGGCCGCTTCGGGAATCGCCTGGGCTCCGGGGGACGCCATCAAGATCGATTCAGATGCCGACCTGATCTCGCAGGCGGCTTCCAATGGGTGGCCAGGGAGCGGGACCGAAAGCGACCCCTATAGAATAGAGAACCTCACCATCACCGGTAAAAGCACCAGGGGCATCTATATCGGTAACACGACCCTCCACCTCCTGATCAAGAACTGCAGTCTTTCCCAGAACAACGGAAATGACCTTTATTTGTACTCCTGTTCCAACCTGGAGATCAACAACTGCAGCCTCTTCAATACTACAACTGGTATCACCGTGGAAGTCTGTAAGGACCTGTTCATCATCAACAACACCCTGGTCTCCCATAGATACGGGATGAGAATGTCGACAGTGAACGATATCATCATCTCAGGCAACAAAATACTGAATCCCGATGATCAGGGGGAGATCGGGATCTGGACGAACGGTTTCAAGGACTATCTGATCAATGACAACGAGATATCGAACCATACTGACCATGGTTTTTACGGATTCGTCATTAACACTGGGAGGATTACGAACAATACATTCAGGAACAACATTTTAAATGGTATTCTCATGAGAAATTACTATATCGATACGATAGTTCTCGTGGATAACAATACCTTTACTGGAAGTAACATAGGTTTGTGTCAATGGACCGGTCTACCTCTCTTCATCGAAAACAACACCTGCTACAACAATTCATTCGGTTTCTTGCTTTATGGTATGGATATCGTAAAGGAAAATTCACTCTTTTCTAACCAGATCGGTATGCGGCTCGGAGGAAGGGATGTCGCTTACCATAACACCATCTACGATAACGAAAAGGACGGGATACAGGTCGATCAAAGTGTTGGTGTTTTGATCAGGGACAATGAAGTTATCGGAAATGGAGGAGCCGGTATCTTCATCCGGCCCCGAACCCAACCTTCCGATAAGAGCATCATCCATAACAATGTGATCGAAGGGAATCGATATGGAATCCAACTCAACGACAGCAATAACAATCTGGTCCATAACAATACTCTGAAAGACAATATTGGTCCTTCGATCTATGTGGTGAAAGGGAGCGGGAACGAGATCAATGACAACACAGTCATATCAAATTCAGATGAAGGGATAGCCGCCACAAGCACTTCCTATCTCACCCTAAGGAATAATTCCGTAACGACACATAACACCACTGCTCTATCCATCGACGGAGCGACCTACGTCGATGTTCTTGATAATACGGTAAAGGTCGATGATAATAGAGCGCTTGAAATGACCAATTGCGCTATCGTGACATTCAGCTGGAACACGGTCGAAGGTGGCTTCTTCTCCGAATTCTCATCCTGTATCGGACTCGAGCTTACCGCGAACACCTTCATCGATCAACCCCATGGGATCAGACTTGTACAGAACTCAATGACAGCCAGGGATAATAGCTTCATTAGATCCGGGATCGACCTCTTCCCTCCTGGCTCGGGAGTGCCGACCCTGGTAAACGTTGACATCGACAGCTCGAACACCGTCAACGGCAAGCAGATAATATTCGAAAGGGACAGGAGCGGTCTTGACCTTGACGCCCGTTATGCAGGGCAGGTCATATTACTGCGGGTCACGATGTCGAATATCAAGAACATGTACATCGAGGACACATGCTCAGCTTTACAGATCTTCAGCTGCGGCAATCTGACCATCGACGGTCTGGGATTGAAGAACACAACAACGGGGATAAAGATCGGCGGGTCCAAATTTATCTATGTATCCAACAGCACCATCGAGAACTGCGCCGTAAGCGCCGTATCCTCGATAGACAGCAACTGGATCGTTCTTCGGTCGAACCTGTTCATAGATAACAGCCTGCAAGATCCCTTATTGGAAATACCCTGGAATTACAAGAATACCGTCCAATTCCTCAGGACCAACACATCAGTTGTCCATGGGAACCTGTTCTACGGGAAAGCGAGTGACCCGTACTCATATGCCATAATCATGGAAACTTCGGGAGGATCGAAGCTCTGGGACAACTATTTCTTCTACAACCACGGAACCGATGATACCTACGAAGAGTTCAACATGCAGGTATGGGACATCTTCGGGACCAATCAATGGTTCTCACCTCAGATGAGAGGGAACTACTGGAGGGACCTGAGGTTTCCCGATGTGGACGGCGACGGGATAGTGGATGAGCCCTACGTGGTGGGAGGAACCGGAGCCGTCATGCATTTCGACGAGTTCCCCCTCACCACCTGTCCTATCGTGTCCCCGCCCCGGAACCTATCTACCAGGTCCGGAGGGCGAAGCGTTGAACTCTACTGGGAAGCGCCGGACCAGCCGGAATACGCCCATATCGCCCGATACAACATCTACCGGGGTGATGAGACGGACGATCTCAGCTTGATGTCCATCGTCTCGGGAAGTTCCAACAGTTTCATCGACACTGCTGTCAACCTCGGGAGGGACTACTACTACCAGGTGACCGCCGTGAACCAGTTCGCCGAGAGCGATCCGTCGGAGATCAGAAGAGGAGGGCCGGACACATTCCCACCAATAGTGGTGATCACCAGTCCTGAAAACGGCTCCTTCCTGAACTCAGATGAGGTGAAGGTGGAGTGGGAGGGATTCGACAATCAGAGCGGGATAGACCACTACGAATATCTATTGGACAACGGAAGCTGGGTCGACATCGGCCTGGATCTCAACCATACGTTCACAGGGCTCGAAGAAGGACCCCACATCGTTTTCATCTCGGCCTTCGACATCGGAAAGTTGATGGGGACCACGTCGGTGAATTTCACCATCGACCTAACGAACCCGCTCTTGACCATAAAGAGACCTCAGAACGGTTCGCTTGCCACATCCAGGGAGGTCCTGGTAGAATGGACCTCTTCGGACGAGCTCTCAGGGATCGGGCGGGTCGAGGTCAGGGCGGACTGCTGCAACTGGACGATCGCCGACAGGCCGGACCGGCATACTTTAGAATTCACCTCGGACGGCCTCCATGCCGTGGAGGTGGCCGTCATCGACAATGCCGGCAACAGGATAGAGGGGGGGGTCTCCTTCACTATCGACACCTACCCCCCGGAGCTTACGATCCTGGCTCCGGAGGACGGCATTTACTACCGCAGCGGAGACGTCAAGGTATACTGGACCGGGGGCGACAACGGGACCGGCCTCGAAGGGTACTGGTTCCGCGTGAATGACTGGAACTGGACCTCCATGGGTATGAAGACCGACCGGTCATTGTGGAGCATGCCCGACGGCAATTATTCGATCCAGGTCAAAGCGGTGGACAAAGCCGGGAACGTCCGGATCGAGGTGGTCGACATCGTGATCGATGGAACGTCCCCCAACCTCAGGATAATAAGCCCCGTGGACGGGTCGTTCATCAGCGCATCCCCGGTAACCGTCAGATGGAACGGGACCGACGCGACCTCAGGTCTCGACCATTACGAGGTCAGGCTCGAGGGGGACTCATGGAGGGATGTGGGGGATGACATCACCTTCACCATGGTGAACCTCAAGGAAGGTAAATATCTTTTCAGCGTCCGGATGTGGGACCGGGCCGGCAACGAAATGACCGTGGCGACCTCATTTGTCCTGGACCAGACGAGACCCGAGGTCCTGACATACTCTCCGGAGGGCGGTGAGGTCGATGTGAACACGGTCGTATCTGCGACCTTCAGCGAGAGGATGCACAAACCCACCTTCCAGTTCAGGATGGATGACGTCAAGGGAGACCTGGAATGGAAGGGGGACCGTTTGATATTCGTACCGAAGACCAATCTTTCGTACGGTGCAGAGTACAACGTCACATTGGTCGGCTGGGACCTGGCGGGAAACCGGCTCTCCACCTTCATCTGGAAGTTCACCACCACCAACAAGGGCACGGTCAGGGGATACATAGTCGACAAGAAGAACAGACCGGTGGAATTCGCAAGGGTCTATGTGGAAGGTCAGAACGAGACGAGGTCCAGGGAGGATGGCTTCTTCACCATCGACCTCGAGTCAGGACCATCTGTCCTGGTCGTGGAAGCGGAAGGTTTCAGGACCGTTAAGGTCGACCTTTACATCCAGCCCGGCGAGGTCCAGACCATCGACAAGCTGGTGCTGTCGGAAAATGAGAGGAGCATCATATCCCCTCTTTCATGCCTGATGTGGTCCGTCCTCGTGATCGTCTCCCTTGCAGGTGTCACCGCTGGCGCACTGTGGGTGAACTCCAGGAGGAGGAGCACCGGCATGGTTGAGGAGTGAGCCTGATCATTCCTCGGACCAGACGTCCTTTTTACTCCGTGTGAAGAGCAGGTATGTGATGAGAGCCATCACGACCGCTCCAAGCAGGATGATGACAATCAGCCACCAGGGGAACGGCTCATCCTGGACCTCATCGTCATCATCAACCACCCCGTCCGGCGCTTTGATCTTGAACTCCACGCTCAGCTCGTCCCAACCCGGCGGAGGCCCCTCGGTGGAAACGTTGAGGACCGCAACGTGATCTCCGGGGGCAAGACCCGAGATATTGACCTCCTGGCCGGTGTAGAAGGTTCCGTTTATGTACCAGGTGAACACCAGAAGCCTGGCATCGATGTGCTCGGCCTTGAAGTGGATGGTATCGGTCGTCTGGAATTCCTGTCCCGGGAGCGGGCTCGTTATCGTGACTCCCAGGGGTTTGACCGGTTCCGGATCCTCCGGCTCCGGCGGGAGCACAACATCTATGGTCCAGTTGTATGTCATCTCGAAGGAACCGACCACAAGTACAAGTGCCAGCCCGACCGTCTCCTCGGTCTGTATGCCGTGGTCCATTGGTGAAAACAAAAAAGAAAGTCCGTCGGATACGTGATTTCCCCTGACCTTCCATGATGCTGATGCTTCGTCGCCGTCGGGATCCTCAACGGTGGCAGAGAATTCCACGCTCCGGTTGATCAGGACCTCGTATGGACCAGGTTCGGGTGTGACGTTCACCAGGGGCTCCCTGTCCGTGTCGCTCACGACCACAGTCCAGCTGCGGGATATATTGATAAGAGGGTCCTCCTCGTCGAACACCCTGACCTCGATCAGATATGGCGAGAACTCGGAGGAGTTCGCTCCCAGGAAATTCGAGGTGAAGTTAAACTCCAGACCATCGTTAGAAGAGGATTGAACGGGGATCCCGTCCAGACTCCATTCCACGATGGGCGTGGTAAGGTCGGGGTCCGAGACATCTATGGTGAAGGAGACCACTTCTGGCTCGGATATCTCCATAGTATCGTTAAGTGGCGACACCCGGAGAAGTTCGGGAGCCCTGTTCACATTCGTGACGGTAAGATCCCATACCATCGTCCCGTTCTCGTCGTCGAAGATGTACGAAGGATTCGGATAATAAATGTTGACGTAGGGTTCTTCTCTGGAGGACAGCTCACCGATGAATCCAAGGGAAAGGTTGATGTCATTGTCCCATTCAACTGCCTGGCCATCGATCGTCCAGTTCCAGGTTGGTATCGGTTCCCCGCCTCTCGTTACAGTTGCCGTGATGTTGACCCATCCACCCTCCATCGAGGAAATATTGCCCGGAGCGATCGATGAAGAGACAAAGAGCTTTGGTCTTTCAAGGACCGTGTAGTTCACCTTGACCGCATTGTTGGACTCATTGTATTCGTAGATCTGGTGAAGGTCGTCGACCATCAATTCCAATGAGTGCTCACCTGCGGGAAACTTTCCCAGTTCCACGGAGGTTTGGAATATTTCCTTTGCTTGTAGCCCCGATACGATCTGTGAATATACCTGGCTGCCCGATCCGTTGAGCAGTTCAAAGGAGAACTCACCGACTCCGTAATTCATGGGGTTGTATATGGTTATCTCAGCAGTATAAATATCGTCCTTTGTGCCCTCCCCCGAATAGGTTACGACCAGAGAGGTCTCATCTACCATCAGGTCGAAAGCTTTCGTGGTTACAGTACAGACGTCATACTCCTCGAGAACACCGACAACCGCCAGGATCCCGAACGAACCATGATCGAAATGGGTAGGCGTATCATCCATAAAACCGGGTGCTAGAAGGTCACTTGTGAAAGTGAGCTGGGGGCCCGTCAGCAGGATAGTGCGTGCTATCTTCCCACCCGGGAAAAAGAGGGTAACCTGTGTATTTCCCTGGGTCAGGACACCGCTTACATAGAAAGTTGTGACCGTTGTCACGGGCTCCTCGGAATCCACCTGGATGCGGATCCGGGTCTCCTCGGGTTCTCTCTGATACTTTTCCAGTTCCCACGGTATCGTCAGCTGGACCCCCTGTATGTTCATATCGAAGATCCTCTCAACGGTGCTTCCGACCGTGTGATTGTAGTATAGTATCGGACCGCTATCGTCCGAGACGGGATACGATATGAATGTCCCGGCGGGTACGGTCCTTTCGATCGGGTCCCCGCATGTCATATTCTGTCTGATATTGAGCAGGTCGCCCGATGCGCCGAAGGGCGCCCTGGCCGAGACATTGACCTCCCATCTCTCTCCGGGAATCAGCGGGAAATCGTACTGCTCCATGGGCGGAGTGTATTCGTATCCGAAAGGATAGTTCCCGTTGAGGGATGTCAGTGTGCCGGAAACGCTGGCGTTGATGATCATCCGGTACATCGAAAGGTCCTGCATCCTTTCCCAGACATATCCCGTAAGGTTGACGTATATCGTCTCGTCTATTCCCAGGGGAGGGACCCTGAGCCTTCCGGTCAGATTGCCGCGTATGTCGGTGATGTAGACCGGAGAATCCGAGTAGCTGAAGTCCAGGGTGATGAAGGCGGTGGACATGTTCATCCAGCCTGTAACAGGGATCCCGAATCCCAGATATGTGACAGAGAAGCTGGTCGAATAGTTCCAGTAGTCGCCTGTCCTCCAGGTTGGGACATCTACTCCTAGGGACGGATCGAAATCGGGGTCGGGGACCAGCGGAGCGGTCGAACCCGAGGCACCGGACCAGACGTTGATCCCGCCGAGCATGATCAGCAGAATTATCGAAAACACCCCTCTTGAATTCATGGACAGACCTTCCATCATCAATTCTGTTCCAGGGTTAATACTTTTTTTCTCCCCATCTGAGACAACCCCACCCCCACCAGAAGCGCGGCTCCTGCCAGCATCTGAACCGCACCCAAACGCTCGTTGAGCAGGATGAAACCCACGATATATGAGAAGACCGGAAGAAGGAAAACGAAAAATGTCACCCTCGACAGGTCCCCGGACCGGATCACCCGGTACCACAGGACAGCGGTTATCCCGTAGAGACCAATGGAAGTGTAGATCAACGCCAGCCATACGTGTCCACCGGACCCGATCAGCCGGAATGGGTCCTCCCATCCGGCGAACCAGATCACAAGGCATATCGGCAGCAGGATAAGCGTCCCGTACATCGAGTTGACCAGGACGAGGTGAACGGGCCTTCCACCCCGGTTCATCGCGGATTTCAGGATGAGACCGGATATCGAATAGCTGAAGGCGGTCACCAGGTTCAGGAAGGCTCCGATCGTCTCCCTGGAGCCAAGGTCCAATCCTCCTGACCCGTACGTCGTCAGAACAGCGGTCGCGGGAACCGCGATCAGGAGCCCCGTCAATTTCCAGACACCCAGCTTCTCATGAAGTACGGGCACCGCAAACAGTATCGTGAATACCGGAGAAACGCCCTGTATCAGGGCAGTTAGGGATGATGTCGATCCCGGGTCCATCATGGTCATTCCAACGTTCTGAAAGATATTGGGAAGCACCGTGCTGAAAACGGCAAGTGAGACCGCCATCAGCAGGCCCTTTCTTCCTTTCAATCCTGCCCTGACGATATTGTCCTTCCGGAGCATCCCCTTCCTTCCCATCACCCTGTCAAGGAAGATCAGAAGGGAGATCATGAAACAGAATACGAGAAGGGCCCGAAGGAAACCCAGGGTCACCGGTGGAATTCCTTTAAGTGCGATGACGAGACCCCAGAAACTGGTGCCGAAGAGAACCATGCAGATCACTGCGGCAACCGTCATCCGGTCGACGATGTATCTTCGCGATGCACCAACCGGTGGCCCCCCTGCCATGGAGATGAAATAACCACCAGGTAAATGAACCTATCAAGAACTTACCCGGCCGGAAAACCGAAAGGGTTTAATCCGGACACCGGCATGAAAGTGTCCAGTCCGCCGGTGTGGATGGATAAGAGATCGTGGTGCAGCGCGATGAAGGACAGTGAAGGAAATCTCGCAGGCCCGAGAGGGGGACGAAAGGATGCTCTCAATCAGCCTCCCAGGAAACTTACCCCGGCAGGTTACATATTCAGGGAGACCTGGAGGAACCGGTCGAGGACCTTGATGTCCATGGCAGGCATCGCATCCCTTGCCCTTCTGTTCATCCTCTTCTCCTCCATGGACCAGGGACTCGAGGAATATTTCGAAAATGAATCTGAGGGAGTACCCTCGGATGAGAGCAAGGAGCTCTACAAGGTGAAGCAGGTGATGGACGACTGGGTCTACCTGATCTCTGTTCTCTGCTGGGTGCTGATGGTACTTGTGATCGTCAATACGGCCATGATCACCGTTGTGGAGCGCAGGTTCGAACTTGCGAGCCTGAGGGCGCTTGGGATCAGTTCAATCCAGGTATCCTACCTTGTGGTGGGATCGATGATGATGATAGTCATGATGGGTATCGTTGCAGGCATGATCGCGGGTATCGCGATCGTCCCCATCGTCGACAGTGCCAACCTGTCCCTTCTCGGCGGGAACATGGACCTCCCGCTTGCGTATGATCCGATCTCACTGCTGCACACTGTAATTCTGGGGCTCGGTGCAGGCGCCCTCGGCCTGGTGCCTCCCCTTTTGAAGATAATCAGATCGTCACCAATGGAGGTGCTGAGGCATGCCGGATAGACCCTTCATCGAAGCGGCCGACCTGGTCAAGACCTACAAGGTCGGCGATACCATAGTGAAGGCCCTGGACCACTTCACCCTGGACATCGAGGAAGGGGAGATGGTCGCAATAATGGGCCCCTCGGGTTCTGGAAAGACCTCGCTCCTCAACATCATCGGGGGTCTGGATAGACCGGATTCTGGTTCTGTCCGCATCAAGAACGTCGAGATCAACAGGTTGAACGAGGAGCAGCGTGCCAAGTTCAGAAAGCACAATATCGGCTTCATCTTCCAGTTCTTCAACCTAATCCCGTCCCTCACCGCCATCGAGAACGTGCTTGTTCCTGTGATGTTCGAAAAGGAGACGCCGACAAAAAGGGCCAGGGACCTTCTGGAGAGGGTGGGGCTCGGCGAGCGTTTCGACCACCGGCCGGGCATGCTCTCCGGCGGAGAGAGACAGAGGGTCGCCATCGCCAGGGCCTTGATAAACGACCCCATGCTGATCCTTGCTGACGAGCCCACGGGAAATATTGACAGCGAGACGGCCCGTGAGATCGTTTCCCTCTTCAAGGAACTCAACGACGAGGGAAAGACCCTGGTCCTTGCCACCCATGACAGGCTCGTTGCAGGCCGCGCCAAGGTGATGATCAAGGTCAGGGACGGAAAGATCACACGGCCAAAGGCTCACTCCAGGGAGGGCATGGTCAGCCTGTCGAAGAAAAAGGGGGGGAAGGATAAGGAATGACCGAAAGGGAACCTTCCTTCAACCCGGCTACTTATGCACTCTCGCATATGAGGCACAATCTCTTCAGGTCCGTGACCACCATCACCACCCTGAGCCTTACCATAGCGTTCATCCTCCTGACCTCATCAATGATGTTCGGGCTGATAAACGAGATATCCGGGACCGACGAGAAGGCCAACCTTCTCAACGGGAGGATCCCCGGTTCGATAACCATGTTCGAGGAGTTCCAGCTGGAGGGAAACGAGCTGTCCGAAGAGGCGAAGTCCTCGCTTGTGAACTACCTCATGATCACATCGGTCCTCGTTCTTCTGGTTGCGTTCTTCATAATGTTCAACACGATGTCGATAGCGGTTCAGGAGAGAAGGTCCGAGATCGGGATACTCCGGTCGGTAGGGTTCTCCTCAAGGGAGGTCATGAAGATCTTCCTGACCGAGGGAGGCGTGATCGGGATGATATCCTTCATCATCGCACTCTTCCTCGGAACACCGCTCATAGTGAACCTGGCAGCTTACCTGATCGAAAGGGGGGACAAGGGATTGTTCTTCGTCCAGCCCGCGATACCGTTCCAGCTCGTGGTTATAGTTGGAACATTGGCCGTCCTGCTGACCCTTTCCACGACGTACCTGGCCGCTGTCAGGACCCTCAAGGTCCATCCTGTGGATATGCTTAGGCCAACAAGGTGAGTGATTCCTCAGGACCGATTCTTGAGGCTATGGTTATATACAAGCATGGAATTGGCAAAGCGTGGCCGATTTCGAGGAACTCAGATCATCTCTTGTAAAGGCCCTCGACGAGGAGGAAAAGGTCCGAGAAGAGGCCTACATCCTGTCAAGGGACCTCATCAGGTCCTGCAGGAAGACCATCTCCGACCTTGTAAAGGAGAGGGAGGTCGACCTTTCTGACCTGAGAAAGGAGGCGGGAAAGGTGATCGACGGTATCGAAGGGGGCAGCCGGAGGATGCTCTTCGTGGAGGATGCCCTCGCAGAATACTGTGAAGCGGAAGCCCTCGGGTCGGTCCTTGCGGGCGAGGATATCAGGACGCCCGGGGAACTGGGAATCAGTGAAAGGGCCTTCATTCTGGGGATCAGCGACGTGGTGGGGGAGCTCAGGAGGGTAACCCTCAACAGGATCCTTCGATCGGACCTGCAGGGAGCGGTCGCCATCTTCGGGAAGATGGAAGAGATAGGACAGCTTGTGGAGGGAATGGTCTACCCCTCCGGGATGATACCTCTGAAAAAGAAGCAGGACACGATCAGGTCTCTCCTCGACAGGACGGGGGGGGAACTTGCGATAGCACTCCATTCGAAAGGGAGGATAAGGGAAAACGTCGGGGGGTCCGAGGATGGCTGAGAAACAGGAAAGGAAGAACCTCAAGAAGTTCAGAAAGGAGGAGGGAAAGCTCGAGGACACCGTCGAGTACTTCTCGGGGATCGGGCACCCGCATCCGGTGGCCGATGTGGTTGCCGAGCTGCGGCAGATGATGCTCTCCAGCGGATTCGACGAGATACAGACTTCCTTCTTCCTCCCCCTCAAGGATGTGAAGCAGCTCACCGGGGAGCTATACCCGGCATTCATGGATTCGATCTACCATCTTTCATGGATCCAGCTGGAGCCGGTTCCTCCGAACAAGGAAGTGGAGCTGAAGTTGAGACAGAGGTTCCCCGACATCGACCAGGCGGAGCTGTGGAACATCCTTGATTCCATCGACGAGGATTCCAGCGGGGAGGAGCTTCTCCACACCATCACGGAGAAGCTCGCGATATCCCATCAGGACGCGATCTCGATCATGAACCTCATTCCGGAGCTGAGGTATGGGGAGACCGGGGACGAGGACCAGACACTGAGGGCCTTCATGCCCACTTCATGGATATCCACCCTGGAAGCAACGTACGACAAGGAGGCCTTCCCCATCCGGCTTTTCACCATCTCCCCGATCTTCCGAAGGGAGCCCTACCTTGACAGCAGGCACATCAGGACCTACAACATCCTCTCGTTCGCCATACTGGACGAGGACTTCGACATCGAAAAGGGGAAGCGGATACTCGGGAGGGTGTTCGATCAGATGGAGCTTGAGGATGTGAAGATGGTGGAGAAACCCTACCCCTTCCCGTACTTCGAAACGGGAACGGAGATCGAGATCTTCGGAGGGGACCTCGAACTTGGGACATGCGGCATGGTATCGAGCGAGGTCCTTGCCGAGCGGGGGATCAATGCACCCGTTTTCATTGCCGATATCGGGGTGGAGAGGACGTTGATGTACAAGCACGGCTACCCCGACATCAGGGAGCTGTTCTTCCCGCAGTTCTTTGCGGCATGGAACCTGAGCGACGAGGAGATCTCATCATCCATAAGATACCTCAGGAGGCCCCAGACCGAGTACGGGAAGGAGATCGCCAATGCTATCCTGAAATGCTACAAGGACAACGCAGGTGAACCGGAGATCAAGAGAAAGGTGGCATGGACCGGATTCCTCGTGGATTCGGAGTACGGAAATTTCCTTGTTTCCGAAGAAAGGGCGGAAGAAATGAACATCACCGGAACCCCCGTGGAGGTTATCCTGAAGGAGGCGGGATCAGGGCACGGTATTGCGGGACCAGCGGCGTTCAACGAGATATGGATAAATGACGGCAATATCGTTGCCGCGCCCCCAGAAATGTCCTCAAAGATGGAGGAAATGGGAGCCTTCAAGACCAACAAGACCTTTGTCAAGGGCTTCTCCAGATTTGCGGCGTGGAAGATCGAGAAAGCGATCGATATCGGTCACACCAGCAAAGTATACGAGAAGGTCAAGGACCTTGAGGGGATCAACATGAAACTCACTTCCAAAGCCCTCCAGTATATCCTGAGCCACAAGAAGAAAGTGGACATTCAGGGTCCGGTCTACCTGAAGTTCCTGATGAGGCTCAAGGGATCCGATAACAATAACGGTGCATAGACAAAACATTTCGATGATAATTTCTTTCGGCCAACTCCCGCAGGACCATTTAAACCGCTGACCGATGACTAAGGTCCGGTGATAGGGCGATGGACGCTTTCAAGGCCCAGGAGTGGAGGTACAGGAAGGAGGATATCGGCCTTGCGGTCTCGATTTCCGAGAAATTGGGCATCCATCCTCTGCTGGCCAGGGTACTGGTTTCCCGTTCGGTTCAGGGTGCCCAGGAGGCCTATGAATTCCTCCATCCGACCCTGAGGAACCTTCACGACCCATTTCTTTTCAATGGCATGATCAGGGCAGTCGAAAGGATAGGCACGGCGATCAGGTCCGGGGAAGGGATAACTGTCCACGGGGATTACGATGTGGACGGAATTTCATCGACAGCCCTGCTCCTGACAGCCCTGAGAAGCTCGAAAGAACATGTTGAGCTCCACCATTTCCTGCCCTCCAGGTTCGAGGAAGGATACGGCCTATCAATGACCTGCCTGGATGAGATGGAGGAAAGAGGCGACGGGCTCCTCATCACGGTGGACTGCGGGGTGAAGGCGGTCGAGGGGGTCAAGACCGCGGTCGACCGGGGTATCGAGGTGATAATTTCCGACCATCACGAGCCCGGACCCGAGATCCCTGAAGCGGTTGCCGTGATCGACCCGAAATTGGAGGGGGCCGGGTATCCCTTCACCGAACTCGCGGGGGTCGGCGTCGCCTTCAAGCTTGCCACGGCGCTTCAGATGAGGGAATTGATAAAGCTCGATGTCAGGGACCTCCTCGATCTCGTCGCCCTTGGAACGGTTTCGGACCTGGTCCCTCTGATGGACGAGAACCGGGCCCTTGTACATTTCGGCCTAGAGCAGATGAGGTCCACAAAACACATCGGACTTTCGACCCTGATCTCGGAATCTGGTCTCGATCCCAGAAGGGAGATACGGTCAGGAGATATCGCGTTCAAGCTCGGTCCGAGATTGAACTCGGCAGGAAGGCTCGCCCATCCGGGGATGGCATTGGACCTTCTGCTTACAGAGGACAGGTTCGATGCCGAGCTGTTCTCGCGGGAGCTTTCCACCCTCAATTACAAAAGGCAGGCCATAGGCAAGAAGCTCGTTTCCGATATTCTTGAGGAGATCGAGGCCTCCGGACGCTCGGAGGACCCGTTCCTGGTCGTCGGAAGGGAGGGGTGGAACCCCGGGGTCATCGGGGTATCCGCAGCGAAACTGGTGGAGATGACCGGAAAACCATCCATCATCCTGTCCATAGAGAACGGAACGGCGAAAGGGTCCGCGAGGGCCCCCCGTGGCTTCAACATGATCGAGGCCCTTCATGATATCTCGGATATCCTCATAGAGCACGGGGGCCACGAGAGGGCTGCGGGGCTGACCATATCTGCCGATGATATCGGGACCGCAAGGGAGAGGCTCTGCAGCTTCGTCGATGAGAGATATCCGGACCATCGGTTCACGCCGGTGATAGATGTAGACCTCGACCTGGACCTTTCGGAGATCGATCTTGAAGCGGTCACGGCCCTGGACCCGTTGGGACCCTTCGGAATGGGCAACCCTCAACCGGTCATATCCATAAGGGAGGCCATGATGGGATACGATGTTGCAAGGGTGGGAGATGGGAAGCACCTGAAATTCTCCCTGATGGGCGGGGATCGGACCATCGGCTGCATATGGTTCAACATGGGGCCGCTTGCCGATGAACTTCGACCGGGAGTTATGGTCACGGCAGCGGGATTTCCCGAGGTCCATTCGTGGATGGGCAACGAGGAGGTTCAGCTGAGGGTCCTCGATCTGTATGTTGAAGGATGAAGACTTCAATTCGTACGATGGTATGAAATACCTTGTGATGAATCCAAATACATCGATCTCAAGAGATATGACCTGGTGGTAAGATGAAGAGCGTGAAGGTGATGGGATTTGACCTGGATGGAACGCTTGTCAAGATGAGGCTTGACTTTCGGTCGATCAGGAAGGACCTGGGAATACCGGAGGGGGACACACTCAGGTACATATCCTCTCTCCCGGACCCGGAGAGACAGAGACTCCTGAAGGAGCTGGAGTCCCGGGAGAAGGAGGCCGCGGGAAGGGCCGAGATAGCCCCGGGAGCAAGGGAGATCATCGACCTGTGCAAGAACAGGGGGATCAAGGTGGTCGTCATCACCAGGAACTCCCAGGAAGCCGCTTCGCTCACACTCGAGGTCCTTGACCTTGACGTGGACATGATCATATCCAGGGAGAACGCAGCTCCCAAACCATCCCCCGATGCCCTGAACCTCGTACTGAACCATTACGGGATAGAACCCTATCAGATGGCCTTCGTCGGAGATTACCTCTATGATGTCCAGGCGGGCAACAATGCCGGGGTGAAGACAATACTTATCACGGCCCAGGAGAGAGCGGATGAATGGGCACCCTCGGCGGATTTCGTGGCGGAGGACCTTTTCGAGGTGATGGACCTTCTCAAGGACGGAAGAGAGGTCGTGAAGCATGGCGCCCGCTAATAAGAACGAGAGGATCCCGGGTCCAGCTCTTACCCTCTTGCTAGTGGATTCTGAGCTGGAACTCGTCCCTAAGGAATACTGGTCTCACCCGGCCGTGGTCCAGAACGCAAGGAAGAGGAAGAAGAAACCCTCCATGGTGCTCCTTGATTCCTCACTGCACCATTCGATCTTCAGGGACAAGGAGGAAAAGAACAGGAGGGGAAGACCGGATATCGTTCACCAATTTCTCCTGCTGGGCCTCGATTCCATCCTGAACACACAGGGACGACTCTCACTTTTCGTGCATACCAGGAACGACGAGCTTGTTGTGGTTGACCCGGCAACGCGGCTTCCAAAGAACTACAATCGCTACAGCGGCCTGTTCGAGGAGCTATTCAACACCGGGTCCGTTCCGGCCGGGAGCGATCCGCTCATCAGGTTGTTAAGGAACATGGACCTCAGGTCCTCCGTCGACCACATACTTTCAGCCAGCCCGGTCGGCAGGGACCTGACCAGGATAATCCTGCTCCACCCCGACGGGGACCGGACAGAAAGCTGGGAGGCTTTCGGTCAACTCATCGGTCATGAGAATGCGGAGCATGTTATCTGTCTTGTTGGTGGTTTTTCCAGCGGGGATCTCAGATCATCCCTCGAAGGGATACCCGACAGGAGGATCGCCCTTCCGGGAGGCACCCTGAAGGTCTGGACCGTCGTATCTGAACTGCTTGTGGGTTTCAGAGCGGGCATCACAGGAAGCCGTACTTCTGAAGGAGCATGAGGTCCTCGGTTGAGATCTTCTCCCCCTTCTTGAATTTCTCGTAGATCTTCTCGGCCTCGGCCTTTCCGGACTGTGCCTGGGCCGGTGCGGCCTGTGCGGGTGCGGTCTTCCCCGGTTTCCTGTCAGCGGCCTTCTTCCTCTGTTTCAGTGCGAAGATGATCTTGTCCAGGTCATGGACGAGGTGTATGAGCTCGATATGCTTGCGGTGCTCGTCATCGGCCTTTATCTTGGAATCCACGAACATCTCCTGGGAGTTGTCCGCATCCTTTCTTATGCGGTCCGATTCGGTGAACCTCTCGATCATGGAATCGTGTTCCTTCTGTGCCAGGTCCGCATACTCGTTGACGCGATGGTGGGAATCGTCCATCTTCTTCTTGGCTTCCCTGACGTTGTTGATCAGGTCCCTTATCTCCTCGTTCCCCTCCATCTCCTTCTCTTTTTTCTTTATCTGCCTCTTGATGGAGGAGATCCTCTCGATGAGGACCCTTTCCTTGTCGGCTTCCAGGACGGATGTCTGCTGTTTGAACTCGAGACCGTGAAGCTCTTTCTTCAATTTCCCCAGGGACTGCTCGTCATTTTGGGACATCCTGCTCTTTTTCAGCTTGTCGAGCTGCGCCTTTATTGTGGTGTACTCCTTGGTCAGAGTGTCCCTGACGGTCTTCTCCTCCCTCACCTTCGCGTTCAGCTCGTCTCTTTTATCCTTGAACCGGTTGGCTTCCTGCAATAATTTCTTCACCTGTGAGTTCAACTGGTCGCGCTGCTCGGCGAACCTCTTCGTCTCCTGGTTCAACCTGTCGCGCTTCTTTCGGTGAGCTTCGGCCTCCTGGTTTAACTTGTTCCTCTTATGATCGAGTTCCTCAAGATATTCCGACATTGGACATCCCACGTTCGCAGTTTTTGGCACAAAAAGGGAGCTTCGGGACTCCCCGGACCCTATGGGTAGAGCGACAGGCAATACAGGGGCTCCCTTTTAAGGGTTTCTCTTTTAAGAGACTGGGTATTTACATGGATGTTACCCGTTTTTTCCATGATATCGGCCAAAGGATTATTTATCGCCATCCGGTTTCCGATAGACATCCGGAGGAACAGGGAATGGATATCCTCGAGATAGTGCTCGTTGCTTCCATAATAGTCCTGGCGGTGATCCTCTTAGTCTGGGCGCTGTTCAGCTCGCTCATCATAATCCAGGAATACGAGATAGGCGTCTACATGAGGTTCGGACGCTATGTGAAGAACCTGGGGCCGGGGGTCCATCTCGTGACGCCCTTCGTTTCAAGGGTGTTTCGGGCTGACACAAGGATCCAGACAATGGACCTCGGAAGGCAGGAGGTCATGTCCAAGGACCTATCGCCGACCGTTATCGAGGCCATCGTCCACTACAGGCTGTCGCAGCCCGACAAGTGCATACTGAAGGTGGACAAGTACAAATCCAATCTGACCCAGGTCGCCCAGGCAACCATCCGAAAGATGGCTCTTCAGCATGACCTCGAGGACCTTATCAGACACCAGGAGAGAGTGAACGATGAGTTCAGGAAGAAGATGACGGCCGAGGGGGAGCCTTTCGGGGTGGAGGTTGTCAGGACGGAGATAAAGGACATCGACCCAGTGGGTCCGATCAAGGCCGCCATAGAGGACAGGATCGCGGCCGAGAGGGAGAGGCAGGCCATGATCCTCAGGGCCGATGGCAGGAAGAGAGCGCTCATCCTCGAGAACGAGGGCCGAAGAAATCCCTGATTATTTTCAAGCTGTTTTATATGGCAATTTTCTAATACCTGATGATTCGTTATTCCGAACCGATGAGAAAGAAGATCTCGCTGACGGTGGACGAAAGGGTGATCCTCCACCTCATGGAGTTCATACCCAATGAGGAGGACTTCGAGGCACCTGAAGGTTCCACTCAAGCGGGGATCGCCAAGGGCGTGGGTATTGAGAGGAAGCACGTCCCCCGGGCGGTCAAGAAGCTCATCACCGACAATCTAATTGAAACCAGGGTCTCCCATGTGAAAGGGGGAAGGCAGAGGAAGAAGGTCTATTTCCTGACCTTCGAGGGAAAGGCCCTTTCAAGAAGGATATGGGAGAACCTCTCCAAGAAAAGGGTCGTTCTCAGGGACGAGTCGGGGGGCGAGAAGGAGATGACCTTCTCGGAGCTGTGTTTCACGAACCAGGTCAACAAGACACCTGTCCAGATACTTATGGAGCTGGAGGAGGGCAACGTCTACAATCCTCATAAAGCGGCCCAGAGGGAGATGTACAGGGAGGTCAAGGGCAGCAAGAGGTCCGTCGCCACCTCCGATGCCAAGGACATCTACATGAAGGCTCTGAAGGTGGCATGGGAGGATTCCATCCTGACCAAGGAGGAGGCCGCATTGCTCAAGGGTCTCAGGGATTCCCTGGGGATATCCGAGAGGGAGCACACGGACCTCCAGAGCGAGATCATCGGGATCGAGGAGACAAGGAAGGGGCTCAACAAGGTCGATATCTACCGCCGGATCCTGGAGGTGGCCCTCAAGGACGGCATGATAACGGATGATGAACAGGACATACTGGATGAGCTCGAACAGGTTCTCGGGCTCGATGAAAGCCAGGCTACCCAGCTCAAGATGGAGATGAAGCTCCTCGAGGGCGAGGGCATATTGACCTCCGAGAGGAGAAGGGAGAACTTCAAGGAGATATACGGCTCAGTTATCAGGGAATCCATGAAGGACGGCAGGATAAGCCGTGATGAGCAGAACATCATCATCCTTCTCAAGAAGCTGATGGACATCGGCGACAAGGAGCATCTTTCCATATTCGAAGAGGTCAACAAGGAAAGTTGAATCTGGAACCCTGTAATAATGTTAAAATACAACCAACAGTTTTTACTCAGCGCAAAGGTGAACGAACATGCTCGAGGAGGTAAGTGCTCTTAACGAACTGGAGGTTTTCACTCCATGGGGGGTCAAGATCGGTGACGTGGCCAACATTGAGATCGATTCCGAGTCAACGGAGATAGAGAACCTTTTCCTGGAGGTCACCAACGACAGGCTCGTCCAGGACGGGTCCAGCATCCTGATACCCTTCAGGTGGGTGCAGGCTGTTGGCGATATCATCATACTCAGGCACTTTCCGGAAGAACTCCCCATAAGGACGATGGATGATTTCGGGCCTGCTGAGTTCAGGTAGGCGGTAATAAGATGGCCCAGCGGAAGGAAGCTGTGGATAAGCAATGCGAAGTGAGCGGTTGCTCCGAACCGGCCCAGAGGGCGGTCAATGCGAAAAAGGCCAAGAACTCCGGTCTTTCCATAAGCATCGAGCGGGGGAACGTACACCTTTGCAAGGAGCACTATCGGGAGTTCAAGAAGTCGACCAAGGAGGACAGGAAGCTCCAGAGAATTGGTTGGTGAAACTTCCCCGAAGTTTTACAGGCAAGAGATTTCCCCCCACACCCCTTGAACATCCGTCAGTTATATATCGAATGAAGTTTTCAACCCCTCATCCCATTGTCCGGGCATGTAGTCTAGCTTGGTCAAGGCGACAGCCTCCTAAGCTGTATGTCTCCGGTTCGAATCCGGACATGCCCGCCAAAATTTATTTTCTCATAAAGGGCATGTGAGCACTTATTTGGCTCTATTTCCGGATTCGAACCAAGCTAAATCGCAGTAAAAATTTCTTTATCATTTCGATTTAGCGGAGGTTGGATGTTTAAGATCCAATAATATTCTCATATTAACATCCAAGAATCCGGACATGCCCGCCATCTTTATGAATTCCATAAAGCTCAATTTCAGCGAATTTACATAGACAAGCCAGATCGCCAATGGATTTAACTGAGAACTGATCTAGCGAGGACTGGCACCGTGTCTTGATAACCTGCGACAGGTGCCAGACCCTCTATATTTTTCCTTTCTCATTCTTCTATATGCTCGAGCTCATCTATCTGGGAATGAATGAACTCCTTGAGTTCCCTTGTGGTCAATCCCTCCTCTTCTTCCTTGTGCTCTCTCTTCCCGTAAAGCTCCTCATAGGTTACAGGCTTCGACCCCCTCCCAAGATTGGCATGAGCTTCTGTTGGCGTTATCGCAACATCGCATCTGACCTTCTTTACCCCCTCCACCTCGACCTCTCCGATGATCGTCTCTTCGGTAACCTCTGTCTCATGTATGTCCTTCCCTTTACCCTTCCTCCTGATGATCACGACCACCAAGGCAATTAGCGAGACCGATACCATCACGGAACCTCCGATCATGGACCCTGCAACCACCGCATTTCCTCCAATTCCACTTTCTGAGCTTTCCACATCTATGGTGAATTTCATTGTTACCGTATCCAAACCATCAGTGACATTCACCACCACCATATGCTCCCCGGCCTGGTCCTTGCCAGGTATCCACCTCAAAACCCCTGTTGCCTCGCCAACTGTCAATCCACTCGGACCAAGCACGCATTTGAAATTGAGGGCA
Organism: Thermoplasmatota archaeon; assembly: GCA_049472235.1. Taxonomy (GTDB): domain Archaea; phylum Thermoplasmatota; class Penumbrarchaeia; order Penumbrarchaeales; family Penumbrarchaeaceae; genus JAFGLL01. The sequence continues at coordinate 2,277 of JBLIRI010000014.1, read as the reverse complement.
TTGACATCTTCGGGATCGTTGTCGCTGCATGCAAATCTATATTTCAATTCCTCGCCAACCTTTGCATCGATGAATTTTACATCCTCCACCTGTGGGGGGCAGTTCATCTTGAAGGAAAACACTCCACTTTGACACGTTCCATGGAGGCCGCCGTCGAAGGGGACTACCGTCCAGTAGTACAACTTTCCAGGTTCAAGACCTGAGACATCGATACTATCCCCGGAATACTCTCTGCAAAGCAATGTCTCCTCTTTCTGAACCACGACGAAAGCCTTATTGTCGCTGAGATAGACATCATATGTGATGGTATCTCCATCCTCGTCATAACCGTCCCAATGCAGGACCGGGTCGATCATGCCGATCTTCTTCTCATCCGGTGGGTATAACAAGGTTGTTACCGGAGGCTCCGTCAATTTCACCGTAACAGTGAACTTTTCCCTGATCACGAATTCTCCATCCGATACGCCAGCGGTCACCTCGATCCTGTATGGTGTTGAAGTGAACCAGTCAATGGATCCCTTCCAGGTTATCTCACCCGTCTGCTGGTCGATCATCATGTTGCAGAAAGGCTGGGACGATACGGAATAGGTCAGGGCCGATCCTGCATCAGGGTCCCGGGCATCCAGATCTATCGACAGATATTGTCCGGTGAAGACCTCCAGGCTTTTGGGGATGTTCGTGAAGAAAGGAGGGTCGTTCACATTCTCGACCTCGATCTTGAACCGATGCTCGTCGGAAAGCCCCCTCTTGTCGGTCACCCTCACAACAATATCATGGGTTCCCACATCATCGTTCTCGGGCGTACCTTTCAAAACACCCGTTCTATTATCGATCGCGAGCCATTTTGCCGAAGTTTCGATGCTCCATTCATGATCGTCAACGGGATCGATATCCTCGAGGTCATAATCGACCCGGTATAGTTCTCCCTGGACAGCTTTGTCATGGTCGATCGATACGATCGTCGGAGGGTCATTGATGTCGGTCACTTCCAGATCGAACATCTGAACACACTCACCTCCGTTGCCGTCCCTCAAGATCACCTTCACGTAATATCCTCCGATCTCGGAGTTGGTCGGATTGCCCAGGAGCTCACCTGTTTCCTCCATCATGCTCAACCAAGATGCGTCCGTGTTGAGATACCATCGGATATCCCCGTCCCCATCCTCATTACTGTCATAATCAACATAATAATGCTGGTCCTCCGAGATGTACTCAACATTCTCCGTAATAATGATCGGTGCGGTATTGAAAAGTTTGATATCCATCTCTGCTTCATCGGACTTTCCAGAAAAGTCCACTACCTTGATGGTCGCCCTATAATTCCCGACATCAATGTTCATTCCTTTTCCCGTTACCGATCCCGTCTCAATATCGAAGGAGAGCCATTCCGCATCCGTATCGAATATCCACGTCGGATCCTGACGATAACCCAGGTTCCTTACCTCGATCTTCAGGTCCTCGTACTGCTGGACCTTGATCAGTGAAGGTATCTCGTTCAACCTCACAGGAGTGTCCACGGTGTAGCCGATCTCGAAGGACGGATCATCTCTGGAAGATATCTTCAGGGTATCTCCATACTGGCAACAAGCAGGAACGGTTATGGACCCGACGTAAACTCCTGTTTCGAAACCTGTCTCCCGAAGAGTGGTCCTTGAAGAGTGTACAGCGAACCCGGAATAGGTGATGTTGATGACAGCAAAATCCCTGGTGGAGGAATTTCCGTCCCTCCCCGTCAGTTTAATGAATATCCGATCCTGAATGTCCGGTATCGAAAGAGGGAAGCTCATCTCCTCATTTTCAAAGGCACCCAGTGAAAATATTTCCACGGGTGGTGTGGTTTCGACGATGCTGCCTTTGATCATGTAGATCTTGCCGGATTCCGATTGAGCATCATCATTATTGGGTGATGCTATCAAAATGCAGTCATCCCCTTCTCCGGTCACATCACCGATCCTTGTGATGATCGATCCGAAGTTATCATTGGCATTCTCTCCGATAAATGACGCGTCGGCCTGGTCCATGGTCATATTTTTCTCCCAACCGCTTTCCCTTCCAAAGAACAAAGAGATCGTTCCGTGGTGATAATTGGGCGCGTTCGGGTCATTGTTCGGTGCCAACGGAGCTGATATCAGAACATCGCATATCCCATCGGCATTCATATCCGATGATATCAGTACTCCGGCCCCCAATGTACAGTCTGATCCTTGACCGATGAATGTCGCATCGGCATCCCCGCTGTGCTGGACCTTTTCCCAACCGCCTGTCCTTCCGAAGAAT
>JBLIRI010000013.1:0-33074 GCA_049472235.1 Thermoplasmatota archaeon | reverse complement strand
AGAGAACTACTGGAATCCCTTCGGCCCCTGCGGCTCGCCCAACCGCCTGCCCGACCTGACCATCCCCTGCGAAGGACTGGCGCTGCAGATCGACAACAACCGCTTCGCGGAGTACCCGCGCATCGTGGACAACGACGGCGAACTCTATGTGACATGGAGGATCCCGGGAGAATACAACTCGGGCATCAAGCACTACGAGGTCATCGTGAACGATGATGAATCCAATATCACCATCGTGAAGTCCACGTTCGCGAAGATCTTCACGACGGAGTCAAACAGGATCAATATCTCCGTCAGGGCCGTCGACCGAGTTGAGCATGTGGGCCCCTGGGGTCACAGCTTCATCTATATCGACCGTGAGACACTCTCGTTCTCGAACTTCTATCCCGGACCGGATGAGTGGTTCAACACGCCCTCTCCCGAGGTTGGTATAACCATCACCGATGTCGGTGGAAGGGCCGTCATTGGCTCATCCGTACAATATTCGGTTTCATACGATGGCGGATCGACTTTCAGCGAGTGGATGCCCGCAGGTTTCGTGCTAAACGCGGAGGTTCTTGACGTGTATCTGGAACCCATGCTTATGGAGGGTTCCCAGAATATGGTGATGTTCAGGGCTTCCGACGAGGCTGGAAATATACTCGAAAGCGATGCCTTCCAAGTCAATGTGGACATCTCGAGCGTCGAGTTCACCGGGCTGACCGTGAACGATGAGATCGATTGGGAAGGGATCTGGCTCGAAGCTGAGGCTGCAAACGTCCAGATCGATATCAGCGATGCTCTCAGCGGAGTCGATGCAGAAACGATCGAGTACCGCATGACCACAAGGGGTAGGTCGGACCTGGGGTCCTCCCCCTGGATGCCAGTGGAAGGATATGACAGCGGAAACCTTGTGGAACTCGATATGAACCTGGAATTCGCCAAGGGGGACAAGAACTTCATCCAGTTCAGGGCAAGGGACGTCCTAGAGAATCCCATCGCCTATTCCTCGACGTTCAATGTATGGGTCAACACTGACCCAGTACCAGTTATCAGCTCTCCTGAGGACGGTGCTGAGTTCAGCGAGACGGACCTGATCACCTTCGATGCCACCAGGAGCACCGATTACGACGGAGATGCCATTACCTTCAGATGGATATCCACGGTGAATGGGGTGAATGAGACCATAGGCGAAGGGACCGTGGAGGACTTCGAGAGGTTCGAGTTCTCCCTCGGCCCAGGTGATCACCATATCACACTGGTGGCTATGGACGGACTCCACGAGGTCTTCTCAGACCCCGTCATGGTCCATGTCGAGGAGTACATCTTCCCCGAGTGGCAGACCGCTGATGACAAGGACGGGGACGGAATGCCGAACTGGTACGAGTTCGAGTTCAACCTCGGTTGGGACGACGACGCGAACAAGGACGGCATGTACAACCCGACAAGCCACGGTTCGAGATCAAGGGAGGAACTCTGGCTTCTGCTGAAACCTGACTATGCGAACAAGACAGCCCAGGTTTCACCCGCCAACGATTTCGACAACGACGGTCATACGGATTTCGAGGAGTACCTCGCCAACACCGACCCGACGGACGAGAAGGATTTCCCGCTCTACAAGCTTGCGGGGTCCGGGGCAGAGGACGAGCTGGACCTGCTCCTCCTTCTGGCAATTATCATATCGATCCTCCTGATAATCGTTGTCCTGGCATTGCTCATGTTGAACAACATGGCAATAAAGAACAAGATCCAGGAGGAAGCTGCGAAGGATGCCGAGAACGAGCAGGCGCTTCTCGAGCAGGCAATGCTCGCAGGCGGCGCTGCAAGGTTGGAGGCCCTGAAAGCAGCTTCCGAGGGTAGACCAGTTGCTCTGGCACCCGTTCAGGAGGGAGCCGCCCTTCCGGCAGCTCCCATGGATGCGGAGGGTATGACCGCCCAGCCGATGCAGGCTCCATACGAGCCGCAGCCGGTAGACGCGACGGGAGGTTATCCTCCTCAGTGAGTGATTGAAGATCCGATAAGAATGAAACAGGGGTGTGTAAATGGACCGAAGTGGGGAATACAGCAAGGGCGTTGCAGCTCTATTGATAATATTATCTCTGGTCTTGTCCGGACTGCTCTTTTTCGGGACCGGTACCGTGACCGAGGCAAAGGTCGCCGATGACAAGGACAGTTACGGATATTACTGGATGGACAGCAAGGATCCCGATCCTAAGGTCAGTTACAACTGGATCAATGTAAGAGGTGTTGGGACCGAGCTTGCGATCTACGGAAGCAGCGGTTATGACACTATCGCCTTACCGTGGAACTTCCCGCTGTACGGCGTCAACTATGACACGATATATGTGGGGTCCCGGGGATTGATATGGTTCGAGGACATCTACTATGCTCCCTCGGGTTATTCGTCCTATCCTGTCTATGACACGTCGCCCACCATAGCTTGCTACTGGTCATATCCGTACAACGATTACAATTCCTATGGCGGAGTGCACTATCTGACGGGAACGGATGACATTGGGAAGTACGTGTGCATCGAATGGAACAGCAACTCCTACTCCCAGACCTACGAGCTAATACTCTGGGATACCGGCCTCATAAAGATGCAGTACAACAATCTCGGAACAAGCTCCGGCTACAATGACGGGACCTATGCGAACGTTGGAATAGATAACGAAGACTCCTCCATAAACAATATCTATACGGGCTATGGAGCCAGTGCCGGAATGAGCGGAAGCATGGCCATCGAGTTCGCCTTCGGCTCCATGACCATGGACCGCGACCACTTCGATATCATCAACGGCGGAGGCCCCAATAACCACACTGCCTTTGCGGAACTGGACCATTATGAGTTTTCGTTCGAGATCATTGACTCGGAGGGTTTCGCTGATATCTCCTCCGCACGGGTGTACTTCGGAGAACCGTCCATGGGCATCTACCTCAAATATGTGCTTGCCGGGGGCCTACCGGATTGGTCCGTCGGAGGCGGGGGCCAGTACCTGGATTTCAATAGAAGCAGGTCCATGGATGCAACCCAGGTGCTTTCCAACCTTACGGGAATAAAGCTTACCATTTTCGTGAAGTTCATGTTCGATATCCCGCTCAATGGGAATATCTCGGTCTGGCTATGGTCCCGAGGCAAAACATCCCTTCCATCCATCGTCGAGGTAGAGGATGCCTTCTACCTGGACAGCCAGGTGAAGCTCGACGGACAGCTTGTGGTCCTGAGTGAAATGGGCATACCGCTCAAGAACGAGGCCTTCACGAAGGAGAGCGAGAACCTGACCTTCACGGGCGTCACCCTTGTGTACAATTCGACGAACCAGGTGTATCCTCCGAACAGTTCGTTCTATTTCAGGATCATCGATGACGAGCTTCTGGAATTCCTCGACATGAACGCGTCCGGAAGGGAGATGTACATCTGGCTCCTGATGCCCACGCTTGCCATAAGGAAGGTATTCACCATCGACCTCAGGTACGGCGACGGAGACCCCTTCCCTGATGGCAAATTCATGAGCGAGTTCAAGACCTGGGCCTTCAGGGTGGATGATTCCACCCCGATCGCTCCAGCATCGCTGGTCATCAGAGCGGATTCCTTCAAGGATGGTCAGAGGGAATACGACAATGATGACACGCTCTATATCTCATGGTCCTCGGTCAAGGACAGCGGATCCGGTGTTGCAAAATATCGGATCTGGACAACCTACGCCCCCGGTGATGTCAATGTTCCCTATGTTGATTCCAGGGTCACCCAATACGTCTGGAATGGCACCACCGAGGGCGTCTTCAGGGTCTTCGTATGGGCAGAGGATGGCGTTGGTCATGCAGGAGACTGGAAGGAGGCTTCCATAATCATTGACAAGAAGGATGTCTTCTTCACCGAGTTCGGCCCGGACCAGCGGGATTTCCCCTGGCTCAGGACACTGACCCCGGACATATCCATCGATGTCAAGGACAACCTCACCATCTCCGGCGCGGCAACGGGCGTAAGACCGTCAACTGTCGAGTATTCCATTTCCACTTCTGGTATCGACAACTTCGAGGAGTGGGTCTCCGCTGACCTTTACGATCCGGAAACCCCGAATCCCATTGACGTCGTCGAGGTCAAGCTGAAACCCAGGTTCGTGGAAGGAAGGGATAACTACATCCGCTTCAGGGCCAAGGACTACGCTGGGAACGGGTACGCTTACTCGGATACCTACAATCTGAAGATCGACGTAACACCCGTCGAGGTCCAGGAATTCTTCCCCATCCCTGACGTCTGGCATGACCAGACCGTGATCACCAACAAGAACATAGAATGCTATCTGTATGACGAGACCTCAGGGATAAGGACAAGCGCGCTTTACTACAGGATAGGGACCGGGTACGATGCCGAGACCGATACCTATACCTGGGCAACCGGGATCCCGCAGCAGCAGGGATGGCAGAAGATGCTGGCCAGCGAATGGGACCGGGTTGACGGGAACAAGCTGATCCATATCTCCATACCATACGAGGGGTACCAGGAGGGGGACCAGAACTTCATCCAGCTCATGTTCCGGGATGAGGCCGGGAACGGCAACTACATGGCCTATTTCGGTGAGATGATGACCGTCTCCCCGCTGTATCATATCTATGTCAACACCCAGCCGGTGGCGGTCATCAAGGAACCACAGCCCCTGGAAACATTCTGGATAACAGACCGCATAACCTTCGATGCATCGGACTCGTACGATATCGATGTCGATGCGGGCAATCTGAAGTTCCAGTGGTTCTGCGTCGAGCTGAACAAGACCCTGGGCTACGATATGGTACTAAATGACATCAGGTTCCCCGCCAAGGGTTACTACAACATCACACTTTACGTCGGCGACTCCGTCCACAGGTACGATCCCATAACGAAGACCGATACAAGGTCCGTGGCCAAGGTCAGGATATTCATCGACATCTTCGAGATCCCGATCGATCAGGATATCGAGCCGGACGGAATGCTTGACTGGTGGGAGCAGGCCCACTTCCTCACGATAGGGTATGATGATTCGAATGAAGATGCTGACGGTGATGGCTGGACCAATCTCCAGGAGTACAACACGGGCTATGACCCGCAGGATCCTTCAAGCCATCCTCGACCAGTTGATATAACCCCCGATAACACGATAATCGACGCACCCTTTGGGTTCTGGCTGTTCATGGCCATAATCGCCGCTGCGATAATCATCGGTGCGGTCATCGTTCTACTTGGTTATCTGAGGATACACAGGACAGAGCAGCAGGAACAGACCGAGGAGGCCGAGGAGGAGGCCATGCTCGCCACCCCGCAGCTTGACATCCCCGCCATGCCTCCGCTGCCCATGGTGGACACGAGCATTCCGACCCTTCCCGCTGCAGGACAGCCTGAAACGGAAGCTCTGCCTCCATTGAGTGAAGGTGAGGTCCCGGTTCCGGATCAAGCTCCTGCTCCCATGGAAGGCTATCAGCAGCCACCTGCGCCGGAGACCTATCCGGCGCCTCAGCCGACCTACCAGGAGGCACCTGCTCCTGGAGAGAATCCTCTGTACGAGGGACAGCAGTAGACCGGGGCTGACACATATGGGGGCGCCATTCCGGCGTCCCCTTTTTTTAATTTTTTATATTACATTCGTGTTAATACCCCAGATATTTATATAAGAAGGAATTGCATAGTCGATTGTTCAAACCGGAGGCCAGAGGCGGATGGGAATACTGGACCGCTTGTTCAAGGGCATCAAGTCCCTCTTCAGAAAGAAACAGCTCAGCATCGGGATATACGGTCCGCCGAATGCTGGAAAGACCACACTGGCAAACAGGATAACAAGGGACTGGACCGGGAAACCCATGGGAAAGACCTCAGAGATCCCCCACGAGACCAGACGCGCCAGGGAACGGAAAGAGGTCATAATCAAGGCCGCAGGGTCCAGGATCAACTTCAACATCATCGATACCCCGGGTATAGCGACCAAGATCGATTTTCACAATTTCGTCGAGGAGTTCGGGATGGAGGAGGAGAAGGCCCGGGAAAGGGCCAAGGAGGCGACCGAAGGCGTCATCGAGGCCATCAAATGGCTGGATAACGTTGACGGTGTTCTACTTGTGATGGATTCTGCCGTGGACCCTTTCAACCAGGTGAATGTCACCCTTCTTGGAAATCTGGAGGCGAGAAAGCTCCCCACGATAATTGTTGCGAACAAGTTCGATCTCAAGGAAGCTTCCCCCGCCACCATCAAGGAGGCCTTCCCGCAGCATCCCACGATCCCCATCTCGGCCCTGAAGGGTTACGGAATGGACAACCTCTACAAGGCCATGGTGAAGTATTTCGGGTGATATGATGGAGATACGGAGAAGGGTCATAAGGGAAAGGGGCGAGGAAGGGAGCGGTATCTCCATCGATCTCATCTCAACCGAAAGGCTTGAAGAGCTTGGAAGGGAGAAGATCCGTTTCATACTGGACCAGGTGAAGAAGGGAAAGGTGCTGGTGCTGGAGAAAGGGCTCACCTCCGCAGAGGAGCTGGAGCTGATCAGGGTCACCATGACGGAGATAGACCATGATTCCTTCATCGGTGTGGAGACACCGGGATTCACCGGAAATCTCAACAGAAGGACCTTCATCCAGAGGCTCCTCGGCAGGTCCCCGCCTCCGAGAATGATGGTGGTAGGCCCCGCGCCCCTTCTCAAGACGATAAAGAAGGATGGAAGGACCATTGAGGCTCTGATCCTGACCAGAGAGGAGATCGGTCCGGAACTGCATCCGGAGATCCTGGCAGAAGCTCCCGGGCAGGATGAGAGGGGACCCGACGAGGAATGAGTCTGGTCCAATTAAATTATTAATGATGTAGACCCTTCCTTATTTCGCAAAGGATGAAGTAAGATGCCGCACCAATGCCTCAACTGTGGAAGGATCATCGAGAAAGGGTCCAAGGAGATCCTCAAGGGATGCACGGAGTGCGGCGGAAAGAAGTTCATGTTCGTGGACGCCCCTCTTCCCCAGAAAGAGAGGGAGGACCTGAAGAGGAAGGCGGACAGGGTCCGGGACGAGATGATCCGCAAGGCGGACCCTCATTTCCTCGAGATACTCAGGGAGAAAGGCATCGGGGACATAGAGGGCGGCAAGGTCGAGATGGACAGGGAGCTGGGAGAGGACTGGGTCAGGGTCCAGCTCGACAGCGCCTCCGATGTGGAAATATCCGAGGCCGATGCCAGGACAGGGCTCGAGGTGGTCAGACCCCCGGGAGACAGACCCTCGGCCAAGGACCTGATCTCCCGGTTCGACAGAGAGCGTGAGGAGAAGAAGAAGCACGAGGGGGTCATTGAGACAGGTCCAACCAGGAAGGCGAAACAGGTTTCGAAGGCCAGGCCTCCCGGAAAGCCAAAGAAGGAAGCCCCCGAGGCCCCCGGTGTCAAGAGAAGAGCGCCCAGAAGGAAGAAGGAAAAACATGTGGATGTCATAAACATAATCGAGCAGGGGGTCTACGAGATCGATGTCGAGAGGCTGCTTGAGGACAATCCGATAGTTATCCAGAAGGACGGCTCGTACCTGATCCACCTTCCGTCACTTTTCAAAGAGGGCAGGGAAAAGGCCAAGAAATGAAGGCCGGAGCTGCCTTTTTAGATCATTTTCGCTTCAAGAGGTCCGGATGATGGGGCGCTTCAAGCCTTCACGTGGTCGGTGATCTTTCTCGCCAGTGTGGGGGTGATCCCCTCGAGCTTAACGAGTTCGAAGGGAGAAGCCTTCTTGAGCTTGTTCATGTCGCCGTATCCGGCGTCGGAAAGTATCTTTGCCTTCTTCTGGTCGATCCCCGGGATCTCCAGAAGTTTCTTCATTGCCTCGTCCTTGGGGTCCACCTTTTCGAAGGTCGCAACCTCTTCAACGGAAGGGGCCAGGGCGGGCCTGGGCTTGTCGGTGGCCGCACCAAGCTCCTTGAGCAGGGGTCTCTTCACTGCGGCCGATGATATCATCTCCATCCTCTTGTTCATCCTCTGGGGGAATTCCTCCAGAAACGAGAGGTTGTCCCTGAACCAGCGGTCGCGCGCCTCAACCTCCTTCCCCAGCCGGTCCACTTCCAGCTCCAGCTCCTGGGAGAGGAGATAGAGCTTCTTGTATCGGTTCTTCTCGAGGTTCAGAAGGTCGGTCGTCTCCTGGAGCCTGGTCCTGCAGTCCACGGTCTCCTTGTCAAGGGATGAGCCCCTGAGCTCGAGCTTGCGGAGCTCGGCATCCTTGGCGTCAACGAGTTCTCTCAGGGTGGAGATGACCCTCTCCTTGTCCTTTTCCTTCTCCTCGAGCTCTCTGATCCTTGCCGTGGCTGCGGACATCTCCTTTTCCTGGGATTCGTATGCGTCCCAGAGTTTCATCAACCTCTCCTTGGCCAGTCTGAGTTCGTCATCGGTCATTTCGGAAACACCCCTGAGGTCCGATGTATACCGGGGAATGAACGCGAATGTATTTAAATTCTTTATGGCCGAACAGCTCCCCCTTGCAGCCATCTCCAGACCTCGGGCCGCTCCGATGGGCGGAGTATGATCATTTTTTCGAAAGTTTGCATGGAAAAGCGGGTAAAAATTATAACCTCAGTTCACCCTTTCAATCCATCTGGGATGTGGTCGGAATTGACCTCCATTACGAGCCTTCACCTCGATAGAACGATATCAATGCTGGTCCTCGTCTCGCTGCTATCGATGCCGATATCTATGATCGGGGCATCGGATACACGAGACGAAGGGATGACCGGTCCGGGAACAACGGACCTCTCATCAATATACTGGCCCATGATCGGGAGGGACCCCTATCACTCTTCATCGGGATCCAGGGCTCCCAGAGGACTGGCGGACCCGATCGTCGGCTGGAACGGAAACACCACATCCCTGGCGGCCGTCGGGACCGATATCACGAACAACGTCATCTTCGACGGCGTCCCCGCAGCGGAGGTCTTCGGGATCATTGAATCCAACAACACCCATATCCGGATACGGGACGGGGATTCGGGAACGGTCATCTGGCAGGTGGATGTGAGGTTGGTGGAGGGCAGGGCAACCAACAGGCTGAGGATGGCCCCGGCCGTTTCGGATATCGATTCGGACGGAAAGGTGGAGGTCCTGGTCTACATATGGGACCTCAACCAGTTCCAGCTCGGTCTCTTCGAGCCGATCATCAACATGAACTCGACGGGCTACCACTGGTCCAGGACCGCCTATTTCGATGAGAGGGTCTGGCTCTCGATTAATGTTCCAAGTGTGCCGGACCCGCATTCCTCGCCCATCCTTTACGATATTTCGGGCGATGGTGTGGAGGATGTGCTTGTGGGGTCCGGTAATTCTCTTGCCTCGTTCTTCGGGAACAACGGAACGGTCATGTGGTTGTTCACGGTTGGACAGCTTGGGGAAACACTCTCCACTCCTGCCATCTATCCCGGAGCCGGCGGAGTGAGGCGGATCGTGATAAATTCCCTTTCTGCCACTCGCCAGAGCCTCAGAACGACTCTTGTCAACTTCAACGGGACGCATCTGATGAACACCTCGGTCCCCCTCGGAAGCACGGTCCCCTACCAGTATGCGGGAAGGATAACCATGCCGGTGATCGGCGACGTGACCGGCACCGGCCAGCCTGAGATCCTGATATCCTACCCATCGAGGTTCGGGGAGGGGAGGATAACGGTGTATTCATATCAGCTGGAGAGTCTGGCCGAGATAGATACCATCACCGGCCTTCTCGAATCCACTCCATCGGTCGCGGATGCAGATGGGGATGGCGACCTCGAGATTTTCGTCCACTCCAGGTACTATACGACCAGTTCATGGATCAACATGAGCTGTTACGACATCGTCCCCCTCGGACCGGACCTCACGGTGAATGTCAGATGGTGGAGGGACGCGGTCAATGTGGGGACTTCGCCTCTGTATACATCGCCTCTTCTCTGCGACCTGAACGGGGACGACGCACCGGATTCCATTTTTGTGGCCAACGATTGGGTGCACGCGGTCTCGTTCTCCGGCAGCATGCTCTGGAGCCTGCAGCTCCCTTTTCCACAGTTCGGTTTCCAGGGGCTTGTGGGGGACCTCGGAAGGGATGAGTTCACGGACCTTTTCTTCGACGGCATCATGATCTCACAGGAGGTCATCGACCTGACGGTGAAGAAACCGGTCTCGGAATCGATATATCCCGGGGAAGAACCGGTCAACGGAGTTCAGATACCACTTCACTGCATAATTGAGAACCTCGGGACATCCACGGCCAGCGGTGTCAAGGTGCTTTTCGAGGCCACACCTCCCGGCGGGGAGAAGGAGGTGGTAGGTACAACGGTGCTCGAAGAGGTCGTGAACACCTTCGAAGCCACAGTACAGTGGACCCCGACGGGGGTCGGAAACCACAGGATAGACGTGACCATCGATCCCAACGGCACCATAATCGAAACGAACGAGGCCAACAATGCCGCCTCGGCGGAGATCTCCGTGAGGGAGGCAATCCCCGATCTCGTGGTCCATGATGTGAGGTTCGTCCGTGGGGACGGACTTGTACTGACGGGTGCGAATGCGAACAAGAAACTTGTCGGAGGGGACCCCTCCACGATCATGGTCCAGGTAGGAAATATCGGCGAGGGTCCATCCTACGTGGGCCTCCTGGACATCTACATCAACGGATCGTCACCGGGCCCCCAGGGCACGGATGTCCCCATCGGTACCGTGGTCGTCGGAAAATTGACCAATATCACCATAGCGTGGACCCCTCCGGGAATACCCGAGGGCGGCTCGGACATGACCTACAATGTCACCGCGGAGATAGATACGGACACCCAGGGAATGGACGAGCTGGACAAGTTCAACAATAAAGGTTATAACATATCCGTTGTGAAATCGAGGACCCCCGTGGGAGGGTTCGAGATCGGCGGGAGGGTCAGGAACTCGCAGGGTCAGGGAGAATCGGAGGTCCGCGTCACCGCTACCAACAAGCGGACCCAGGCCTCTCTCGAGGATGAGACCAATTTCCAGGGCGATTACTCGATATATTTCCCCGAGACGGATTATCTTGACGGAGATACCGTTGAGCTCTATGCGAGGAAGGCGACCTCCTGGGCCCAGAACGCCACAAGGCTCTATTCCGAGGACGGCTCCGATGTGGTGGGGCTCCTTCTGACGGACATCCCCACCATGGCGGTGGACCTGATCCCCGACGGACAGCTCGAGTACGAGGTCCTCCCGAGGACCGAGTACAATCTGAGGTTCTGGGTTGAGAACACGGGGAACATTCCGGGGGACGCATCCCTCGAGAGGGTCGTTACAGGCAATTCATCAATGACCACAAGCCAGGTCCTGATCTCTCCCACGCAGTTCTCTCTGGCCCCCTCAGAGAGAAGGGAAGTGTCAATACATTTCACGGTCCCTGCCGATGAGGCCCCGGGAAAGGCCGCTTACCTGAGGATAGACTGCTCGATGACGGGGAACGGGTCATCATCCGCTTCACTTGACTATACATTCACGATCGGAAGGTCGGGGAAGATATACTACGAGTTCGACTCCGAGAAGAACGTCACGCTAAATGCAAACAAGGAATCCATGGCCTCCTTCAGGGTCTATGTGCTCAACCAGGGGAACATACCCGTGGATTACAACCTCACCGTTTCCTCCTCGCTCCTCCTGTATACCGAGATAATAAGAGGAGAAGAAACCCTGGGTCCATCCGAATCTTCCCAGGCGGAACTGACAGTCACGATGCCGCCTTCGGAGGAAAGGCTGGTCGGATCCATCGAACTGAGAACATCCGGGTCCCCCAAGAAGGTGACATGGGAGATATCCATCGAAAGCAGGGTCCCGGACCTCGAGGCAGACGATGTGATAAAGCTTGCTGATCCCAATCCCATCCTTGGGGACAGGATCACCCTCCTGGGGACGGTTTCCAACAAGGGCGAGGTCGAGGCGGAGACCATCGTCTGCTCCTTCTATGAAGGGACCGAGCTCATAGGCAGTTCCACCGTGGACTATCTCGGGCCAGGGGAGCAGGCAACAGCACCCGGTGTGGAGTGGCAGCCTTCGACAACCGGCGACAGGGAGGTGTTCTTCATCATCGATCCAGACGACCTTCTTTTCGAGGAGGAGGAGGATAATAACGAAGCCTCCAAGACCTTCTCCTTCTTCCCGGATATCTCGATATCCTCCGTGGAATTCGAGCCGCAGGTGGTCAAGAAGGGTGAAGATGTCATCGCCAGGGTGGTCGTGAAGAACACCGGTAACGCGGATATCACCAAGGGCTTCGAGCTGAAGGTCCGAAACGGAGGAGGCCAGGGTGACCTCCTTGCCACAAGGGAGTTCGATGAGGACGTTGACGCGGGAGGAACCGATACCGTTCAGGTAGAACTGATATTTTCGGCTCCCGACACGGAGGGGAAGGCAACGATATGGTTCGGGGTGTCCGTGATCGATTCGGAGGAGAGGGCCCTTGACAACAACAAGCTCACGGGCGAGGTGGAGATAGAGGGGGTGCCTGCCGAGGAGACCAACTATCTCCTTTTCGGGATCATCGGAGTTGCGGTGGCGGTCCTTGTGGTTGGCGTGGGACTCTATATCTGGAAGTTCGGACTTCCGATCTCCCCGCCTCCCGGAGGGGAGAAGGCGCCAGGACCCAGGGACGAGGGCCCAACCATCGAGGCCGTCCCTCCCGAACCATCGATCGAAGAGGGAGAGATGGACGAGGAGCCATTGGTGGAGATGCATCTCGAAGGACCTCCGGTGGAAGAGGCACCCGTCGAGGAGCCCGTGGAAGAGGTCATAGTGGCGGAGGTCGTCGACGATGAGGAAGCAGGGGATATCGTTCCCCCGGAACCCATGGAGCCCTCCATGCCGGAAGATGAGGACGAGGAAGGTCTGATCCCGGAGATATGAGCCGCCCTTAAAGCCTTACATGGAAGGGGCATTCCGAACATTATTAATCCGATACCTGCCATTGAAGGGGCATGATGGACCTCAAGATCCTGAGGCTGGATTACAATCCGCCCGGTATACTTGAGCTCGGTTACGGTGACATCTTCAAAAAGATCCGCGAGGTCACGGTCCTTACCCCCCTGATGCAGACCTTCGAGAGGTTCATACTGGTCTGCGAGGTGATCTGGAAGGACAGGCCCGACCCCGAAGAGCTCAAGAACCTCATGATGGTGGAGAGGGCGGAGGAGATATCAAGGGATCAGAGTTCCTCAATCGTCATCGTATCCGGACAGTTCCCGGATCATTACAGGGAGGTGATTAGAAAGTTCTTCGACACCTTCCACTGCTTCATAGAGTTCCCCGCGAGACTGACCGAGAGCACACTTACGGGGTCCATCGTCGGTACGCAGGATGACCTAAACAGGTTCCTTGCATTCACGAATGCCTGGGGGGCCCAGTACAGGATAATCTCGATCAAGAAGTACCAGCCCAGGGTCGAAGGGGCCCTGTCAGCCTTGACATCGAAACAGTATACCTGCATGGAGGCAGCGGTCAGGCTCGGCTACTACGACGTTCCGAGAAGGGTCAATTCAAGGGAGCTTGCGGCAGAGCTCGACCTTTCCCATGCGACGGTGCTCGAGCATCTGAAGAAAGGACAGAGGGCGATATTCTCGGCGCTTTTCAAGGAATAGGACCGTCGATCTGCAGAGTATCCTTGAAAAGAGGGCCATCACCGTTCTTTTCCAGCAATGGCCCTCCCGATACCTCTCCTCCCGTTTGGCCTCCCGGCCTGTGTACGACAACTCGTTCTCCGCCGTGATAGATAGATCCTCCTAGGTCGAGCACGAGGTCATCCATTGTGGATTGGTCGGGTCCGAAGGCATTCCCCGCTCGCTGAATGCCGTAGAGTCCATTGATCTCCTCCTGTCTTCTCTGCATGTCACTGACCTTTTTCTCTATCTCCTGGTCCTCTGCTATCTCCAGCCTCCTTTCTTTCCTTATTATCACAATAACGCCGGCGATGATGATGACGATCAGGATCAGAACGGACAATATCGGGACCACTACCACCGGTGAGATCCCAAACCACCCTGGCTTTCCAGGTCTGGAAGGATCCGGAGGGTTATCATCCTCTCCGGACCAGGGGAACGATGTAGGGTCCGTGGGATCGGTGGGGCTTCCCATGGGGTTCATCATTTCAACCAGATTGCTGTATCCATCGCCATCGGCATCGCCATTTGGACCTTCCTCAAGGCTGCCGAAGTATCTGATCTCCTCGTTATCGGGGAGACCGTCATTATCGTCGTCCCCGTCTGTTTTAATGGTGATGGTGGTCCAAGCTGCAGCGGGTTCGACACCATTTGCAGTAACCGTTACAGATATCGTGAAGTTCTCCTGGATGATGAATCCAAGTTCTCCCGTCGATGGGAAGAACTCAAGGTCGATTGGATTGGCAAGATCCTCATTTACGAGATCCCCCATCTCATTCCTGACCTCCCATTTCCATAACGTTGTCAGACCTTTGGAGTTCATTGAACGCCCTGCAAAGGATAACTTCTCACCCCATTCAGGTCCGATGGCAGGATTTTGGCCCAGTTCATTATCCTGGATGTCATACCCGTACTCGATATCCAGCCAATCGGATGGTAAATAAAGGTAAGGGGGGCCGACCTTGACCTCCAGAACGACCGTAAGGACCGCAAAATCGGTCCTGTCGGCATCAAACAGTAAAAGATCGAAGGATATGGTTGTATCCAAAAGGGTCCAACTCCCTCGGACCGTCACGTTCCATGTGCGATGTCCCGTCCCTCTGATAAGGATGATATCATTCTCGACGATGGATAAAAGCTCGAGCGTGTCGAAGGGGTCTTCATCGTCCCCGGCCACTGAGAACTCGAGATCCTCGCCCTCATCCACCTCGAAATGGACCGCACCACCGGATGGGTCCACCTTCACACCGTTGACCGATACGAAGAAAGGTTGCCCCGGAACATCCTCTACCCAGATGCTCAGGGTCATTTCCCTGAACCCCCCTTTGAGATCCGTCATCTCTACCGGGATATCGAACTTCGGTATGTCATCGGCCGCGGGTGTGAACGAGATGATGGATGTATACTTTGGATCCAGGTCGTCCACCTCGATATCGAACCTCGGATCGTCGATGATGAAGGATATGAAATCCCCGTCGACATCCCAGGCTGTCAGGGAAAAGGTGTATTTCAGACCCTCGAGGCAGCCCGAGTTCTCTTTCTTGACCTCGAACGATCCCTGGTCGGGCCGGAGGTTCGATCTCCATCCGGTCGTCAGGTCCATGAAGGATCGGAAAACCGGAGGGTCGTTCACCGGTGAGACAACGGCACTGAACCAGTTGGACCAGTTGATACCGTCATCCTGGGTATGAAAGGATCCATCCTTGCCCATATCCCTTACCCTTAACCGGAATTCTTCCAGACCATACCAATCTTGATGGTCGATCACAAGATCGAGATATTGGTATCCATTCCTAGTAACAAAGATCATAGAAATGTTGTGGTTGGATAGGTTCGTTTCGATCTCGAATTCCAGTTCTTCATACCCATTGTAGGAATCATCTGCAATGATACCCCTAGCAACCAGACCGCTTAGGTTAATTGCCCCGGGAAGGTTCCTGTCCTCCTCCGTATGAATATCCTGCAGCTGGGCGGTAAAGCAGGGAGGATAATTCATCGGGAAGGTCCTGAAGGTCCCTTCCGCGGGTTCCGATGTCAAGCCGCTCTCATCCACTGTCCTGACGGCCCATGAATATAGTGTGTCGTCATCGAGCTCTCCGGAGATATCGATCCGTTTTACGGACTGATCGGTTATGATGGCATATAATTCCCCTTCAGGCCATTCCTTCCTTTCGTAGGTAAGTTCATTTTTTCCCAGAAATACCTCGTAATGGTCGAAATCCGGCTCCGTGTTGATCGACCACATTATCATCGCTCCATGCTCGTCAACGGGTAATGCGGAGGCTTGAGCAGGTTGTATTGGAGGAATGTCCTCAGTTGTCCTTGAGTGATAGATGTCCCTATCCCCTCCGCTCGAGGATTCGAACCAGGCACAATGAATGTTCCCACCTTCGTCGATGGATACCTTATGGTCGCTGATGAGGACCGAGTTTCTGAAACCGTTCGCTTTGAGAGGTACGGACCAGCTGGAGCCGTTGTCGGTAGAGAACGAAGAGAGGACATTGGAGGAATTCGTCGTCCTGTCGATCCAGGAGATCGCAACGATTCCTCCTCCGACGGAAAGAGCCGGTTCAGAATGCCAAACGGCAGGATATGTCCTGTTCACAATGACATTTGCAGACCCGTTCACGGACCAGTTACCGCCTCTATCGGAGGTTGATGTGTATTTTATGCATGGTCTATCCTTTGTTATATCCTCGTGGTTGTTACCGGTGGGATCCGTCGAGAAATCCCACCAGGCGAGATGGACCCTTTCACCGTCGGATTCTATCACCGGATAGAAAAGGGTGTACATCGGATATACCAATGGAGAAGCGATCTTCGATGGAGCATCGAAGAAAAGCTCATCATCCTTGGGGGAAGGATATGAAGCCTTCGAAAGGAATGCTCCCACCTTCCAATCCGAGTCTCCATCCCAGACGACATAGACCATCTCACCGTCAGCAGCGACATCCGGGTACCATTGCACATAGGCGGGATTCTGAGAATCGACATTTTCGGCGACATCTTTCGGGACTGACCAGTTCGCCCCCATATCAAGAGAATATGATATCTGGATCCTGTCGTCACCGTCCAGGTCCTCCCAGACCACGAAGAGGTCGCTTTCTTCTCCGAACTTGACCTTCGGATGCCGGATCTTCCCGGATGGATAACTGGACATCTCAAGAGGGGTCACAAAGCTCCTTCTCCATGTGGAGCCGTTGTCGGATGATAATGCACATACGATGACGTATTCCTGAATACCCGGAACTGGTCTGTATTGACTGTCCAGATAAACGATGGCCAAGGTGGTCCCGTTCGTATCGGTAAAGGTGTCCATCGAGGGCTGCAGCTGTTTGTTCCCCGGAGAGCTGTTATCCTGAAGGTCAATGACCGGGTCCCATGAAGATCCTCCGTTACGGGACCTCTTAAGGGACACGTGAGGGGAATTGATCCCGTAGCTGTAATCCACATATGATATGAAGACCGTGCTTGTGTTCCCTGATCCGACCACCTCGATATCGAGATCGCTCTGGTCCGAATTATCGTTCACCGGGGAAGTGTTCCCCATGAACGATATATCTTTGCCGGAGATATTGTCGGTATAAAGGACCGGGTAGACCGAGATGATCATGATCATTACTATGACCCACGGTTTGATGGATACCATCTTATCACCATGGATTATTCGAATTGCCCGGTTATTAAAGTAAGATGTAACTATGTTACCATTTATATCAAAAATTCCCAAATTATATCATTTCTGATTAAAAATATATTAAGTCCGGTTCCCATCCAGTACATGTTGACCGATGATAGGCGGGATTATCTCAAACGGGTAACGGTCGAGAACCGTATCCTCCTTCTCCTCCTGGACCATGTCAGGGACCAGGACAGTTACTCCGTTCCCGAGGCCGTCTCCCAGGGGGGCATGTCCGAGATATTATCGATAAGACAGAACAATCTCTCAAGGGAGCTCCAATCCCTCACCTCCCGCAACCTTCTGCTCTCCAGGTCCGCCCACATCACAGGGCACCAGAGAAGGAGAAAGGTCTACTTTCTCTCTCAAAAGGGTATCGAGGAGGTAAACGGTCTCGCCGCAGAGCTCAGGAAACTCTTTGTGGTCGTCAGGGACCAGGACGGGGATATCAAGGAATGGCAGCTGGGAAAGCTCACTGACCTTCTTTCCGAGAAACTCCACCGGAGGGTAAGCCTCCACGAGGTCGTGGAAGATGTCGTGGAGGGTGGAGAGGCCGATCTCGAGAAACTTCTGGGCAGGGAGAAGAGGGCCGTCCTCCCTGGTGCCCCGATAGTGAGGGAATTCTACGGAAGGTCAGAGGAACTTTCGATGATGAAGGAAGCCTTCTCCAGGAAGGGGCCCCTTCTTCTTTCCATCGTATCCATCGCCGGTCAGGGCAAGACGACCCTGGTTTCCAGGTTCGTCTCCGACGAGGAGCTGAAATGCTACTGGGTCAAGGTGAACAGATGGCTGACACCCATGAAGCTCGGTTCGGACCTGGGTTCGAGGCTGCGCGAGCTTGGTTTCCAGGCACCGACGGAACTCGGAACTGCGGGGTCATCCATGGACCTTCACGAGGAGGTGGACCTGCTGGTCGACGGAATGGCCGAGACCGGACTCGTCCTCATTCTCGATGATTCACATCTGATCTCGGACGAACTGTCATCCATGGTCCGCTTGCTTCGCGAGCGCTCTATCGCGAGGAGGGCCCCGACCAGAATGGTGCTGGTCTCCAGGGAAAGACCCCGCATATACGGACGGACAGATGCTCAGATAAGGACGGATATCATGGAGATACACCTTGAGGGTCTGGACCGGGAGTCAGTATCCTCCTTCCTGCTTTCCAGGGGCATCCCCAAAGCCTTCCATGATGATTACTACACAAGAACGATGGGCCATCCCATGTCCATAGCTCTCCTATCGGCAAGACCCGGATCAGGCGTTGAGGAGGTCGGGAAGGCAATAGAACGGATGCTCGAGGATGAGGTCATCTCCAAGCTGGGGCGGGAGGAGGTCTCGGTCCTGGAACTGGTCTCGATAATGGATGTGCCTGTCGAGAAGGACATCCTTTACACATTGGACGGTGTCACCAGAGATACCGTCATCGGCCTGATAAACAAGCTTCTGCTGAGGGAGTACGATAATGGCACCGTCGATCTCCACGATCTCATCAGGGACTCCGTATGGCCCGCGATCTCCGCGGAGAACCTGATGGAATACAGAAGGAAGGCCTATGATCATTTCTCGAAAAGGGGCAGGGACACCGATCTCATCCAGACCCTGCATTTTGCGATCGAGCTAAAGATGATGGACGAGGTTGTCGACCTCATATCGGACCACGGGGAGCACCTGCTAGGGAAAGGCTATCCTCAGGTGGTAGAGACCGTCGACGTCATGTCCAAACAGGTCCACGATCCCGTGTCCAAGGTCCGTCTGCTCCTGCTGAGGTCGGATTCGGAAAGGATCAGGGGCAACCTGCAGGATGCGCGAAAGCTCCTTGATGACGCCTCTGAAATGGCCCTTTCCATCAAGACGATGAAGGGAACGGAGTCAAGACCGTACCTGCTTTCCAGGGTCCTCAGGAGGTCCGCCGAACTGAAAGGGATCGAGGGATCGGGGAGGGAGGTGCTGGAACTATATCTCAAGAGCCTCACGCTTGTGGAAAGCTCCGGAGAGATGGAAGAGACCGCCAAGGTCTACACCGGGACGGGAATGGCATATCTCGGGATGAGGGAGTTCGGCCGGTCCATATCCTACCTGAAGAAGGCTCTTGATATCTACAATGAGATGGGAAACGACCGGGGAATGGCCGAGGTCCGCACCGATCTTGGCATCGTCTACTACAGGAAATTGGAGCTGGCAAACTCGCTGAGGGAGCTTCTGCTGGCTGCCAAGATCTCCAGGGAAGGGGGTTTCGATCGGTCCCGGCACCTTGCCCATTACTGGACAGGCAGGCTGTACATGACGGTGATGCAGCCCGAGGAGGCTTTGCCATATTTCCGCTCGTCTCTCCTGGGATTCGGCCGGTCCGGGGACCTAATGAACACCTACAGGTCCCTTCTGGGTCTGGTATCGGCGGCATTGAAATCAGGAGAGAACAGGAAGGCCGAAAGGACGATAACACGCTTGAGGAGGGAAATGCGGGGCGGCCTGAGGTCCATCCTGCCATGGGTCAGGATCGACATCTCGTCGGAGATCAGGTCCGTGGAGGTCCATTCCGAGGTCATGAACGCGGTCCTGAAGGATAGGAAGGATCTGTTGGAGAATTTCATCGGGGCGCACCTCGACCATCTGAGGTCCGAGTTCGAGGGAACCAGCATAATGGACGCGGTCTCCACGTTCTCATGGGCCCTCTCAAAACATTTCAAGGGCCCCAACATGGATTATATCGATCTTCTGGAAAAGGAGGCGAGAAGGATCGATGACACACTGTCCATTGTCTCCGCGATGTATGCCAGGTCGACCTCAACCGAGATAGAGATGGAGCAGGCCAGGTCGATCCTCCGGAAAGCCCTGTCAATATGCGCAAGGGAAGAATACGAGGAATGCAGGAAGAAGCTGGTGGATTATCTTTCCATGAGGGTGATAAGATAGGAAAAAACGATATATACCGAAGACCCGCTCTTCGATGGGAAGTCTGGATATGATACTTGATCTCAGTGTTCTCATAGCCCTTGCTCCTTTTCTCGTATTGATCGGTCTGGCACTGGTGATATACGGCAAGGAGATCCTTGACATCATGGCCTTTCCTATAGGGGCGCTTGCAGGAGGGATACTGGCCTATATGATACTGGAGGGGCTCCTGGAGAGCATTCATATTCCGATATTGATCTCCATCATCATCACGATCATCATGGCGATAGGCGGCGGATTGGTGGGAAAAGGAACCACGGCCATGCTTCTCGCCCTCTTCACCTCCACGGTGATAGTGGATGTTGTGGCGGTCTTCATAGGATACGACAAGGAAGTGCTCCTCGTGGTGATAGGCCTCGTTCTCTTTCTGGGCATGGTGGCACTCGTCCCGAGGTTCATGGAGGTGTTCTCATCGTTCCTGGGTGGCACTGCCTTTGCCATGGGAATAACACCCTTCCTTGACGGAATGGACGATCTGGTCCTGAGGGTTATCCAGTTCTCCATCATCATGGTGCTCTGCGTGATCGGAGGCTTTGTTCAGTTCTGGGTGAACAAGAAGGTTGCACGGATGAAGGAGCAGATCACCTGGGTGCCAACCAAGGGTTCTTCGGCCTGAGATGCTCACTTGTCCCCTTTCTTGTCCTGAAGTCTGCGGATCTCGGAGGCCACGTCCCTCTCGAACCTCTTCCATCCGATTATCACCTGCTGAACCGAGTACCGCGGATCTTCTATGAGAAGGGAAAGGTCGTCCAGCTGGTCGAAAAGGCCCGGGTCCACCTTGTACCTCTGGGATAGAAAGAGCAGTTTCATCCTGGCGTTCTGGATCTCCTGCCTGACGAAGAACCGGAAGAAGAGGTCTGTCATGTCCACCTTGATCCTGCCCTCCTCGATACCCTTGGAGATCCTGAGGAGCTCGGCCTTGTCCTCCTCCTGGTCGAGATAGAGGGCCCTCAGGACCGATATCATCTGGAAGAAGTCCCCCTGGAACTCGATCAGGTCGCCGGGATCCTCCGGGACGATGTCGGGGTCCCCCATCAATCTGAACTCCCTCTCGAGGTTATCGATCCGTTCCCTGATCCGCTTGATGTCCTCCCTGACGTTCTCCCTTTCTTCCTCGTCCATCGGGTTCTGATGGTCAGCCAGGTAAATTATTCTTTTGCAGTTATGCCATTTAACCTCCATCCTTTCACGCATATTGAGGTTTTTTCTTGGATTTCTTCTTGAAAGTTGCGCTTAAAGTTTGCTTCAAGTGCAAGACCTCCTTTTGCAGGTGGGAAGACAATGAGTTACATGCTTTGATCATGGCAAGGAAAACTATATCTCGATAGACCCGGGATTGGTTCGTCCGATGAGCGACCAGGTCGAAATTGCGACCCCCTTTCCCGATAGCGAGGATGATAAGCTGGCCAGCGCTGAAACGGTATCGTCCCTCAAACTGGAACTATCGCAATTGAAGGAGAACTACGAACATCTTTTGAAGTATGCTCCGTCGGGGGTGTACGAGGTCGATCTCGTCAACCAGAAGTTCCTCTCGTGCAATGATGCCATCCTGGATATCCTTGGTTACAACAGGCAGGAGTTCCTATCCCTTTCACCCATGGACATCCTGTCCGAGGAGAGCAGGATAAGGTTCCTTCAACGTCTCGAGTCGCTGTTCAAGGGTGAGATGGTATCGGACGATGTTGAATACTCGATAGTCGCAAAGAACGGGTCGGAGATATGGGTCAGGATCAATCCCACCTATGTTTACAGGGGCTCATCGCTCGTTGGAGCTCACGTGATCGTTCATGATCTGACGCACATCAAGGAAGTACAGAACACTGCGAAAGAGATCGAAGAACGGTTCCACATGGTCTTCGATAATGCCCAGGAGCTGATCGTGGTCCTCCAGGACGGCAGGGTGAAGTTCATCAACAATCTGAAGGTCCTGGCCGGTGAAAATCCGGGAGAAGAGGTATTTTCGACAGGCTTTCTGGATTTCGTACACCCGGACGACCGTGAGGAATCGATGGAAAGGTACTTGAAAAGGATCAGCGGGGAAGTTCAGCCCAGCCATCATCTTCTGAGGATAAGAACGGCTGCGGGAGATTACAGATGGGCGGAGGTAAAATCCATCTTCATCGAATGGGAGGGAAGCCCGGCCACCCTGAACTTCATAACTGACGTTCACGAGAAGGTGGAGACGGAGAACGAGCTTCGGAGGACCCAGGACAAGTACAGGACTGTTGTTGAGAACGCGCGGGAAGCCATGGCGATAGTGAAGGACGGCCGCATCAATTTCATCAACCAGGGGGGAGCCTCGCTGATCGGTTACAAGATCGAGGAGCTGGAATCCTTGGATTTCGTCGATGTCATCCACCCCGATGACCGGGAACGGGCTGTCGAGGACCATCTTCGTGTCTTCAACAGGGACGAATACGGCCTGCCGAAATTGTACCGTTTCCTTCACAAGAACGGTTCCATAAGATGGGGAGAGGTGAACTCCACCCCTCTCAGGGAAGAGGGTCATTTCACCATGCTGAGCTTCATCGCCGATGTCACCGACAGGGTAGAGGCGGAGAACCAGCTCATACTGGAAAAGTCAAAGAGCGAGTTCTATCTGGACCTCCTGGGCCACGATATAGGCAATCTCATGCAGGGGATATCCGCCTGGATCGAGATGGCAAGGATCGGAGGAGAGGTCGATGATCGGATTGCGCTCTGTCTTGACCATGCATGGCATCTTTCCGAGAGGTCCAAGAGGCTTGTCAAGAACGTCCTGATATTATCAAGGATAAGAGACAAGGAGCCGGACCTGAGGCCGGTCGATATCCTCCCCGTTATAAACAGGACCATCGAGGAAGCCGACAAGACATTCCCATCCAAAAAGATCGATTTCAAGATCATTGACAATGGTCTTTATCCCAGGGTGATAGCGGAACCCATCGTGGAGGAGATGTTCTTCAATCCGATCCACAACGCGATAAAGTTCCAGACCCGCGTCGAGCCCAAGGTCATGATAACACTTGAACAGCCCGAGGAGGGAATGTTGAGGATATCCATTGCCGATTGGGGGCCCGGGATATCGGAACAGCAGAAGTCAGGGATCTTCAAGAGGTTCAAGGACATCACCGGAAAAAAATACACCGGTATAGGGCTGGCGCTGACCAAGGAACTTGTCGATCGCTACGGCGGATCGATCTGGGTGGAGGACAACATCGAGGATGACAAGGTAGTTGGCGCCATGTTCGTCCTTGAGCTGCCCGTCCTTTCATGATCTTACTGGATGTTGACCTTCTTTCCCTTGGTAAGGGGATTCTTCAAAGGCAATGTGATATCAAGAAGGCCCAGGTCGTACTTCGCCATTACTTTTTCAGGGTCAACAGCGTGCCCGAGCATCCAGCATCCGGATATCTCTTTCTCGCCCCTTTTTCCTTTCAGGCAGAAGCCGTTCTCCATGACCTCGAGCTCGACATCCTCTTTCTTCACTCCGGGGAGCTCTATGGATGCGTAGTAGTTCTCAAGGTCGTGGTTGATGTACAGGCAGGGCATCGTTGCGTCGGGATGGTCCATGCAGTCGTTCATTTTTTCACCTTATGGTGGTGTGATATCCTGCATGAAGTAATAGGTGACCCTTGCAATGTCAGGAGGTAGATTCGGAATGTTTTGACAGTGATCTGGAAAAGATGACCAATAATGAAATGTGATAAATACCGAAGGATTTAAGGATGAAATCGCATTCCGACAAATACCACTGGGCCCGTGGGCTAGCTTGGTTATACTTCTCCCGTTTCCCCGAAACGGGAGCACATGGGGCACGAGATCCCCCACACCCGGATATTTATCCGAATGGATACAAGCTGGTCCATCGACCCAGCAGAGGCATTTTGCCTCGTTTCACTCGCCAATATGCCGTGGGCCCGTGGGCTAGCTTGGTTATACTTGTGGCTTTGGGAGCCATAGACTCCGGTTCAAATCCGGGCGGGCCCATTATTCATTTTCTGCAATTATTTAGTTTATTTTCCAATTTATTTTCTATTATTAGAAAATGAATAATGGGAGTAAATACCCCATTGTTGTCATCCCGCCCGATGTAATTGATGTATGGTTATTTGTTAGACAAAGGAGCTGTCTTTGTAATGTAATTCTCCGTGTCGCCAATCCGGGCGGGCCCACTTATTTCCTGCCGTGATATAGTGAATATATCGCGGAAAGCAAATGATGGTCAACATCAACGAAGGGCATCTCCTCCCTGAGGACATCCCTGTTCGAGGATGTCAGCTCCATGATCCTCTGGAAGTTGTCCGTCGCGACCTGGATGGAGCCCCCCTTCGCCTTCTCTAACGAGTCCCTGATGGAATCCTTGAGCTTCCCCGGAAGCTCCTCGTTCTCGATTATGGCATCGAGGAAGGTCTTGTAGGCTCCTGCCGCTCCCTTGTGGTCCCCCATCTTGTACATCAAGGACGCCCTCGTGACGTGGAAATAATATCGGAGCCTTGGCGGGATCGTATCGATCTTCATCGAATCCATGACCTCGAGGGCTTTCTCCGGGCCGTTCACCCTTTCCTCGAGGAACGGGGTCCAGAGTCTCACACACTCTATGATAGCCCTGGTAATATCGTCCTTCCCCTCCCTCTTGGATATCTTCGAGAACCTCTTGAGCGCCTTCTCGTGATCGTCCTCAAGTATATCCATGACGGATCGGAGGAAATCCTTCTCGAGCTCCTCCACCGGTGATATTGTGGCCGGGAGGTTCTTCAAGGCATCCAGGCCCGATTCCTTCAGAAGGTCCTTCGAAGGGATCTGGAGATGCGCCATCAAAAGGATCTTCATGGCCTCCCTGGGGCGGCCGCCTCCCATCAGGTGATATACCTCCTCAGAAACGTAGAGCGGGACGGGTCCCAGGCCGGTCTCGTCCTCGATGGCAAACGGATATGGAGGCACCATCTCGCCTATCTCCTGATGGAAACCGATCGCTATCAGCTTGTCATGGAAGAGCTCCGACAGGAGAAGATGCGTCTCCCTCCTGTCTTCCTGGGAGATATTGGAGACCGCCTGGTCCCTTATCAGGTCGTGGATGACATAGCCGCCCGGGGTGCCGAAGATCAGGTGGTGGTCCATCAAAGACCGAATGACCTCGGTGTCCAGGGACATCATCCTTCTGAGATCGTCCTCGCCGAGCTGGAGCCTGCTCAGGGAAAGCATTCCAAGGAGCTTCATCTCGTTCTTTCCCAGTTTGTTGAAGATCTCCTCGGTGAGGAACTGGTCGAAGTCGGCTATGTCATAATTGTATCCTTCACTCTCCACAAGCACCAGGGCAAGGGGATGGCCCCCCGTCCTCTCGATGATCACATCGACCTCGTTCTCCTTGAAACCTCTTTCGAGGAGGAACTTCTTCGAGGTCTGCTTGTCGAATCCAAGGAGTTCCAGCTCCCCCACGAGATTGTGGATGCGGACATCCCTGATATCGTAGAAATCCGCCCTCTTTCGGGACAGGACGAGCATGTTGAAGTTCTTCATGAAGCGCAGCCTCTCCTTCAGAGAGGCCATGAACATCGTGACCTCCTCGGGAGCCCTGTGAAGGTCGTCGAAGATGATCAGATAGGGTACATCCTGATGGATCTCCTTGAGGAGGTCGCAGACCCCCTCGATATCCACATCACGGGTGGTGTCGATATAGGACCTGAGCGAGTTCCACCCCGTTTTTCCCAGGAACTCCCCAAGTTCCCTCAGGACATAGGACAGGGATGTCCATTCCTTGAGATCGATGTAGAAGATGTTCATGTCCTTCATGAACATCTGGGTTATCTTCCAGCTCAAGGTCGTCTTTCCGACCCCCGCTATGCCGTAGACAACCGTGACCTTCCTTTTGGGGGACGATATTGCCGTCTTGATCTCATCTATCTCCCGCTCCCTGCCCAGAAAGATCTCGGGAGGGGTCAGCGAGTGGATGTAGAGGGTGTACCCTCTCTTGTCCTCCTTGTGGTCCAGTACACGGTCCTTGTCCAGGACGCCCGATGTCATGACATCCGACAGCTCCTTGAGGTCCAGGTCACCGTTGTGGTAGAGGTTGTTGATGCTCTCCGTTCTCACCTCCCCCCTCTCCTTCACCTCGACCTTGACGCTTCCGATCTCGTCAAGAAGCTCCCTTGCCGCCATTATGCCCTCATCCGTGAGAAGGTAGACCTTCCTTCTCCTGGTCAGCCCGTCGATATGGGCAAGGTTCTCTTCCACATAGTTCCTGTTGATAAGGGAACCCACGGCCCTCGGAACGGCTGACCGTATGATGCCAAGATTGCCGGCGATACCGTCCTGGGTCACATCGATCGGAGCCTGGAGCTCACCCCGGAACCTCGTATATCCCAGCAGCAGCACCAGTATCTTGTCCCCAACAGTGAGGCGCCTGACCTTAGAGCTCAATCTGACATCCTCCGTCAAGACGGTATCGCCATATTGTTGCCAATCATTATAAAACAGACTGTTCAATGGAGGAACATGCCTCCAAGGTTCACCACCGACCTGACGGGTTCCTGCACGGGCACTCCTCCTCTCGGATGCAGGTATTGCGACAGGGGAGCAAAGATGGTGCTTTATATCACCGGGATTTGCAGGCAGGAATGTTATTACTGCCCGTTGTCCGAGAGCAAGAAGGACAGGGACGTCATATATGCCAACGAGAGGCTTGTCGAGGGGAAGGATTGGCTGCATCAGGTGGTCTCAGAGGCAAAGAGGATGAAAGCGCTCGGCACAGGTTTAACGGGCGGGGACCCCCTAGTCGTTCCTGCAAGGACCGCTCTTGTTATCAAGACCCTCAAGGAGGAGTTCGGAAAGAACCACCATGTTCACCTCTACACCACCGGCCCCTTCGAGATCGGACACCTTGCCGAGCTGAAGAATGCCGGGCTTGACGAGATACGCTTCCATCCCCCGATCCATTCCTGGACATCGTTCAGATACCTTGCAGGCGGTGTCGAAGGGGACGGCTCACTGGCGCTTCCCTATCATGAATTGATCTCCGGGGCGAGGGAACAGATACCCTCGGTCGGTCTCGAGGTCCCGGCGGTCATCGATGAGAAGGGGAGGGGCAGGGTCAACTCGGAGGGCCTCCTGGAACTGGCAAGATACGGGGTCAGGATGGGGCTCGACTTCATCAATATCAACGAGCTCGAGGCCAGCCATACCAACATGGAGCTCTTCGCGGAGAAGGGCTTCTCGCTGGTCGGGGACTCCATGGCCGTTGAAGGCTCGAGGGAGCTCGCATGGTCCGTTATCAACAAGGTCACCGGAGAGAAGCCGAAGAGCGGGACCGTCCTTCATTTCTGCTCCTCCGTGTACAAGGACTCCGTCCAGCTCAGGCACAGACTGAAGAGGATGGCATCCAATCTGAAGAAGCCCTACGACGTCATCACCGATGATGGGACCTTCATCAGGGGTGTGATAATCTCGGAAGAACCGGATGAGCTTCTTACGAGGCTCGAGGATGAGTACGAGGTCCCCAGGGAGCTCATGGAGCCCCTTGATGACCGGATAATCATCGCTGCGTGGGTCCTCGAGGAGATCGGACCTGAGCTGCATGAGGAGACCTACATTTCAGAGGTATATCCGACCTGGGACGGTCTCGAGGTCGAGCGGATACCGATATAGTTGCATTCTGTCCTATTCAGGACATCCGTTATTAAAATTTCATATATGATCTGTCCTTTAAAGGACATATTATTTCGAGATCAATGAGCTCAGAATTCCACCCTCTTCCATTGGGTTTATAAACCAAATCGCTCTCCACTTCACCATGGACACCCTCAGGATAGGCGTCATCGGACTTCAGGGGGACGTCGAGGAGCACATCCTTGCCTTCAGGAAGGCCTTCGGCGAACTTGGGGTCAAGGGGGAGGCGGTCTGGGCCAGAAGGCCCCCCGACCTGGAGAATATCGACGGCATAGCCATCCCCGGAGGGGAGTCCACTACCATATCCAAGCTCCTCACTACCTTCAACCTCCGCGATATCGTCAAACGGAGGGCAGAGGAGGGAGCCCCGATCCTCGGGACCTGCGCGGGCTGCGTCCTTCTTGCGAAGGAAGGGGACGAGCTCGTCAAGAGGACGAGGACCGAGCTTCTCGGACTCATGGACATGAGCGTGGACAGGAACGCCTTCGGCCCCCAGAGGGAGTCCTTCGAGGCTGACGTCGAGATAGAAGGTGTAGGAAGCTATCCCGGTGTTTTCATCAGGGCTCCGTTGATCACAAATGTATGGGGGGACTGCCGTGTCATCGGGACTTTCGAAGGAAAGAAGGTATTGGCGAGGCAGAAAAACCTTCTTGCCGCGAGCTTCCATCCGGAGCTGACCGGGGATTCACGGTTCTACGAGCTGTTCCTGGGAATGTTCTGAGAAGGATTACTTCACCATTGCTTCATTAATTGTAAAAACCTGCCCATAATCTATTTAATATTGTCCAGTTTTTAAAAAAAGTCGGTCTGGCCCGAACTAAGTGGGGATAGTCATGAAATTATTGGTTACTGTTCTTGTTAGTTTGTTGATCATCATTTCCTCGTCAACATTCATTCCCGATGTACGGTCGGAAATGCAAGGGGATATTCCGCAGGATGTTGTGGAGATCGTCATCGAGGTTCCGGACCCTGCCATCCTGACGGGGGGCGGTCATACCCGTGTTCTGGTGGAGAACTGGGGAACATCCTACATCACAGGGTCCCCCATACTTCCGGAGAGAACATTCTTCCTCCCGGTAAGATACGGTTCGGTCCCGGAACTTCTGAATTTCGAATTCGAGGGATGGAACGTTAAACAGCTCGACCATCCCGTAGAGATACTGGAGGCTCCATATGCTAAGGGCGAGCCCTTCACCGAGAACGAAGAGCAGCACCACCAGCCCGTGTTGGACCTTGGGATACTCAGCTTCGGCCGGTCCCGTACTTCGATGTTGAGGATCTCGCCCTATTCCGTCGATGAGCTTGTACTAACCTATCCCGACAGGGTAGTGGTCAGTCTTCGTGTGGGGGCGAACAAAGACCGAGACAGGGTCGTCGTGCCCGATGACCTCGCCGAGCCGTCGGAGATCGATCCAGGGGCACCACCTCAAACCCCCATCTGGGAAGATGCTCCGCTCGAGGCATTGCCTGCGGCAGCCAGCGCATCCTACAGCAATATGAACGGGATAGATACCCAGTGTCTGATAATCACCAACAGCGCGATGAACTCCACCCTCTCCACCCTTGCTGAATGGAAGACAAGGAGAGGTGTATACACAAGGGTCGTTGAGACCTCGTGGATCTACAGCAACGTTCAGGGAACGGATAATGAATCGAAGATCCGCAATTACATCACTTCACTGTGGAGGAACGAGAGTCTGGAGTGGGTGATCCTTGGCGGTGACCATTCCATCGTCCCCAGCAGGATGGCATACGTCCCGGACGGCTATTACGATACCGGATACGACGGAGCCTACGTTCCGAGCGACATATACTACGGTGACATAAACGGGTCAGGTCACTCTCCATACGACTGGGACGGGGACAATGACGGACTCTATGGTGAGAGGACCGCGGACGGGATCGATCTGGTCTCGGAGGTCTACGTCGGCAGGTTGTCGGCGACGACTGCTTCCCAGATGGGGGCTCTTGTCGATGATATATTGGATTACGAGAAGGACCCGCCCACAGGGTCCTGGTTCAACAGGTCGGTGCTCAACGGTCCGTACCTGAATTACGACAGGCATAATTCTCCGACGGAGTGGAACGACACGACGGATGAGGCGGACCTTTCCGAGGAGATAAGGAAGGATTTCCTTAACGGGTCCGATTACAATACCTACAGACTCTACGAGAAGGATGGCATATGGCCTTCACAGCAGCCTTCCGAGGGCAACATCTCATGGATGAACACCACACTCGCGATCAATCCAGGTGCATTCATGGTCAACATGGGAGGCCATGGGAACTATCTCGGGATATACAGGACCCTCTGGAACGGAGATTATGACTCCGACGGTATAAGCGATACCAACGAGACGTCACAGATCGCTTACTTCTCCGTCTACGCAGCCCCATCGAACGGGGCGAAGAAACCCTTCTTCTATCTCAACGCCTGCGATAACGGATGGTTCGACACCCAGTGGTGTCTTGCAGAGGATATCCTCAGGGATGTGGGGATAGGAGCGATCGGTTCGGCGAGGACCTCATGGTACTATCTTCATTGGACCAAGGGAGCCGATGGAGGGTTCTACAACCAGGGTCATAATTACAGGTTCTGGGAGCAGTTCTTCAACGGGGAGTATCAACCCGGAAAGGCACTGGCGTTGTCCAAGACCGATTACCTCGCAGACAAGACGGACCACAGCATAACGATATGGAAGAACCTCCTCGAGTACAATCTACTTGGTGACCCCGAGATCGATGTTTGGACAGGCGCCCCACAGACATTCAACGTCACCTATCCGTCACCGTTGACGACCCCCGGGAACCTGACGTTCACCGTGAAGGACCAGAGCGGGAATCCTGTCAAGGACGCAAGGGTCTGTCTGATGAACTCCACATCCTTCTACGGCTTCGCGGACACGAACTCGACGGGGCACGCGGTCATCCAGCTTCACTCAATAACCAGATGGATGAACCTGACCGTAACAGCCCACAACTTCAAACCCTTCCAGCGTGAGGTCGTTGTCGGGGTGGACTCCACACCTCCCACGATCGTCAACACTTCCTTTACAGGTGATCCGACGACCGGAGATGTCCTCACGATCCGTACCTCGGTTTCAGATATGATCGGCGTCGCCGGCGCGAACCTGGAATACGGCTGGTCATCTGCCCAGCCTTCATCACCTTCAAACATCTCGATGACCGGTGCGGCCGGTCAGTTCACTGTCGATCTCACGAACCCTGTTAATTCGACACTCCCCCTCTGGTACAGGGTCGGTGCACGGGACCTGATATCCAACTGGGCCCATTCATCATGGATCAAGGTTGACATCTTCGATAACGACCTGCCGTTCTTCGGAAATGATCTCTCCGACACGTTCGCCCGTACTGGCAACGGCTTCATGGCAAGGACAACGGTCTTTGATAACGTGGGCCTGTCCAGTGTTGCAATTACATACTGGTTCGGCACCGGATCGAGGTCAAGCTCCATCATGTCCGGGTGGCCGTATTCGGCCACATTACCAATTCCTGCCAATTCAACCGGCACCCTCCATTATTTCTTCAATGCCACGGACACCTCGGGAAACTGGACGATCTCGGGTCAAAAGAACGTCACGGTACTTGATGACGACGGACCCATGTTCGGGTCCGATTCGAGTCCGGCCGCCGGGACGACCGGGGACCCCTTTACTTTCAACATATCGGTGAGCGACAATATCGGAGTGCAAACAGTGACCGTCGAGTACTGGTATGGTTCTGGCACGCACACGAACTCGACAATGAGCGGGAGCGGTACCTACACGCTTCCCATCACGATCCCATCATCGACCTCCCTTTCCCTTCATTATATCTTCCATGCGGCCGACACCAGCGGGAACTGGGCTGCGACCACCACTAGCGATGTGTCCATCCAGGACAATGATGCGCCATCCATCGGGACTGATTCCACACCGGGGACCGGAACTACCGGGGAGCAGTTCACATTCTCGATCATCGCCGACGACAACATTGGTATGCAGGGGGTATGGGTCGAGTACTGGTTCGGGACCGGCACCCATACCAACGCCAGCATGTCCCTTTCATACCCGTTCACTTACCAGATATCGGTCCCATCGAATTCCTTGGACACTCTTTATTATATCTTCCGAGCAAGGGACACTTCCGGGAACTGGGCGTCCACAAACCAGACCTCTGTCATCATAACTGACAATGACAGACCCGTGCTCGGAACCGATTCCACCCCGGCAACCGCGACGACAGGGGATAACTTCACTTTCTCCATCTCCCTGACGGACAATATCGGGGTCCAGACGGTGTCGGTGGAGTACTGGTTCGGATCAGGTTCCCACACGAATACGACCATGACAGGTTCAGGACCCTATTCGTATCAGATATCCGTTCCCGCATCCTCTCTCTCATCGCTCCATTACATCTTCCACGCATCCGACACTTCCGGGAACTGGGTGGCATCACCAAGGAGGGATGTCACTGTCAGCGACAATGACGGTCCATTATTCGGCTCTGACTGGACCCCCTCTGGTGGAACAACAGGGGACTACTTCTTCTTCTGGATCTATGTCACGGACAATATCGGTGTTCAAACCGTGACAGTGGAGTACTGGTTCGGTAACGGGAGCCATTCGAACCAGACCATGTCGGGAAGCGGCCCTTACACCTACCAGATATATCTTCCATCCAATTCTACATCGACCCTCCACTACCTGTTCCATGCCTCCGATACCGGTGGTAACTGGGTTATGACCTCGAGAAAGGATGTGAACATAACCGATAACGACAGGCCGATCTTCGGAACGGATTCCACTCAGAATTCCGCGGGAACGGGAGAAAATATTACCTTCACGATCTCGGTGTCCGACAATGTAGGGGTCCACGAGGTCCGGGTCGTATACCGTTTCGGAACCGGCCCTTCCACGAATACTACGATGTCGGGGTCTGGTCCGTACACCCGTTCTATCTCTATGCCGGCCAATTCGGTGAACACCCTTTATTATCTCTTCAAAGCGGGCGATGGAGACGGGAACTGGGCGTCAACATCCGAGAGGTCCATCTCCGTGAGTGATGATGATCCCCCGGTCTGGGGCACCGATTCGACCCCTGCGACCGCCACCACTGGCGACCGCTTCACCTTTATTGTCCGGATAACCGACAATATAGGGGTCCAGACCGTGACGGTGGAGTACTGGTTCGGAAGCGGTTCCCACACC
>JBLIRI010000012.1:0-33392 GCA_049472235.1 Thermoplasmatota archaeon | reverse complement strand
GGTATGGTGGAGATATTTGATAGATTTCCTTCCGCTCATTCCTGTATCAGGTCGTCCCAGTCGATATCGTCCTCGTCCTTGATCTTCCCGGCGATGACCCCCTCGGGCCTCAGGCCGATGTCGAAGTCCTCGTAGTATGCGTCGATCTTCCTCTTCTGGGCAGCGGTCAGCAGGGAAATGCCCACAACGGCTCCGATGATGAGAAGGATGATCATCGCACCAAGGACATAGAGCCATGTGCGGTCCGGAGGAGAGTCCTCTGCGACCTTCGCGGTTATGGTCTGGATGTCCCCTTCGGGGAGATAGACATAGAGCGTCGGGCCGTTCTCTCCGAATACGACGTAGAAGAACGGTTCGTCCCCCGACATCAGCTCCGGATCGCTCACGAATCGATACGGTATCCTGATACCGTCCACGGTCACCACGAGGTCCTCCGGCCTGCTGACATCGAAGAGGGCCTTGTCAAGGGCAAGGGCGATGACGCCCCCCCCTATCCCATGAGGATCGACCTCAACCTCGACGGAGCCCTTTTCTGCATTCTTCAGGGTGACGGTGAATTCATCGTCGATGATCTCCACATCGAATATGCCGTTGCCGATCGTCGCTATCGCTGCCAACTTGGTCCTGTTCGGAGTTCCGGAAGAACCTACGACCAGCGTCAGAACCCCGGAGGAGGGGTATACCGCCGAATGATTAGTGGAAGCTGCCGAGAAATAGTAGTAGTAGGTCCCGGCCCTGAACGAGGTGGAATATGTGCATGTCACACCGCTCGAATATGTGCCTCTGGGAACGCTCATCGAGAAGTTCTGGTAGCCCGAGCCTCCCCCGTAGAGGATGTGGATCCTCACATAGGTCGGTGCGTCATTGTCCGCATCCGTGTATTTGATACTGAAATACACTGTCCCGTTCGCCACCGGGGATGTGGGAGAGACCGAAGGATTCGTCAATGTGGGCGCGCGGTTCTGGGGAGGAGGAGGCGTGTTCGATCCAATGGAAATTGTCGATATACCTGTCGACGGAAGCCTCGTGCTCGAGTTCCTGGAAGCTGTCTGGAAATAGTAGCTGTAATTCCCTGCTGACAGCCTGATGGTGACCGAGGCCGTAACGCCGGTGGTGTATGAGGTTCCGGTTACGGTCATGTTGTGGATGGTGTAAGGGAGGCTGGACTGGATGGGGTTCGTGTAGAGCCTCACATAGGCCGGGGCGTCCCCGTCGCGGTCCGAATAGGTCACGGAGAAGGTTATGTTCGTTCCGGCCGTCGGTCTGGACGGAGAATATCCCCCTCGTGACAGGACCGGTGCGTTGTCGGGCGGCGGGGTCCCGCTCCCCCTCACGGTGAGGTTGAGGAAGTATGCGTTCGGATAGCTCGTTGTGTAGTTCCCGACGATCGCGTTGAAGTAATACGTGTAGTTGCCTGCAAGAAGGGACCTCGAAGTGTAATATGTGGTTCCGTTCAAAAGGTCCCCTGCACCTTTTGTCATATTGACGACGGTCGGAACGAAAACATCCCTTGTGAGATCATTGAGGTACAGCTGCACGTAGTGCGGTGTCCTGGTACCCGCAGGATCGGTGTAGACCACCGTGAAATTGATCGTATCATTTACAGTGGGACTCTGCGGTGCATGAACCCCCCTTGAAAGGTATGGAAGCCTCGGAGGAGGCGAGGTGCCGTTGCCCACTCTGAACTGGGATACGGACGTGGACACATAGGCACCATTGGCATCCCATGTTTCGAATAAATAATCGTATGTCCCGTTCTGGGGGGCATTTATCGACAGCGTGCAGTTAACTCCCCGGGTCACGCTCCCCGAGGGGACGGTCATCCCAACCGAGATCTGGGTCCTGTTATCGTTGGAGGGATAGTAGGTAAGCCACACGCCCCGCGGAAGATCGCCGTCCTGATCGGTATATGTCACCCAGAACGAGGTGCTCTGCCCCGTCGAAGGATTTGCCGGCGAAATTCCGGCCCCTGTCAGGGTCGGTAGGTTGTTCGGGGGCCCTGTGCTGTCAACTATCAACAAGAACAACAAGCCCCCCTGGGTGAGGTTGACCGATGTGCCGTTCTGGTCCATTGCAGTGAAGTAATAATGGTATGTCCCGGCATCGAGCATGAGGAACTTCATATATTCCACACCGGCGGTCCAGTTATGTCCGAGCTCGGGTCCAATGGCGGTCATATTGTACGTGGTGTTGGTCTTTAATGTTTCATTATAGACGTTGAGGTTGACAAACATCGGAGCGGTGCCGTTCGTATGACGGTACTCCACCGTGATGTTCACCCCGGTCGTATTATCCGGTTCCGAGGGGGAATAGGATGCATTCAACAATATGGGACCGGGCCTTCTCGACAGGACAGTGATCGAGTAGGTACCGGTGGCGGGATCCTTCGCGAACTCGGATTGTGAGTTCACGACCACGAAGTAGTAGTTGTGAGTTCCAGCCGTAAGGTAGGTCGTATGGAAGAATTGCACTCCTGTCGAATATGACGCGTTCATATTGCCGGCCTGGGTCATATCGTTGTTGATATTATCGATCAAGACAGAGATCCTTGTCGGCGCATCATTGTCCGTGTCCGTATAGGTCACGGTGAAATTGAAAAGCGTATCCGTATAACCGGTAGTAGGTGTCACAGCGGAGTTCGTCAATGTCGGATTGGCCCTTGTCGGCCCGGCATCCGAGTTGGAGAAAAGCACCAAAGCGGATGCAAGCATCAAGATCACGAGCCCGACAGAAAATGCTCTCTTGAACGACAGCATGATATCACCATTTGTTTTTCTGAATGTCAAATCCTTCCTGCTGTATATTTAAACATCATCCGGTCCTATGCTGTATTTATACCAAACCCCCTGATAATATACCAGGACCCGCAAAACCTTTTTATCAATATACCTAGCATTATGAGACAATGGGGAAAGAAAAGGGCCCCCTTCGAGTTCCCGTGCAGAGAAAGATCTTGCTTCTCCTTTGGGACCATATGAGGGCAGAGGAGGATTTCGAGGTCCCGGAGGAAGTGACCCAAACCGGAATCGGGAGGGAGCTCGACCTCAGACAGACCCACGTTTCCAGGGCATTGACCGAACTTTGCAGCGAGGGGCTGGTCCGGAGCCGGACCGCCCATGTCAAGGGCGAGGGGAGGAGGAAGAAGGTCTATTTCCTGACCCAGAACGGAACACGCGATATCCAGGAATATGCGGACGGGATAGAGGCCGTGAAGCTGCCCGTAAGAATGCGGGACGGGAGCCTCAAGCTCCTCCAGGTATCAAGGATACTTAAATTGATGATGCAGGAGTCTGGAAAGGCCTCCACCATAGGTGAGCTCCTGAACAGATACTATGACGGGAGCGAGGTCGCTCTATCGCTGGAAGGCGGGCCTCTACGCACCCAAAAGAGGATCCCGGTGAATACGAAGTTCTTCGGCCGGACGGGGGAGATCCAACAGATCTCGCAATATGTCAAAGATCCCAGGGTGGATTTCGTTTCCATCATCTCGATCGCCGGCCAGGGAAAGACCTCCCTTATGGCGGAATACGTATCAAGGAATCCCGACCTTCCGGCATACTGGTATTCCGTCGATGAATGGACCAGACCTTCGGGTATCCTCGAGGATATAGCGCCAACCCTGGAATCACTGGGCCGGACGGAGCTGATCGATCATTTCAGAGGCCACCGGGAACCCGAGCTGGAGAGAGGTATCACTTCTCTTGTTAAGGACCTCGGCGGAACCGGGATGATCATCGTTTTCGATGACATTCACAAGAACCGGTCCGTCATGGAATTCCTGAACATCCTGAGACAGAGGATGCCCAAGGGCAACAGGGCGACCGTTCTCACCGGGTCCAGGAACAGGCCGTCCTTTTACAAGAAACGGGACATCATGGAGAAGGGCAACGTCAGAGAGCTCGAGCTCTACGGTTTGGACCCTGAGAGCGCCGGGGAACTTCTCATGTTCAGAGGGGTCCCCGTGGAAGAGCACGAGCTCGCCTACAATAAAACCTCCGGACACCCACTTGCTCTTGAGCTGTACATCACAGGTTCGGACATCGACGGGTATCTCTGGGAAGAGGTGACCGGAGGCCTAGATGAGAATGAGATCGAAGTCCTTTACCTTGCGAGCATATATCATCAACCCATGCCTCCGGAGGCATTCTTTCCTGGAAAGGTCCCGGACCGTGACCTGATCGACAAACTGAACGAGAAGTTCCTTCTCAGGAGGTTCGGCGACGGCAACCTGGGCATACACGACCTGTTCAGAGAGCATTTAAGGGAGAGAATGACCCCCATCGAAGTGAGCGGAAGCCTCGACAGGGCCCTCGAATTCCTTTCCACCAGAGGTTCGGAAAGGGACATACTCCACCGGATCGTGCTGCTCTACGAAAATGACAGGGACGGCATCACCCAGGCGCTTCTGAAGGAGGGGGATTTCCTGGTAAGCAAAGGTCACTTCGAGGTTCTTGAGATGGTGCCCAGGATAGACCCGTTTTCTTTGGAAGGGACCGACTTGATCAGGTACCTTCTGCTCTTCTCGGACCTCAACTTCAGGGACGGGGACCTCGATTCGGCCGAGACCAAGATCAAGAGGGCCCTCGAGGAATGCGACAGGGTGCTCTCAAAAGGGGAGGTGGAAAAGGGAGAGGTCCTCTCACTTGTTTCGAAGCTCCTTTTCAGGTCGGGAGAGATCTCGAGGGCAAGGGGGGTGCTCTCGAAGGTGATCGACGCACAGAGGAAGAATGTGGCCTACAACAGAAAATTCGGCAACAAGCCGGGCCTTGGAAAGGCCTTGAACAATCTCTCTGTCGCCTACCTTGAGAGGGGGGAAGTGGACAAGGCACTCGATTCCTTCCGCGAGGCGCTGTCGCTATTCGAGGAGAGCGGGGATCCGAGGTCAAAGGCTTTCGTGGAAGCCTCGATCGCCGAGGCCTATATCATCAAGAGAGAACGTACCAAGGGAAGGAAGTACCTCAGGAAAGCGTCCTCCTTCCATCCGAGGCTGCCCGCCATTAACGCCAGGTTGAAGAGGAGGACTGGCCTTTGCTGGTCAGATCTCGGAGATCACGATGAAGCGTTGAAGGACCTGAGGGAGGCCTACACCTCATATATCGAGGCGAATGATCCCGAGGCGGCCATCTGGGTCCTCCTGGACCTACACGAACAGACATTAAGGATGAATGATAATAAAGCGGCGCTGGAATATCTGGACCGGGCATCGACCGGTGTGAAGAACCTGAAAGGGCACTCGGATAAGCGTGCCGAACTGCTTCTTCAATGCAGGAGGTCGAGGTTCGACCTGATCTCGACCCAGAGATTGAAAAGGATCGATCTCGCTGCAAGGGAGCTGGCCGAAGCGCTGATCGAGACCATGGAGCCAAAGAGGTCCGTCCTCTATCTCGATGCGCTCATAAAGGAGATCAGGGATTTCGAGCATATCGCGATGGTCCTGAAGGACTTCGAGGAGCTATCCTGGGCGAAGGGGGACAGGAAAGGCTCCCTGGTGGTCTCCTTGAGAAGGGCGTCGCTCCTTCTCGAGATGGGGAGGAGGGATGAGGCGGAGAAACTGCTCAGGTCAATTATCGTTAAAGGTCGGAAAGCGGGATTTCTCAAAGCTGTGCGGAAGGCTGAATCCCTGCTTTCCTGAAGAGCCCGGATCATTCCTCTTATTCGTCCCAGTCATCGCTGTATTCGAGGTCCTCGTCGTACTCCTCGTCGTCGTAATCCTCCTCATCATCGTCCCAGTCCAACTCCTCCTCCTCTTCCTCTCCCGGCCTCCTGACAATGAAGAAAGCAACGGCTCCAAGGAGCAGGGCAACAATTGCGATGATCACTATCAGCCATATCCACCAGAGCGATCCGGAGGGCTCTTTATGCCTCTCCACGGTGAGGTGCTCGGTTGGTGTCACGGTCTTGCCCGCAACGACCTCCACCTCGAAAACCGTCAGCTTGTAGCCCTTCTCATCGTAGATCCTCACCGTCCTCGTCCCCGGGGTCGCCTCCAGCGAGAAACCGCCGTTCATGTCGGTCACGACCTCCTCGCCGGTATCGAGCTTGATCCTGGCCTTCACGACCGGCTTTCCGTCGGTATATACAAGATTCCCCGCAATGGTGCCCTTGGAGGCCGTCTTGAAGCTGAACTGCTCCGAGAGCCTGTTGCCGGCGAGGTCCCGCCCCCTGATGTCCACCGTAACATCGATGCCGAGCCCCATGTCCGGGCGGATGGTGAGCTCCTTCCCGTCCAGGGTGAGGTTGCCCTGGAGCCTCATGTCGTTGACCTCGATGATGAAACCGGCCGGGTCCATGACCTCCGAGAATTTTACCACTATCGGGTCTCCGGGCGGGGCCTTGTCGCCGCTGTGGGAGAATGATACTATGGCGGGGGCAACGGTATCCACGATAAAGGCAGCGGATGCGGTCTCGACATTGCCTCCCTTGTCCGTCAGCTTGAGATACACCGTGTGATCGCCTTCTGAAAGACCGGTGAAGGTGAAGGAATGGATCACCGGAAGATCTTCCCACTCCCCGGAATCCAGCCTTATCTGGTACATGGACGGGGCGTAGGTCGTTCCGTAAGCGCTCCAGGCGACGAGGACGGTCGAATTTGGAATGTATGAATCCTCAAGGGGTTCCGTGATCGAGAGGACATGCTCGACGGAGACAACCTTGAAACCCACAACGGACTCTTTTCGATTCCCCGCGATATCGGACAGCCTCACGCGGAGGGTATGATCTCCCTCGGAGAGGTTGAGGAACATATGCTCCATATCCTTTCCTTTCGAGAACCAGGAGCCGTTGTCCAATCTCAGGATGAACTCGGAGATGCCCGAGAAACCGTCCGATCCATCCCATTCGGCGTTCAGCGACGTTGATGCCAGCTCGAGTGCCTCGAAGGGATACGATATGGACAATTCCGGAGGTGTCACGTCGACCCCGAAATCGACCCTCGTTCGGTTGGTGTTCCCCGCCCTGTCCCTGACCTGTACCTCGATGTAGTGGTAGCCCTGGGAGACATTTCTGAAGATGGATCCCTCAGCCATCTTGACATCGATCCATGATCCGTTATCGAGCTTGACCATGTAACCTGCGATTCCTGACAGCGGGTCGGCCCCCTCCCAGGACACCGCCACCCTCGACGAGTTCACGAAACCGCCTTCTTGAGGCTCCAGGACCTCCAGGAACGGGTCGGTGAGGTCTATGATAACGTGAACGGAGACGATCTTCTCGTTGCCTGCCCTGTCCACCGCCCTCACGAACAACTCGTGAGCGCCCTCTGCCATCCCGCTGTGGGTGTGGAACGTCTGCATTCCGACGTTCTCCCACGCACTGTCATCCATTCTGACATCGTAATGCTCGATCCCCAGGAGGTCATCGACCCCGACCCAGGTGATCCTCACGGAGGTGACGTTGAACGCGGTGCCGTTGGCCGGCGAGGTGATAACCACCTCCGGGGGGGTTTCGTCGTTCCAGGGGGGCAGGTATTCCTCAACCCTGTCCATAAGGGGGTGAGTGTCCATGCCGAAACCCGTATTGTAAGGCGTATCGCCTATACCGTCGTCGTTGGCATCGGAACCGGTGTAGCGGTCCCAGTAGTTCCCGAGATAGCTCGAGAAGTTCCTCATCCCGTGCCTGTACCACATGGGCTGCCTGGAGATCCATCTGATGGTGGTGTCGTCTATCACGGTGTCGTTGACGTTCTTGACGAAGCTGTTAGCATGGACCGTGACGTTCTTAGTGTGATTGAGGTAAAGTCCGTCCGCGCAGTTCTCTATGGTGTTCCCCATGACCTCGATGTCACCGATGCTCGGGTAAATTGTACTGGAGGCAAGTATCTCATGGATCAGGCTTATTCCCCAGTCTTCGGAACCCTTGATCTCATTCCATAGAATGTGCATATCGCCTATTTCGACACGAACATCGTCGCCGATGTTGATGTTGACCGGGATGTACAAACTGTAGTTCACAAGAGGCTCGAACACGTTGCCGGATACATACACGTCTCCAAAGGTTGCCTTCACCTTGGCAGAGGGAATTGCTATCTCGATCGGCAGTTCAATGCCATCTTCCGCATCGATCAGATTCCCGGAGACCTCGACCCCTTCGATATCGATACTTGAAGCATCGATCGAATAGTCGGATACCCCGTTGAAATCGACCAACATCCCCAACCGGTCCGAGGCAAGGTCATTGTCCTTGATATTGATTGGACCGAGTTCCAAACGGGAATCGTCCTCCATGTACCCTCCGAGCTGCCTGAACTCCAGAAGCAGCGCGGTGTCCGGTGAGGATATGACGTTATCGGAAAACTCGAACCCATCCATCCTGCCCAGGGTCCGATGCATGTTCCCCGATC
The DNA here is from genome assembly GCA_049472235.1 of Thermoplasmatota archaeon. Lineage (GTDB taxonomy): Archaea > Thermoplasmatota > Penumbrarchaeia > Penumbrarchaeales > Penumbrarchaeaceae > JAFGLL01. The sequence continues at coordinate 25,054 of JBLIRI010000012.1, read as the reverse complement.
CCCATTGGCTCATCCTCCAGAAGGCCAGACCGGTTCCTTTGCTCGTGGTTATATCGTTCCGGAGGACCCTGAATTTACCCAGATGTGCACTGGCATTCACCTTGAGATCGGAATTGATGTATTCCATGGAATCGAAATGGATACCGCCATCACCTGAATTTACAACGTTCGAGGCAATGGTGAAGTTGCCTATCGATGTTGTCGCCTCTCCCTCGACCTGCTGATTATTATTGCTGAAACCACCGACCCAGATACCCCTGCGGCCAGCGTCTACCTGGTTGTCCGACAGAGAAAAGCCATCCAACTTCACATCCGCATTTCCAGTTATATCATAACCAAAGCCGTACATCATATCGATCTGGATCCCGTTGCCCTTCGTCTTGACCACGTTCTCATCGAGTCGGAAAGGTCCCACCGCAGCAATTGACATGTCCCTCATCTGGTATCCAAGACCTCCGAAATTATGGAGATACAACCCGGTTACGAAGCAGGTGATCAGGTTGCCTGAGATATTGATCCCCTCGTATCCGGCCTTTGAGTGATGGTTAAGGACGTAGCATATGTAATAGAGGCCGAAAATGACGATGCCTTCTCCTCCGGAACCTATCTCATTCTCTGTGATCTCGAGGGCCCCGACATCGACCCTGGAATAATTAAAGAGAACATAGGCAAGATATCCATACCCCATGAAGAAGAGGGCGGAATATTCCGAGGTGATGACATTGCGGGATATGCAAAGTTTTCCCAGGGCCACGGTCGAATTATCATGGAGAAGATAACCGTTGTTCATGTACTGGCCGAAATGGATCCCGCTCGCCAGGCGTGAGACCACTTTGTTGTCGATGATCAGAACATCTCCGATCTTCACCGATGACAGGCTGTAAAGCATGTAGCCGTTCATCGAGAAGGATGTGAAAAGAATTCCCGTCTCGTTGGATCCCACATCGTTTCCCGACACCTCGACCGTGCCAACGACCATGGATGAGGATTCGAAAAGGTAGTTGCCGAAGTAATCCATTCTCCCGATGCGGATCCCGGTCTGGTTCGAACGGACGGTGTTTCCGTTGAAATGGATACCACCAACGACGACCGAGGAATAATTGTAAAGATAATTGCCAAAAGCCATCATATGGTCCAGATGTACGGCGTTGCTGTCGGAAACGATATCGTTGTGCGAAACGTCCAAACCCTTGAAAACGAAGGACGAATTGTCCGAGAGCCGCCATCCGAACTGGTTCAAACCAGTGAAATGAATCCCCATTCCCCCGCAGTCGAACATGTTTTTCGAAACAGATATCTCGCCCATCTCGGCCCTGGCCTCGCCAAAAAGAATGGACCCGAAATTGTTGAGCTCATCGAAATGAACGCCCGTTCCCGTAGCGGATATCCTGTTGTCGTAGATGCTGATATTCCCGATCTTCGAGACGGTCGTGTTGTATAATTGACCGGCAGCATCCCTGAAGGCATGGACGTCGATGCCTGTAGCGGCCCGGATAATATTTTTTGATATGTTCATACCATCCCATGAGAAGGTCGAGGTCCCGGTCATTCCATTCCCTATCACGTCCATGCCGATGTGGACGCCCGTCGACCCGGATACCATCGAGTTGCCGCGGACCGATATCTCGCCAATGACCATCTCCGCATCAGCACTCAAGGCAAAACCGACGCGGCTGAGATGAAGTTCGATACCCTGTGTCATGGACCTTATGGAGTTTCCCTCGATGGCCAGGCCCTGAAAAATAAAGGAGGTGCTGCCTAAGTGGTTATGAAGGTTCGAGAACGAATATAATATTCCTACCTGCCCGTTAAGGATGATGTTGTCGGATATGGAATTCTTTCCTATCGAGACACTGGAATTATCGAAGACCTCGTAACCGGGATCCGGACTATAGGCGGATATTCCGTTCCCGGGCGTGTCGATGGTGTTCTCAAGTACCAGGAGCTCGCCGTACTTGATGGAGGAAGCTTCCCTAATCGATATTATGTAATACAGATAGTCGAACACGATGCCCCGTGCCGAAGGGGTGGACGATCCAACCTGGTTCTCCGATATGATGATATCACCAAAAGAAAGCGAAGTGTTCCCAGTCATCATCTGGATATTGAAGTAATGGACCCCGATCCCGTAGGATACGTATTCCGACACGATATTCGAGGTCATCTCGATATCGCCCACGATCAGGTCCAGGTCACGAAGCTGCCTCAGATCACCCATAAGATCGATGCCCCCCCAACCTCCCTCGATATCGTTACCGATCAACCTGTGGTCGCCTATCCTCCCGCCGCCCCTTCCGATATCCGTTACGCTCAGGTAAAGGGCCACCACAACGGTTCCGGAGTTGAGAACAAGGATCTCGTTGCGTTCAATTACCACATCCTCGACTTTGAAGGAATAAGGGCCCCCCATGTCGAAATCGAGATTGATATCCATCTCTATCGCATTTTGGGATGATAGCTGGGTGATGTCATTGTCCCGAATAACGTAGCCGTAATTGAAGTAGTCATGGTCCATGTTCTGGACGGTATCCCTGAGAACGATCCCGTATTCGTTCATCCAAAGGATGTTCTGTGTAATGTTATGCCCGGAGAACGTCGAATAGATGCCTATATTGAAATCCGTGATGTTGAACCCAGTGACAGTGACGTTGTTGGTATCTATCGTGATACCGTTGTTCATACCGCCCGGGTTCATGAGCCTGGTTCCTGCCGCTGCCTTGATCCATATCTCGTCTTTCACGGTCAGGGCCTCGCTGTAGGAACCTGAATAGACCCACACCTGGTCCCGGTCCTCCGCATCGTCAAGCGCGTCCTGTAGGGAGGTATAGTTGCCCGGACCGAAGCCCCCCACATGAAGCACCTTCATATTGTAATATCCCGATGCGGGGGGATCTGACAGTATTCTCTCTTCAAAGGACGGGGCATTGCCAAAAGCATCCTCCGACCCTGTTCGCTCCGTCGGCAGGAGAGAGGGGACCCCCGGCAGGACCATGAGCATGATGATCGAAAACGAGCATAATATCCTCTGACTTCCATTCATCGACCGTTCCCCCTGACGTCCATGTATGCGAATGTGGCTAATATTAACGTTTTGAGGATGTGAGGACCCATGCCCTGTATTTTTCCGGGCGTTCCACCTTTGGACCGATATACCGAACAGTCTATATCCCATGGCAAGTTATTTACTGGACCTGTCATATTCACCCCTGGGGGAAAATAGATATGAAGCTCCTGTGGTTGGCTCCCATCATCCTCGTTGCAGCGGTCGCCTTTTCCGGCTGTCTCGGAGGGGAATCCAAAGGCGAATCGGAACCAGATTACATCGTCCAGACCGATGGCATGGAACTGGCAGGCTCCCAGACCGGGCTTGCGCAGGCCACGCCGACCGAGGTCTTCATAGTTGTCCCGATCCAGCTGGATTTCGAGACCGTCATCAAGCTCCAGGTCAACATCTCCGTGGAGGATAACGACGAGGGAACGAACCCTGACCAGGTCGGGGCCATGGAACTCAGGGAGGTCGTCACCGAGGGGGAGGCGAACAGCACGAATGTCAACGGCGGAAACACCCCCGTTACCCAGCAAATAGTGGTCGAATGGAAGAGCCCGGAATACCTCTCCTCCAACTGGGAGCTGTACATCCCCGTCACCTTGAACGGCGGGGAAGACACGTGGCCGGGGCCCTTCATCTGGAGAGGGGTGCCCGATAGGGGCTTCTCGTATTCCCTCGAGATCACCTACGAATACCACTCTGCCGAGGAATGAGCCGGTTCAGCCATTCCGCTGAATGTCTGGTATAAATGGGGAAATTAAATGGGCAGCACGAAGAAGAACGGTTGGGCCATCGCTTCACTCATCTCGGGCATACTCGCATTCATCCTGATACCTCTGGGGGTCCTCCTAGCTTCCTTTGCTATAATTGCGGGGTATATCGGTCAGAAGAGGAAGAGGTTCAGGGCCCTGGCGGTCATCGGGATGATACTGGGAGTGATATACTGGATCGGACTCGTGCTGGCGATCCTGACCGGGGCCATCGATGACTTCCTCCGGATGATCGGCCTGTGAACCACCTATATAGATGAACGTATTGTTTCTATTTTCAATACATAAAGAATTAATCCACCCCACATCTATGTCCAACTAATGAGAGTGGCCGTCTTCACGGAATGCTATCATGACCTGAACGGGGTTGGACATACATACCGCCAGCTGGTGGAATATGCGGAAAGGAAGGGTCTGAAGCTGGATATGTACATCCCCGGTCACGGCAAGGTGGATGATAAAGGATCCGTCCGGGTCATAGAGGTCCATGTGGACATCCCGATAGAATATTATCCGGAGATATATTTCGATGCCTGGAGCGTCCCGAGGCATATTTTCGACCACCTGCCAAGAAAGGTCGAATCCAATTTCAGGAACGAGAACTACGATGTCGTTCTTCTTGCCACGCAGGGATCAATGGGATTGTATGCCCTTTCGGCGGCAAGAAAATATAACGTGCCGCTGGTAGGATCGTATCATACCCAGGCCTCGACCTATGCCGAGATCAGGATGGAGAATTTCCTGGGCCACCCCTCCGGTCCGCCCCTTTCTCTCATCCCGAAGGCGACCAAGGAGCTTGCGGTCAAGGCGGAAAGCTACTACTACAGCAAGACGCTGTTCAACTTTGCGCCGACGGGGATGATATGCTCGATGATAGAGGAGAGGTTCAAAAGGCCGACGGAGGTTTTCAGAAGAGGTATCGATATCGGCGATTTCGATCCCGAAAAAGGAAGACCGAGGGACGGGAGGACGGTGCTCCTGGTCTCTAGACTGGCCCCTGAAAAGGGCATCGACATACTGAAAGGATTCAAAGAGAAGGTGCCAGGAGGCCGGCTGGTGATCGTCGGCGATGGGCCCGACCGAAAGAGGCTCGAGCAGCTGATCCCCGAGGCAGAGTTCAAAGGGTTCATGACGGGGGAAGCACTTTTCGAGGAGTTCGCCTCGGCGGATGTATTCGTCTTCCCATCGGTAACGGAGACCTACGGGAACGTGGTCCAGGAGGCCATGGCCTCGGGCCTCCCGGTGGTCCTTGATGCGGGGGGCCCTTCTTCCGAACTCGTCCGGGACGGCCTGGATGGTTTCCACTACAGGGATGCCGAGGAGATGTTTGGCAAACTCCATCAACTTCTTCAGGACCATGAAGCCCGGCTGAATATGGCCCGAAATGCCAGGGAAGCGATGGAAAAAATGACCTGGGATTCGGTTTTCGACAGGCTCTATCTGAACCTTGAAAAAGCTACGGTCATGCACACAAAGAACATGGGTCAATGACAATGGAGGAATGTGTTACATATTATCAAACCATTGACATTTCCACCGGCCCATCCTGAAATGTAAGGGATTTCAGATATCTATATAATCCAAGATGTCCAATTCACACACCGGGGGTAATTGGATGGCAGATGATATTCTGGAAACCATAGGAGATGCTCTGGATTACAAGATACCGGGTCTTGGAATAAAGGTCGCGGAGATGATCATCGCGATACTGGTTTTCCTGCTCGGTCTCTTCGGAATAAAGATCGTCGTTGCTATTTTCAAAAAAAGCCTGGCAAAGGCCAAGATGCCGAGGATAATGGCGGATTTCCTTGGAAAGTTCGTCAGCGCGATCCTCACGATACTTCTCATACTATTCGTGCTGGGGGTCCTGGGGGTCCGGATCGACGGCGTTTTCATAGGTCTCTCGGCAGCCATCGGCCTGATTATCGCCTTCGGGATGCAGGATACCCTCAACAACCTCTTCGCCGGGATCTGGCTTGCAACCTTGAGGCCGATCCAGTTGGACGAGGTGGTTGAGATAAAGGGGTTCAAGGGAAAGGTCACGGGCCTCAGCGTGATGGTGACCGAGCTTTTAACCCCTGATAATACCTACATCACCATTCCCAACAGGGAGGTATGGGGCTCTCCGATCAAGAACGATACCAGGATGCCAACCAGAAGGGTTGACGTCGACGTCGGCATCGCCTACAAGGAGGATATCTCCAGGGCGCTGGATATCGCAATGAACATGCTCAAGGGCAACAAGATGGTGCTTTCGGACCCAGCGCCCGATGTGGTCGTCACCGGTCTCGGGGATTCCTCCGTGAACCTCCAGCTCAGGGCATGGACCAAGACGGACGACTACTGGACCCTGAGAGGCTGGATGACAAAGACAATAAAGGACGTCTACGGAAAGGAAGACATAGAGATCCCGTTCCCGCAGATGGACGTCCACGTGGACAAGTGATAGCTTGGGAATATACAGGTTCGAGGACAGGGTGCCCAGCATCGGCGAGGGCACCTTCGTCTTCGAGACGGCCACGGTCGTGGGCGATGTCGTTCTCGGCAAGGATGTCTACGTTGGTCCCGGCGCGGTGGTGAGGGGGGACTATGGAAGCATTGTGATAGGGGACCGGGTCTCCATCGAGGAGAACGTGGTGATACACGCAAGACCGGGAGAACGGACCATCATAGGAAACGATGTGACATTGGGCCACGGATGCATCGTACATAACTGCACGATAGAGGACAACGCGATCATCGGAATGGGGTCCGTTGTATCGGACTATTCCCATGTCGGAAATTGGGGGGTCGTGGCCGAAGGAGCGGTGGTGAAGGCCAAGGGCAGGGTGGAACCCGAGACCGTTGTCACCGGCGTCCCCGCCAAACCGATCAGGAAGATAGATGACCATTACAAGGAGCAGTATACCTTCTTCAAGGCTAACTACGCGGACCTTGCACGGAGGTATCCAAAGGGCCTCGAGCGTTTGGACAGGTGACCGAACAGTTGCAATTTCAGTCCATCGGGCCAAACAGTATTCTATCTTGATATCATTACGATAGTTGAACGAGGGAGCGGAATGGACAGACCGAAGGAGATCTGGGACGACGTCGAGGAGTTCTTCGAGAAGATCAACATACGGAGAAGGCAGATAACCGGGGGGGACATAGAAGATGACATCGTTCTCAAGGGGAAAAGCATCGTCTTCCTGATGGACGAGGCCTACGACCTGATGGACGATAACCTGGGCAGGATATATGACAGCATCATGGGAGGGGTCTACGACCTCGGTCTGGGGGCCAGGGAGGACCTTGACGATGTGGCCGATGAGATCAAGGGGCTCAGGGAACATATCGAGGAGAGGAGAAAGAGGGTCAAGGACGAAAAGGATGAATATCAGGAATCCAACCTTCTGGACGAGATGCAGGAGAGGTTATCGGAGATCGTCAAGAAGTTAAAGAAATGAGACTCACCATTCCTCGAGGTCATCATCCTCGAGATCGAACTCATCCTCTTCCTCGTCAAGATCGATCTCGTCCAGTTCCGCTATCTCGTCATCCTCGTCGTCCCAGTCCACATGGCGGATGTCCTCCCTCTTCATGATGTAGATGAATATCCCGGCCACCACCAGAACGAAGAGCACCACTGCCGCGATGACGATGACGATCGTCCACGACCTTTCCTCCTTGGTTATCTCGTCCGGCTCAACGAAGGGCGGGTCCCATACCCAGACCCGGAAGGAATCCTTCCTCGAGTTTCCGGAACCATCTGTGACCGTGAGGTCGAAGGTGTAATTGCCCGGGTCCTCCAAGGTCAGAGCCAGGGTCTCCCCCTCCCTCTCGCCCCATTTGAAGGGGACCCCGTGGTCGTTGATGAAATCTATGGACCAGTGGAAGGACGAGGAGTTGGCGAGGTCGTCATGGTTGTCGGTGAAGTTGGCTGTGATGGTCAACGTCTCCCCGAGGAGGATCTTCTTCGGCCCGACGATGCTCCCCAATGGGGGGGTTATGTCGTTCACCGATACCGCGAAGGTCCTGAAGTTCTCATTTCCGGAGGGGTCCCCGACCGTGAGCTTTCCAAGGTAGCTGCCGGGGTCCGGGAACACGATGGTCGTTTCCCATCTGGTTGAATAGAACTCGAACCCCCTGGGGCCCGTGAAGGTCCAGTTGTATACCGCGCACCTGTTGGAATAGGTGCAGGGATCGTTGTCCGTGGTTCCCTGGGAGGAGTACACGACCGAGGTGTCCTCGTCCACCACGAAGCTCCCGGTGACGGTAATCTCCGGCGAAGTGGTATCCATGACCGTGAAGTCGACCTCGGTGGAGACCTTGTTGCCGGCCGTATCCTTCACGTTGAGCTTTATCGAGTGGTTGCCAAGCAGTTCGATGTCCGCATGGAAGGTCTCTCCGTATGCAAGTCTTCTCTCCCCTGTGGGCATGGTAAGCTCCCAGGTATGGTTGGATATCAATGCGAACCCGGGATCGAGACCGCTGTCGAAGGAAGCGGAGACGAATGTCATCCCTTCCGGGGATATCTCCCATGTCCTGTTGAACTCCTCGATAACGGGGGAAGGGGGCATCGTGTCAAGGGTGAACTCGTATGTCGTCACCGTGGGTCCGGCCCCGTGCCTGTCGTAACCGACCAGCCTGACGTCGTTATACCCCTCCTCGAGAATGAGCGGGAGCCCGAATATCCCGGACTGCCCGACCGTTGTCGTGTTCTGAACGGCACCGTTCACCACAAGTTCGATGCTGGAGATGGGTTCGGAGGTTCCGAGAAGGTTGCTGTAGCTTGCGATGTTGGTTATCCTGTTGGGGTAGGCATCCCACTTGAGGACCGTCGGCCCGATGTTGTCGACCGAATATCCCGGGAACTCGGTCCAGTTGCCCACATTGGGGACCTCGTCGGCACCCCTGGCCCTGATGATCATTCCGTCAAGGTTCCCCGGGCCGCCGGCCTCTTCCCTGGTGTTCCATACGAAAACGGGTCCGGTGGAGTTGCCGGCATCTATCCACGTACCGTTGTCGTTGGCGATGCCGTCGCGGTCCCCGTCCTCGTAGTACTGCACCTCCAGGAACCGCAGGTCCTCATCGGCTCCGAACTCTATGGTGGCGTTCCCGGCGAGCGTGAAGGGCTCCTTAATGAGCTTGAGGGACGGCGGTGTCATATCAAGTGGGACCCCGAGGGCCCAGTGAGAAGGCGAGGACTCGTTGCCGTCCTCCCAGACGGACGAGACCCGGAAATAATAGGAAACGCCGTCCAGAAGGCCGTTCACTTCGGTGTTGTTCCCGCTGTTGTCCGTCTCGAACAGGTCGACCCAGTACTGAACATCATATTCCATCACGAGCGGTGTGGCGTTGACGAAGATCCTGTGATGGTCGAGCTTCGCTCCGCCGGTCCTCTTCCAGCTCAGTTTTACGCCGTTGCCCTCAGGAAGCGGGACCGCGGCAAGGTCCGTAGGGGCCCTCGGTGACGATGTGTTCACCTCGAGCGGGAACTGCCGGTAATAGAGGGTCCCGAGATACGGGTCCCTCAGCCTCAGGATGACATCGCCCCTGAACCACATGTCCTCGGAGACACAGAAGAAAGCGGAATAGTTGCCGTCTCCAGCGGTCTCGTCCCCTTGCTGGGGGGTCCCCTTGTCATCAAGCTCCCTCCACCCGAGACCGGATCCTTCTATTGACCATTCGACCTCGGTTCCGGGAAAAGAGGCCCCCTTGAGGGTGATCGTGTCCCCGATCGAATATACCAGATGGTTCTCGGGGAGGCGCCAGAGCGCCGCTTTCGTGGGCTTCTTGGCGGTGGCGGCAGCCTCGTAGAAGTATCCGAACTGCGAGTTCGAGTACCACGCGTAGATCGTGTCCTCGGGCTGAACGTAGAGCCTGCCGGGGTCATCGGTCGTGACGTTGGATGTCCGGATGGTCCCGACGAAGGAGCCGAACTCCCCCTCCTCGATCAGCGTAACTGTCCTTCCCAGGGGCTGGGATGTGGAGGTGATGTTCACCTGGATGCTGACCGACCCGATGAGGTCCTTGCCCGTCAGCTGGATCTGGACCAGACCGTCGTCGGTGGAATAGAACTGCCTGTCGAACACCATGGAGTTGGTGATGAAGCTCGTGATGTTCCCTGAAGCCACCAGACCGAAGTGCTGGGGGCCCAGGGGGACGTTCGCACCCCTGACCTCCATCTTCCACCACCCCATGGAGGGGTCGGTGATGGTTATGCCCTCGACCGGGTTTACAGCATCCTTGGTGTCGTTAAAGGGCGCTGCGAGGTCGTTCCCGTGATATGTGGTCCCGTCCGGACCGATAAGGACGAGGTCGAGGTCGTTCACCAGCTGCTTGCCGGCGAAGTACGAACCCGGATAATCGCTCCATGCGAGGGTCACGCGGAGCTCGTCGTTGGAATTGACCCTGAACACCCTGGAGAAGTTCTGGCCTGTCCTGAGTCCTTCCCAGTTGTTCTCGTAGGTGAACCGCCCCTGGTCGGGATACAATGCGTTCTTCAGGTTCACCCTTCCCCAACCCTGGTCGTTGTCGGGGCGTGTGTTGATCTCCTGGGTTGTGGGGTTCGAGCTTCCGTACTGACCCGGGGTCATGTCGACCGCGCCGTTGATGAGGGTCGCCTTGACGAGGGAGGCAAGTATCCGGTCCTCCCCCATGGTTTGATTGTAATACTGCCTGACAAGGGCCGCACTACCGGCCGTGATCGGCGTGGACATCGAGGTCCCGCCCATGTAGAGGTAATCGAGATTGTATATCCCCCAACCCGAAACTGACCCCACGGATGACCTGGTGGACAGGATATTGGTACCCGGGGCGACGACATCGGGCTTCAGCCTGTTGTCGAGGGTGGGGCCTCTTGACGAGAAGGCGGCAAGCCCGTCGGCATTGTTGGATACGTGGTCGCCCCTTACGGGGTTCATCGGAAAACCCCATCCTCCCCCCCAAGTGATCTGGGCCCCCCCGGAGCCCCTGACGTTCTCGGATGCTCCCACAGTCAATGTGGATTTGGCTGTCGCAGGGGGGGACACCGAGCCCTGGTCTATCTTGCCGTCGGTCGGTGATGAATCCGTTCCCTCGTTGCCAGCGGCAAAGAGTATGAGCTGGTCCGGATAGTGGAACATCGACCAGTCGACGTCGTAGCATTCGCCGGTGTAGCGCCCCCAGAACCAGCTCCCGTCGGACCCCCAGCTGTTGGTGTGGACCCTTGCCCCGAGATCGTAGGCCTGCTTGAAAAGGTTCGAGAGGTTCCCCGGAGTTATTAGGGATCCGGTATCCGACATGATCCCCTGGAAAACGATGCTTGCGTTGGGGGCCATTCCCACGATATTCCCGCTGGAACTCGATCCGTCCCCTGCCACGGATCCTGTCACATGGGTCCCATGGCCGTGATTGTCGTCCGGCGAGGAGCCAGCCCAGTTCCTGAGAACGACCCTGTTGTCGAAGTCCGCGTGTATGTCCCCGGTGACGTTGTGGTTGTCGACCCCGGTATCGAGGCCTGTATCGGCGATCGCCACCGACTCCCCGTCCCCGTTCAGGCCATAAAGGGACCTAACCATGTCGACATCGAGTATTCCGGTAGCTATGTCGTTCATCAGGACATGGTCGGCAAGCGGCTCCACCCACTTCACGTCCATGATGGCGGCCATCCGGAGGAAATCCATGCTTTTGACGTGGTATCTGGTGGGTGATACCGGTTCGGTATCCCCGAGGCGTCTCAGGTCCCTGAAGGCATCTCCGGACGGGATGAAGGTCTCCACAACCATTGTATCGAAATGGTCCGAGAGGTCTCCTTCCATGAGGACCTCCCAGATCACGGGTGACAGCTTCATGAAGGACGGAAGGGGGACGTGTCTCACATCGCTGCCTTCCAGTTCTCGGATACGGCCCTGGCCGTCCCGGACCACGAATGCGTTCTCGGGAATATAGTCGAGAGTGGTGAGGCCAAGACCTGCCATGCGGGTCCTGTCCTCGTCGAGGACCGGATGATCGAACTGGACGATATGGTAAACGGTCCCTGCATCCCCGGACATGTAGGGGAAGAAATCCTGGATCTCGGTCAGGTCAAGGGCCCCCCTCAATGTCCAGAGGGGGGGCCATTCCTTTTCCGGAGCGGGTTCGGACCCCGTGGAAGAACCTGTAAAATTGAATACGGTCAGGATGAAAGCGGCGGTCAATATCAGGGCTGCCATCCTCTTTCTCGCCTGTGGTCCATCGCCGCGTTCCATAGAGATGCACATCCGATAAGTAGGCTAGAGCAGAAGAATGAGATTTCTCGATATATAACTGAATTGGCCCTAAAACATCACTAGATGTGTCATATGAGATGGCGGTTCTACTCCTCGTCGTAGTAGTCGTAGTAGTTCTTTTTCTGGAGCAGGACCATAGCCAGGTAAGAGATTCCGCCTATCAGCAGAAGGATGGCCCCGATTATTATTCCTGTTACCAGATAGTTCCTGCCCTCGTCCCCTTTTTCATCGGGGGTCTCGGGGGGTGCAGGGGGAGGAGTGTAGGGATAAGTTGCCGACACCCAGGTCAGCCCCGTCGTCATCTCGTTTCCCGCTTTATCGACGGCGGTGACAGTGTAGTGGAAGGTGTCGTTGACCTTGATGTCGAAGTCCCATCGGGAGGAAAGGTTCGCCGTTCCATTGTGGTAGAACAGGGGGGTCAGGCCCGAAATATCGTCAGGAGGCTCTATGGCCCTGTAGATCCGGTACCCGAAGAACCTGCGGTCCCTGCTCTCGTTCCACTCGATGAGCATCCTCGCGGAATTGTTCTCGTCCTCGTCCTGGAATGTGACCTTGATCCAGTCAAGAGGTGCGGGCGCAACATCATCGATCGGTGTGCCCCGGACGCTGTAGTTGACGGAACCCTTGTCGAACTCGCCCTCGCTGTCGACTCCGATCACGGAATACCAGTAGGTCCTGCCGTCCGTGACGTTGGTGTCGAAAAAGAACGTCCTGTTCCGGACCTCATACCTCTCGTCCCAGGCATCGAAATATGACGGAGTGGGCGGAGCGATGTACCGGAGAAGTATGTAATGATCGAGATCGTCCTCCATTATCGGACGCCAGGTTATCAGAAGGGAGTCCTCTTCCCCATTTGCGTCCTTGACCTCGAGGAGTTCCGTGGAGAGAGGCGGGAAATTGACATAGAATTTCTTTTCAAAGGGTCCAGAGGAGGTCCAAATGTCCCCATGACTGGCATATAGTGTGTAATTTGTATGGTCCTTCAGGACCTGATATGTGGAAGATGAAACGTTGCTCAAGACCCTGGTGAAAACCGTTATCTCGCCTTCTTCGGCCATTTCCTTTAGTGTCACCACATAGGTGGTCCTGTCCCCATCCGGATCGGGAGGGGCTTCCACAGTGAAGGTTGCGTTCAATCTCGAAGTGAACTCGATCCGTATATCTTCGATGGGAGGTGGAGGGTGGTTGACAAGCGTGAACCGGAAGGACACCCATTCGGAATACAGCCCCCCTTCATCATAGGTTCTCATCGAAAGGTAGTATATTTTGTCGAAAAATAGATCCGATCGAACTGTGTGGTTGTTGCCAACCACGGAATACCAAAGCAGTGTTTCTCCCGTATTGTTATCGATTATCCTGAAGGAGTATCCGACATCTCCTCCGTCGGGGTCGACACCGGGATCCCATAAGAATGTCGGCGTCGTTGAGTGGTTGTCCGCCAATCTGATGTTGGAGGGAGGGGTCGGCGGGTCATCGAGGACCGGACCCTTCAGCCATGACCCCATTCCGGTGGAGCTCACCGCCTCGAGCCCGAGCTCGTCAAGGGCGGAGAACCTGATCCACATATCGGTTCCGGGGGGAAAGGTCTGTCTCAAATGGTAGATGCACCCGTCGGTGTAATCATCGTCATAGCGGTCGAGCTTGGACATGTTGACCCTCGTCTCCACTACCCCTCCGACGACGTCCCCGAGGACCTTGTTCCCGTTGAGGTCGAACCACACCATGGGGGGCTCCCTCGGGGCCCTGTTCATCTCCGAAGAATAGACCAGATAGAACTCGTACTCGTCCGAACTCGTTCCGTTTGAAGGGGTGAAGGGATCCCCGGACCCCGGTTCAGGTTCGTAGAGCTCTATGTGGGGGTTCAGGTTCGCCTGTACGATGCGTACCCTCTCGTTGGCCCCGAGCTCCGTCACGAAGTACCTGTGGTCAAGGGCGTCGATAGTGTGGACGACCTCTACACGGCCCCCCCATCGATATATCTCAATATCGATCCAGTCGGATGGAACGCTGATGTTCAATGTTGCGGGGATATCGAAGACGCGCTCGTTAAGGGGGGTCTCCAACACGATGTCGAGAAGATGGTCCTCGGGATGGGTCATGTTGAGAAAGGCCGAATCCCTCAGGCGGATGTACTTGCTCACGTTTCCGAAGGGAGCGATCCAGAGCCGGTCCATGCTCCCCGCAGCATACTGCATGTGGGAGGTGAACTGTCCTATATCAACCGGGTCGTAGCCCCCCTCGCCCACCGCATGGACCATCTCGACCAACCACCCCCCCTCTGACAAGGTTTGGTCCACAAAGGCGTTGAGCTGCGATGCGGTGTTTCCCGTTCCGAACCTGACGGGAACGATGGAGTACATATCATGGGGGGACGATGGGACGGGACCCGGGGGGGCCGTGATGTTATGCCGGTCCTGTCGGGCGGAGATGTACGTCTCCCTCACCAGGTCCATGACCGTCTCGTTGTAGAGACCCATGGGATAGCTGAAGGTCTGGCAGCTGACCCCTGTCAGATTGCCCTCTATCATACTTTTCGTCAGCACCACCTCGGTCCGGAGCTCCTCCGGGGTCAGGGTCCTAAGGTCCCTGTGGGTCTTTGAATGGGAAGCGATCTCGTGTCCGTTGTTCGAAACGGTCTGCCACTGGGCCCAGGAGGCCCCGTAGGGGATCCCCACGTTGTCGATGGTAATGAAGAAGGTCCCCCGGATGTCCAGCAGAGACATTATCGGTGAGGCGTTGGCCACCTGTGAGTTCTGGCCATCATCGAATGTGATGGAAAGAGCTCCTGACAGGTTGTCCTTCCAGGTGCAGACGGATGCCGAGAAACCGGGTATCTGCGACCTCGTTGCAGGCCTCTGGTCCGGGAAGTTCCCTGACGTTTGGGCGAGTGGGATCGTCGATCCCGCAAAGAGCAACAAGAGTAAGAAAAATACAAGCCTCTTTGCTGAATGTGCTTTTCGGACCATCACCCTCGCGGTATCAATTCACCGGGTCGTTATATTAAAATGATGGTATGGGTCCCAAAAGAAAAAAAGCGTCCCCCGCCCGATATCTGGTAAAGGGGGGCTACAGGGGGCCCGATGATGCCGTATACGACTGGCTCGTCGAAGAGAGGGGCCAGATACCGGAACAGCTTAAGAGTCACCTGAACCTTGTCGAGGTCTCCGCCTCCGATTCCGTTTACGGCGTGAGGCCGACAAGGGACGGCATCCTGCACGTCAGGGATTTCAACAGGTCCTACGCCTCCATCTATTCGGACCAGATAGAGGACCACTACAGGTATCTCGGACTCCCGGCCTGGTTCAGGAAGTTCAACGGCTGAACCTGGAGGTCTCATTCGCCCGGGCCTATCCCCGCATAGGGCTGGTGTGTGGTCGGGGGTATCTCGGACATCTCGAAGAACCTACGGATGGATTGTATCTTCTCCCTTGCCTCCCTGGGGACCTCCACCTGGAACTCCCTCATCAGGGACATGAACCAGAAAAGGGTGGCCATTATCTCCGACAGCTCCTCCTCCGAAAGGTCCTCCATCCCTTCGAGGGCCTTCCTCTGGAAGGACATGATGACATCCTCGTAATCCGTGATCATCTTCAGGGCGAGCATCTCGATGAAGGGGGCCGGGTCGCCCTCGTCTGCGAGCTGGAGCCTTTTGAGGTAGTCCTCCCTGTCATTTATCTCGACTATCAGAGGGGGATAACCGTGCTTCTGAAGGATGAAGTTCATGAGCTCCCTAGCCACCCTTCCGTTCCCGTCCACGAAGGGGTGGATATGAACGAAGCGGTAATGGAAGATGCATGCAAGCTCGAAGACGGGGAGGTTGTCGGGATTCTCCCTGTACCAGTCCACGAGGTCCGCGAGCTCCTCTTCGACGAAGATCGCGGGAGGGGGGTCGAAGGTGCTCCCAACCACCCCGACCTGTATCCTCCTTGTATTGCCCGCCTGCTCGTCATCGATGTTCCTCTGGACCAGTGAATGCAGCTTCCTCATGAGGTCCAGGTCGATGTCCCCCTTGTATGACCTCATGTACCGGAGAAGTCTTTTGAAGTTCTCTATCTCGTGGATCTCCCTGAGGCGTTTGCCCTTCGGTGCGATCCCGTCCTCGAGGACCAGGGCGGCCTCCGCGAGGGTGAGGGTGTTCCCCTCGATGGCGGTGGTGTGGTGGATGTACTTCACCATCAGGTCGTCCTGGTACTTCTCGAACTCGGAGGGATAGAGGTCCTCGAGGTACGACGAGTAGAAGTTGCGGACCATTGCCAGATAGATGGAGTAGAAGCTTGAGAGGTACTTCATCCTGGTATCCCTGGCCTCGAGGTAGACCCTGTAGAGGATCGATTTCAGGTCCAGAAGCTCCTTGTAGAACTCGGTTCTCCTTTCGAGCACCTGGGGGTCCATATCAACGGGGCCCACGGACTTCTCGAACCTCTTCTTCTCCCCCCTGTAGGAGGAGGTCGCGGACACGTATAGGTAGCGGTTCCCCTTCACGGTCCTTTCCTTTACCGATACCATGAAGGGGGGCAGGTTATCCCCTTTATTATTGTTTTCGCCCTTAATACATGGGGGGTGGGGGGATAACCTTCATTTATTCCAAGGTAGTGAACGGGCACCTTTTAGAGATCTGATGAGTTGTATACAATAAAGTTTACAAGGAAATATTGGGAATGTTTACATAAGATGAATCATATCTGGATACGGTACCATGAGCGTAACAGTTTCCATCCGGCTCGATGAGAACGAGATCGAGGAGATCGAGAAAATGGGCTTGAAACCAGGGGAGTTCATCAAAGAACTTGTCAGGAAGGAGCTCAGGAAGAGGAGGGCGCTTGAGACATTGAAATGGTTGAGGGAGAATCGCATCGATGCCCCAGGACCGGAAGGTACCCAGATCATTCGAGAATGGAGGGATACAAGGTGGGCATAGTATTGGATACCTCGGCTCTTTTTAAATTGTTCTATGAAGAAAAGAACTCCGACAAGATGGATGCGTTGATGGAAATCATGATCAAACATGGAGAATCCGTTTATTCCATCGATCTGATATTATACGAACTGGGTCAGATAATGATCACAAAACATAGAATGAAAGCGGTCATGGCGAGGGATTTCCCACAGAGACTATCTGCTTTGAACATAAACATTCAATTTCCGGATGATTTCTTTCTCAGATCGGCAATGGATGTAGGAAAGAAACTCGACACTACTTTCTATGATTCATGCTTTATTGCAATATCCGAAAGATTGGACCTCCCTCTGATAACCGAGGATAATGATATCTTAAAGAAATTCCCCGGATCAATGAGCATATCGCAAGCATATGATAAGTTCTCGAAGATGTTCATGAGCAACTCAACTCTTCATGAACAAGACCCCGTTAAATAGCCTTCGGCAAATGAAGTGACGAGGCGTATGGAGGCCGTCTGGAAGAGGATACTGCTGCTACTCCTAATTGGAGTTCTGCTTACTTTGATAGTGTTCCCCATCGTCAGAGGGGCGCACATCGAAGAAAAAAGGGAACCCATTAACGGATGGGTTTCAACGGAGATCGAAGTGGTTTACCTTGGACCCCAGGACAATACCGTTCCCCCTGACGGTAAAATTGATCTTAATGAAGATCACCCGGAAGAGTTTTTCTTTGTGTTCCGACTGGTCGTTGGGGACATATGGACAACACATGGTCAGGCAGTACCGTACGGGAAGGTTTGGTTGAACATAACGAGGGGGCATATTCCAATTCAAGCTACAATTTCACAGATCGAGCAGGAATGGTCCGATTCTCCTATCTTACGAGATTCACCGACACTGCTACAGGGAATCCTTTCTCCATACCTGCTGAAATGGACCAGTCCAATGTCACTCTCCAAGCATGTTTTATTGGCCGTCAGGGATACTCTAGCTCTATTAGGACAATTTTCGCCAGGTATCACAGAGAGCCGTTCATTGAATCACAAGTTGTAGTTGACACTTTTTGTTGCATCGGACTTATTCCACCGTTATTCATTACCTGTTTCCTTGGGACCGTCATTTTCACATGGATCAGGATCGAGGAATGGTTCTCTCAAAGAAAAGATAGAAACTTTTACATTGATCAGATGAAGAAAGTGATCTCTTCGGATACCTATCCAGGAGAGGAGGCAGGTCAATTATAAAGAAAATACAAAGATCGTGAATTGTGACTTTGTTCAATATCGTCCGGTGACCTTCAGTATCCTGTCCTGAAGGTCCCTCTTCTCCTCGTCCATGAGGATGCTCTTTGCGGCGTTTGTCTCCTTCATCTTCCTATGCGCGAGCTCCTCGTCGAAATCCTCCGTATGCATCGCCTTGTCCGGATGATATTTCCCCGCAAGCTTGCGGTATGCGCTCTTGATCTCCTTCGAGGAAGCGTTCCTCCCGACCCCCAGTATCTCGTAGCAGTCCACTTCGTGGATCCTCGTTGCAACATCGAAGTGTTGTAATATCTCAACCATCTGCTCCCGGTCATCATGGGAGATACCATGGGTTTGGTGCCTCCGCCAAACATACACCGCCACCATCAGGAATATCAGGAACACGACCACAAGTATCGAAACGAGCAGGAGCATGATGGTCCTCTCCTTTTCACCGTTCCCGTTCGAGGGCACCGGCTCCAACGTGATCCATCCGAGGTCCGTCGCAGAACCTGGAAATATATCAACCGTTGCATTGAACTCGAGGTATCCTACCCTTGTGATGTTCAGGAGATATTTCCCGGCGGGGGCGGAGATGTTGAACACGCCGTCCCGGCCGGTCCTGTCGCTCTGGTTGTTTTCCAGGTTCACCCTGAGGTTGGTAAGGAAGTTCCCGAACTGATCCACGACCACACCGCTGACCCAGCCGATGTCCGTGGTCGTGAAATTCCATACGAAGGGCTGGAGCCAGTTCCCTGCCCTGTCCCTCCCGGACACCCGAACAACGTATTCCTTCCCATATT
Source organism: Thermoplasmatota archaeon (assembly GCA_049472235.1). Classification (GTDB taxonomy): domain Archaea; phylum Thermoplasmatota; class Penumbrarchaeia; order Penumbrarchaeales; family Penumbrarchaeaceae; genus JAFGLL01. The sequence continues at coordinate 6,061 of JBLIRI010000012.1, read as the reverse complement.
CCAGCGAGCCGTTCCACTCGAAACCTATCTGACCGTCATTGATGGTGACGTTTCCCTCAAGCCCCTCGACAGTTACCTCCACCGATCCCTCCACCAGAGACTCGGAGGTGGCGATCCAGATGGGGGACCCTATCTCAACTTCATGTCCCTGAGGATAGTACTGGACGACATAGGGAGCGAAGGTGTCGATGGTGATCGAGGCCGTTACGGTCCGAATGTTCCCCGCCCTGTCGAAGGCCGAGAGCCTTACCTCGTGACGTCCATCCGCTATGCTCTGGTACTCGAAGGTCCCGGGTGTCTGGAACGTCTCAGGAGTGGTGGAATCCAGCTGGAGCTCATAGTATGAGATCCCCGACATGTCGTCGCCGCCGGTCCAGGAGACCTGGATCGTCGAGGAGTTCATGCTGCCCCCGTCGACCGGGGAGACCAGGGAAAGTTCCGGTCTTTCCGTGTCCAGAACGATCTCCTTTGAAATGGTCGCATGGTTCCCGGCCTTGTCGAAGGACATGACCTCGAAGATATGCTCTCCCTCGGTCTGAAGCTTCACTATCTCCCTGTTGGTGTTCCCCTTCTCGATCCATTCCCCTCCGTCGAGCCGGGTCTTGACATGGTCCACACCGGAGCCCTTGTCGGAAGATGACCATTCGATCATCACCGGATCGAGGTTCGTGTAGAGCCTTCCCGCCTGGGTGAACTGCACATCCGGAGGGAACGTGTCTATCCTGAAGGAAATGGATATCATCGTCTCCTCGCCGTTCCCGTTGCGGCATCTTACGGAGAGGTCGTGGTAGCCTTCAGCAAGGTCTTCGAAAAGTACCGAAGTGTTCGAACCCGTCGAGATGAAGGGGGCCAGGTCAAGACTGTAATCGTTGGAGATGTTTCCTACAGGGTCCTCCACCGTCCAGTTCGCCTCGATGGTCGTGAAATTGTATGACCTCTCGTTCTCCGGGAAGGTAAGGATGATCGAAGGAGCGGCTTTCGTGCCTTCGGGCAGGATCTGGACCACGGACAGGATCATCATCAGAACCAGGAACATCATCCGTGGAAGTACCGTGGCTGAACTCCTCATCGGAAACTTCAACACATCGAGATATTTAAACCTGACCAGTTCAACTTCAAAGCTCCCTGTCCAGGAGCGTGATGTCGTATGCCTGCTTCTTGTAGGGGTCCAGAAGGGTCGTCTTTGCCTCGTTCAGCTCCCGCATCATCACGTGGATCTCCTGAACGGACATATCGATACCTGCCGCCTGCAGTTTGTCGGGATGGTACATGTATGCCATCCTTCTGTAGGCCCTTCGGATCTCTGCCATGGAAGCCGACCGCTCCACCCCCAGCACCGAATAGTAATCCGGGGCCCCCCTGTAATCGAATACCTCGAACTCCTCATCGTCGTCGTCATCCTCCTCGAGCTCCACATGCAGGCGCCGGCGCTGGCCAACGGTCTCTCCGTCGACAACGAAGAACTCCATTTTCTTCGATCTTCTGCGGTAGATCACAACACCGAGGATGATCAGCAGGGATATCGCGATGACCGCCGCCGAGATCGTGGAGGCAAGGAAAATTGTCGAGCTCAAAATGGATCCTTTCCTGGATATGCGGATGGTTCCCAGGTCCTCGACCTCTCCGGAATATATCCTCAGCTCGAAGGTCTTCTTTCCGTACCCGTCCTTTTCAATGGTGACCGTATACTCCCCCGGTGCGACCTGGATGGAAAAACGGCCATCGTTGTCGGTCAGTACGAACCTGCCGCTGTCGATCGTGACAATGGCGTCGAAGACGGGTCTGCCGTTGTTCCCGATGATCCTTCCCTTGATGGTCCCGGAGGGAGAGGTCGAAAACTGCCAGCTGAACTGGCCCATCATGTTCCCGGCAAGGTCGGGACCGTTGACCTTCACCAGGTACGTCCTGCCGTATTCAAGGAGCTCCTTCAGCGTGAAGGAAAGGCGATTCTCATCCCAGGTAAGCTCCCCGGAGGCCCCCTCCACTATGAAACTGACCGAACCCAGGAGCATCGGCTCAGAGAAGACCACGTAGATGGGGGTGTTGACGACTATGTTGCCTCCTTTCGGCCAGTAGTCCATGATCCTCGGGCCCGTCATGTCAACATGGATGGTCCATACCAGGGAGGCTATATTTCCGGCATTGTCCCATGCATCGAGCTGGACCGTCGAGAAGCCCTCGTTGAGCTCCACGGTCCTCGAGGTTATGGTTCCGATAAGGTCGGTCCGCACCTCGTTCACATACAGCCTGTAGGAAGATATCCCCGAGATATCGTCCTCGCATGTCCATTCGAAGAGGACCTCCTTCCTGCTCAGATGGTTGACGGTTCCGTTGTCCGGGGAAACGCTCTTCAGATCGGGCGGGGTCTGATCGAGATATATCGCCAACTGCCCCGTGGCGATGTTTCCCGCCAGGTCCATGACCTCGAGGTCGAAGGTGTTCCTTCCATCTTTCAGTATGACATCGGTCCTGGCAGGATCTGACGGGGCCGACCATGGTCCGAGGTTCGATCTGCATCTTATCCTGTCGATCTTGCCCCCTTGATCCGCAACAACCCAGGATACCGTGTAGAAGTATCCGTTGGTGTACACCGGGTCCGCAGAGCCGAACCTGATGGTGGGAATGGTGGTATCCACGTGAAAGGTGACCTTCCTCTCATTGCTGAGGCCAACCTGGTTGTCAGCCCTTACATAGGCCACGTGCGTCCCTTCAGAGAGGCCCCTTATGTTGTACGAGGTCTCTTCACCGATATCGACCCACTCCCCGTCGTCCCACCTTACAAGGTAATTGACTATGGATGAGTCCTCGTCAGCGCCTTCCCAGCTGACCATGACGTTCCTGGTGTTCAACCAGGCTTCTTCCAGCGGGGAGATGATCTCTAGGGTGGGGGCCGAGTTGTCTGAGAAACCCGATATGATATCCGAGGCCTCCCCGTAACCGAGCTCATTGAAGGCCCGGACCTGATAGTAGTACCAGACACCGGACTCGACATAGTTATCGTAGAACTCGGAGTTGGCGTCCGTGGTCTCGTAATATATCATGAGGTGGTCCGGCATGGTCCCTCTGTATATCCTGTATCCATCGATCCCTCCTTCGAGAATGTAATCCGGAGGCATCCAATCGAGGAATATGTAATCGAATCCCATGGAGGAGTTGAGGTGCCGGGGGGCCGATATGATGGTGGCGGGGGAATAGACCAGGGGTCTGTTGTCGACCAGGGTTCCGCCCGCGATGCCGTAGGAAGAATCCACCACCCCGTCATCATTCTCGTCAGGTCCGAACCTGTCAGAATAATAGTTGCCAAGCTCCTTCGCGGTGAACCATGTATTGTACTTGGACTCGTCATAGACCTGGAGCCGGAAGGTATGATAGTTCTCATCCGTCCCCTTGTTCCGGATGAAGGAATTCGTAAGGAAGCGGTTGGAATCTGATCCGGAGGATCTTATCGCATAATCCGTGTTCCTGAAAAACAGGTTGAACCTGGCCTCGGCAAATCCCGTGCGGTAAAGGTTCAGCCCGATATTGTTCCTGAGTATCGTATTGTTGTAGACGTAAGCATACCTGCAATCCGTGATCGCTATCCCGATATCTGTGTATGAGATCGAGTTGCGGTTGAACTCGATGTCATTGGAATCCGATGCGATCATGCCGTGTTTTGCGAGGACGATCTTGTTCTCCAGGAACTTCGATGCTGATACATCCACCAGATACATCGCTTCCTCGGGGGTGTCAATGATGCTGTTATTCTGGACCTCCATGCCGGATGAGCTCTGCAGGACGACCCCCCTCCTGACCTGCTCGAACTCGCAGTCTTTGACGGAGGAGAGGTTCGAATACCAGAAATCCACCCCGTCCCCCGGACCTTTAAAGGTGGAACGATCTATGTTGACCGATGATGAGGAGATACATTGAATGGAACTGCTGGTGACGTTCTCGAACCTCGATCCTGAGACGGATATGTCCGCAACTCCCCTTCCGTGCAATCCTATGGCCTCATCCCAGATACTGCATCCCGAGAACTCGATGCCGGACGAAGATTCCACATAGATCCCGACCTCCGACCCCCAGGACATGAAGCCTGAAAAGACGACGTTCCGAGAGCCGTAGACGTGGACGTTATCCCTCAGGTTGTATGCAGTTCTCGATGTCGTGAACATCACATTGGTTGAACCGATCACCTCGATCCCCGTCTCGACGCCGTGTACGTACTGGTCCCGGAACCTGACGTCCCTAGAATTGACCACGAAGATCTGGCCGTAGGAGGTCGTCAGTGTCTGATTGTCCAGGTCATCCCCGTTCAAGTAGAGGATGAACCTCCCCTCGTAGGTGTTGCTTATCTCGACATATTGAGATGTATACAGCTCGATGTCACGAAAATCCGGGTAATCGTTCGGGGAGATCGTGAGGCCGCCCCTGTAGAGGGCATTGGAATAGAATTCGTTCCCGTATGACCCTTGACCTATTCTGATCGCGGTATACATGTCCGCGGAATTTACCCGGTTATGGACGAAGCGGTTTTCCGTGGAACCCTCCAGATAGATACCCTCAAAGGCGTAGGTGTCCATGTTGCAGTCCCAGATGTCGTTGTCATGGCTGTTGTAAAAATAGATGCCCATGAATGCGTCCATTATTCGGACATTATCGAGAATGTTCCCGGTGCTCTGAGATGCGAATATGCCATACTGGCTGTTCCCGTTCATAACGATGGTCTTGAACTCGGAACCATTGACTGCGCTCAGGATCATCCCATTCTCTTGAGCGTAAAGGATGGTCCATCCATCGAATCTGCACCTATCCGCCAGGATCAAATAGATACCGGTCTTACAGGAGCTCACCTCGGAATCGACCGCCTCGCAATCGGTTATCTCCTGACCGGTGAATGCAATGTTGCAATCGTAGAAATGGTTCTGTTCGAAGTAGCAGTCTCTGGATCCCGATATTGATATGCAATCATACAGGTCCTGGAAGACGTTATCGATGACATTCACCCGAAGACCGGAGTTGATATTGATCCCGTACAATTCTTGGTGGGGATATGTCAGGTCCCAGAACGTGTTCCCTAAAATGTTGGAATCCGAGAGGTCCAGGGCAGAAAGACCCTGAAAACAGTTAAGGATCGAGTTCTCCGAGATATTGAGGTAGGAACAGGACAACATAAGGATCCCGTAACCCAATGCACCAGCCCCGGCTATCGTGTTCCGTAATATCTCGATATCGGAAGAGTATCCGATCCGAATCCCTATGAACGGGTTCTGGATATCATTTTCCTCGATGAGAACACCATGGCTGTTGAATATCTGGATGGTGTCGTTCACATAGTTGAAGGCCGAATTGACGATCGATATGTCCGGTCCGGAGTTGTCGACCCTCACCCCGAAAACGTACCCGACGGTGTGTTTGACATCATCGATGACCACATTCCGGGTCCGATTCAATCTGACCCCGTAATTGTTGCCTGAGATGGTGACCTTGGTGATCACCGAATTCGAGCAGTTGTTCAGAAAGATCGCTCCCACGACCCCGTTATCCGTGCTGTAAACGGTACGTGTCACGTTGGTGACGGTGCAGTTGTTGATGATGAAAAATACATCGGTATTATCGATCCGGATGCCGTTCTGACCGAACTTCGCGTCCACCTTCAAGTCCTTGATGATATAGGGGTCCGCTTGGGTCCCGCTTCCAGTCCAGTTCTCGCTGGCGGCAGTGGCTGCGAACTCCGCGTTGCCGTCGATCTCGATCGCATCGTGGTCCGAGAGGGAGAATATGGAAGAGTTGGTCGGTTCGGGGGCCCCCTGGCCTGCCGTGATGAACGTCCCCATGATAATGAGGGCTGTCACTGCAAGGGGCCATGATCTGCCGATCTCTTCACCTCCCGTATCGAAATCAGCCATTTTTCGTTATTATAAATTATGGTACATATGTGACCCGGTTGCGTCATTGCATCCAAATATGTCACGGGCAGAAATTACATCGGCAGCAAATAGGCAAACTAAGATCGGGTTATTGCTTACCAGCAACAACCCATTGGGCCCATAGGGTAGTCTGGATATCCGGCTGTGAA
>JBLIRI010000011.1:0-33491 GCA_049472235.1 Thermoplasmatota archaeon | reverse complement strand
TTCTTCGCTGGGAGGTTCAAATGGCTATCGGTGGCGATCTACATATCCCTCGGGTGGTGTGTCCTGCTTGCCATCAAACCCATCATCGAGAACCTGGAAGTGCCCGGACTTGTCTTGCTGGCAGGAGGCGGGGTGGCTTATTCCGTCGGTTCGATCATCTACGCGAGAAGAACGCTGAAATATTCCCACGCGGTGTGGCACCTGTACGTTCTGGCCGGATCGACCCTTCACTTTCTCTCCGTCTTCTTCTACGTCATACCGGAAGGTTGAGAGATCTGGGGGCGTTTTTCTCCTCCGATGAAAAAAACGAAATAATCATTATATAAAGACCCGGTCCACTGATGATCGGTTTGCATATGTTCGACGAAAAAAGATCCAAGGAGCGGATGAAGGCGAACCTGACCGAGATCAAGGAGGATCTCGAAGAGGACATCGATATGCTTGCCACGGAAGAGCTCATGAAGGAACTGGAAGAGCTCGAGGAAATGATGGGAGTCGCAAGCTGACCGGGTCCGTAACCAGGGTGCCAGCATCCGCTATGTCAAAACGTTCCCATAGATATTAGGGACATTCTATACTTATCAATTCGTCATTCATACTTGTGCATCCTCCAAAGGATGGGTTATTTTTCAGGAATACAAGGAGACGCAGAATGGACCCCCTCTTCAAGGAAATATTGACCCCGGGCCTGACCGGCAGGCGCTTTGAGCGGGAGAGGCCATCGGGATGCATTCTGTCTCACAGGTGAGAGAAATGGCGATCAAGGTCGAACCGGAATGGATAGATGAAGGGGACGGGGCAAAGGCCCTAAGACTGATACCTAACGGAGGGGAGCATCTGGACCCCTTCGTCCTCTTCGACGAGTATTTCGTCGACCCTTCGGCCAGCTTCCCGATGCATCCCCACGGAGGATTCGAAGGATACCAGTTCCTGATGGAAGGGAGCACCGAATACAACGACAACCGGGGGGACAGGGGCCTCATAGGAAAGGGCGAGATGAGGAGGTTCGTTGCCGGGCCGGGTTTCGAACATTCTGAGTATCCCAGGTCATCGGAGACCGTAAGGGGATATCTTGTCTGGATAAAACTTCCCTCTTCGAGGAGGGACATCCCCATACACTTCAGGGAACTCCATGGGGATGAGGTGATTGTCGTTGAAAATGGGGTGGCTGTCACCAGGACCGTATTCGGAGAAGGGAGCCCCTTCGAACCGCATACTCCTGCGGTCTTCAAGCACTATATGTTCAAGAAGGATACCTCGATGAAGTTCGATATCACCACGGGGTGGAACGGGTTCCTGTACGTATCAACCGGGTCCGTGAACGCCTGCGGCCTCGACATAGGCGATCGTGAAGGAGCCTTCTTCGAGCCCGGGGAAACATGCGAGATCATGATCGAGGCGGGGACCGAGATGGCCCTTCTCAGAGGAAGGATGCTCAACGAGGAGATAGTGCAGGAAGGACATTTCGTACGTTGAATGTTTGGGGATCTTACGGCCAATTTTTAGGTTTTTCAGATTTTACTCGAATGATAATCATCGGGAAACCTTTAATACGCGCATATAGACGTTAAAAAAGTACCATGAGGGTGGGCTATGGCTTCGAGGAGGTACTTTTCTCCATCATCATCTACTTGATAGTAGGTGCCGCCCTTTTCCTTTTCATACAGATCCTCATCTACTCGACCATCACCGTCAAGAACTACAGGAAGAGGAGAAGCCTGAAGAACAGGCTCCCAGCCTGGACGGAGCAGATAGAGGATTATCTACGAAAAAGAGGGTCAAGGGCCAGGTTCCACCTGAGAGGGGAGGAGAGGTCGGCCTTCCGGGACATGCTCATCGGATACTACTGCGGCGTCCCCCAGGATGCAAGCAATGACGATCTTCACAAGCCGATGAAGCTCAGGGGGGAGGACAAGAGACGCCTGAGGATGCTCTACCGCGAGCTTGGTTTCGTGGACGAGGACCTTGACCAGACCAAGGACGGGACATGGTGGACGAAGAGCGTGGCCCTGGGGAGACTGTCCAGACTGGAGCTCAACGATGCTGAGGACCTGGCAGTGGACCTGATGGAGACCGAACACAGAGAGCTGACCGTATCCTGCATCTCCTACCTGGCCTCGATCAAGAGCAGATACCTGCACGAAAGACTGGAAGAGGTCTTCCAGATCACCGAGGACGCACAGTTCAACGAGGTGGCCACGGAGCTTTCCAAGGCTGAAATAGGCATCGGGCAGCTCAAGAAGCTTGCGGATTGCGACGTAAGGTCCGGCAGGAGGGCCGCAGCCATTCTGCTTGGCAGGAAGGGGCTCCATCAAAGCACTCCCGTATTGAAGAAGCTGGCGGCGGATCCGTTCGAGGATGTCAGACTTGAAACTGCAAGGTCCCTGGGAAGGATAGGGACCCTCAAGGCCATCAGGGTGCTCGAGACCCTCGACCACGATCCCGATGTCAAGGTCCGGAACCTTGCCAAAAAGGAGATCAAGAGGATCAGGGGCAATCTCATGGTGACATCCATCTGGGACCTGGAGATGGACGACAGGAAGACCGATGACCTCCTCAACACCTTCTCGAAGGAAACATCCATGCAAGATGATAATTACTCGATAATGGGTTTCTGACCTCAGAGGTGTGGGATGAATGGGCGCCTTTCTGACCGGGTTCCAGATAGTGGTCCTGGGATTCAACCTTCTCATTCTCACCTATTTTCTTGGACTGAACATATACTACATCACCCTCTCCGTGATGTCCACCATCTGGCTCCTGAAGTTCAAGGTAAGGCGAATGGGAAGGTTCAGAAAGCTTGACAAGAATCCGCTCCTGCCCTCGGTCTCCATTTTATCTCCGGCTTACAACGAAGAGCCTACCATTGTAGAGAGCGTGAAATCCCTTCTGAAGGTCGAGTACCCGAAACTCGAGGTAATAGTCATCAACGATGGTTCGAAGGACAGGACGATAGACGAGCTGAAGCGCGCCTTCAAGCTGGTAGAATCGAAAAGAAAGACCAAGGATACCCTGAGCACCAAGGAGATAAAGACGGTCTACCGCTCGAGAAAATATGACAACCTCTATGTTCTCGACAAGGAGAACGGGGGAAAGGCGGATGCGCTGAACGCCGGCATCAATTTCTCCAAATCGGACCTGGTCTGCGGGATCGACGCCGACTCCCTTCTGGAGAAGAACGCGTTGATGAGACTGGTCGAGGACTACATGACCGGGGATGAGAACGTGGTGGCGCTCGGCGGGATCGTCCGGATCGCCAACGACTGCGTTATCCGCAACGGTGAGATGAAGAAGGTGAGGGTCCCAAGGAAGCTCGTCCCGGGGCTCCAGGTGGTGGAGTATATCAGGGCATTCCTGTGCGGGAGGTCGGGGTTCAACCTGGTCAACGGCCTGCTGATCATATCGGGGGCCTTCGGACTCTTCAACAAGGAGGCGGCGATAGAGGCGGGCGGTTACAACCATGCCACGGTCGGAGAGGACATGGAGCTCGTGGTGAGGCTCCACAAGACCATGAGGGAGCTCAAAAGACCCTACAAGGTCGTGTTCGTGGCGGACCCCATCTGCTGGACACAGGCGCCGGATTCCCTGAAGATACTCGGGAGGCAGCGAAACCGCTGGCAGAGAGGATTGCTGGAGAGCATCTTCATGAACAAGGAGATGCTCTTTCGGAAGAAGTACGGAGTGATCGGCTGGGTATCCATGCCCTTCTTCCTGATCTTCGAGGGGCTGGGGCCGTTCTTCGAGGTGACGGGCTACATAATCATGATCATCTCCCTCATCATGGGTTGGATCAATCTCACGTTCTTTCTGGTGTTCCTGTTCCTGGCGGTAGTGCTCGGGGTCATCCTGACGATGTTCGCATTGATCCTCGAGGAGCTGACCGTTAAAAAGTACACGGACCCCGGAGACATCGTGAGGCTGCTCATTCTTGGAATAATCGAGAACTTCGGCTACAGGCAGCTGGTTACCGTCTGGAGGATGAGGGGACTTTGGGACTACCTCAACAAGAAGAAGAAATGGGGAGCCATGATCCGAAAGAAGTTCAGTTGAGTCGCGATGTCCTCATTTCCTGCATATGATCACCTGCTCTCTGGGGAACTCGATCCCGACCTTATCTATCTGGTCCTTGTACCTCACCAGAGCTCCCTTCTTTATGTTCCACTGCTTCAGAAGTTCCCGGGCATCGGTCCCAAACAGCGTCAGGGGGACCTTTACCTCGTGGATGCTGACATCATTGAAACCGACCTCCCGGGAGATCACGAAAAGGAACTCGGACCCGGGAGAGAACCAGTTTCCCTTCACGAGAGGGGTCGAGGAATAGCTGTCGAGCTTCATAAGCAGTCTTTCGGAGGGTGTGGCCGCGTTGGGGCTGAGCCCGGAATGAACGAAGAGGCCTCCATCGGACAGGACCTCTATCCCCGCCCTGAGAGAGTCTTTCACCTGGTCCATTGTGAGGTCGCAGAAGACATCATGGCCGATGATAAGATCGACCTCGTTGACCTTCTTTGAAATGTTCCAGATGGGTACCTTCTCGATCCGGACCTTGTCGGAATATCCTGCCTCCCTCAGTCTTTTCACGAGGACCTCCCGGTCCTTCGTATATGGTCCGGGGTAGGGATCGGCGACAATGTACTCCTCGAAGGAGGGATACAGCTTCTCCAGCAGCGGCAATGTGAAAAGACCGGATCCGGCCCCGAACTCCACGATCCTCGAGAGATCCCGTCTTCGCATCCTGGAAAGGATCTCTTCAGCAAGGGTGGAATTGTAATCGAAGAGCTGTCGGTAATACATGCAACGCACCGGTTTCATCGTTGGGGGTCCAGTCTTCCCGTAGATTCGAATGCATTTCCTATTTAAGCTGTTTTCCATGTTATTATCACAAAACCGGAAGGAACGGCATCTAACCATTATGGGATGTACCTATTAACCGGAAATATCCTTGCATGATGTAGAAGGTATGATATATTGAAGAAAGGACCGTTCCTGAATCATCTTGCCGGAGAGAGCAGTCCCTATCTCAAGCAGCATGTTCACAACCCGGTGGATTGGTACCCCTGGGGAAGCAGGGCTTTCATGAAGGCGATGAACGAAGATCGGCCCATATTCCTGTCCATCGGTTATTCCACATGCCACTGGTGCCATGTCATGGCGCATGAATCCTTCGAGGACCCGGAAGTTGCGGAGAAGATGAACAGGACCTTCGTCTCGATCAAGGTGGACCGCGAGGAGAGGCCGGACATCGATTCCGTTTACATGAAGGCGTCCGTTCTCGCGACAGGGAAAGGGGGCTGGCCCCTGACCGTTCTGATGACCCCGAAAGGGGAGCCGTTCTTCGTGGCGACATACATTCCAAAAAGGGGCCGGTACGGTATGACCGGTCTTTTGGACCTCCTCGACGCCGTTGAAAGGATGTGGAGCGGTGAGAGGGAGAAGCTGCTGGAGTCGGCGGATTCCATCAGGGAAGCGCTGAGGTCATCCTCGATGGGGACGTCGGGAAGGGGGGTCGACGAGGGAATGGTTGAAAAGGCCTTTCTCCATTTCAAGGGCGGGTTCGACCGGGAGAACGGAGGCTTCGGGGGGGCCCCAAAGTTCCCGTCCCCGCACAATATGATCTTCCTGTTGAGGCACTGGTGGAGAACGGGGAACCGGGATTCCCTTGACATGGCGGTTCTAACCCTGAAGAAGATGAGGTCAGGGGGGATCCATGACCATATCGGAGGAGGCTTCCACAGGTACTCAACTGACGGGGAATGGAGGCTTCCCCATTTCGAGAAGATGCTCTACGACCAGGCAATGATGGTTATGGCCTATACCGAGGGTTATCTCTCCACGGGAGACCCGATCTTCAAGGAAACGGTCGAAGGGACCATTGAATATGTGCTCAGGGACCTCCGGTCCCCGGAAGGGGGCTTTTACTCGGCGGAGGACGCGGATTCGGAGGGTGAGGAGGGCAAGTACTACGTCTGGACCATGAAGGAGGTCCATGCAGTGCTTGGTGTTAAAACGGGAAAGACATTCTGCGATCTCTTCGATATAAGGGAGGGGGGCAATTTCAGGGACGAGGCAACGGGAAGAACCTCAGGGGCCAATGTACTCTACCTGAAAGGGGATCCTGCCGAGATTGATCTGAATGGTATGATGAAGGCGCTGTTCGCCGAGAGAGAGAAAAGGCAGAGGCCTTCCCTGGATGACAAGATCATGGTGGACTGGAACTCATTGATGATCTCGGCGCTTTCAAGGGCGTACCAGGTATTCGGACGGCGGGAATACCTTGATGCTGCCGTTCGGGCCGCCGATCTGATCCTCGATAGCATGGTGAGGGACGGAAAGGTTGAGCATGTGCTCGGGAATGGAGAAGGGGGAGGAAATGGCTTCATCGATGACCACGCCTTCCTCCTGAACGCTCTTCTCGATCTGTACGAATCGAACTTTGATGCGAGGTACCTCCGTGAGGCGATGAAGATCGCCGATGGAATGATGGGAAGGTTCCGGGACCCGGAGAACGGCGGTTTCTTCATCTCGCCCGTTGACGGCGAGGAACTTCTGGTCAGGGAGAAGGAAGCTTACGACGGAGCGTACCCTTCGGGGAACTCAGTTGCGATGTCGGGGCTCGTTAGGCTTTCGAGGATGACCGGAGTGACAATTTACGAAGAGGAAGCCTTTGAAATTGGCAAGGCATTCACCTCGGACCTGGAAAGGGCCCCATGGGGTTTCACGCAGATGCTGTCGGCCTTCATGCATGCATCGGGACCCGCCAGGGAGATCGTTATCGCCGGAAAGAGGAACTCTTCCGATACAGGGGAGATGCTGAAGGTCATACGCGGGACATATTTCCCGGGCAGGGTGGTCCTCTTAAAGGAGCCATGGGACGATGAATTGCCAAAGATAGCTCCGTTCACGGCGGAGAGCATTCCTCTGGAAGGGAAGACGACCGCTTATGTCTGCCAGGGATGGAACTGCGATGTGCCTGCCACCGACCCCGAATCTCTTGCTGCAAGGCTCCGGGAGCGTTGACCGGCCGCAACCTGACATATTTGGAATTGCCTTTAATTATTAAAAAAGCTTGAGAATACAAAGAGAGAGAGGCGCCAACTGGCGTTATCTCCGATCTGATTGTAATGACGGATGTGAAACCTGTGAAAGCTCTGGAAGTATACGGTCGGGCCATCACGAAAGCCCCATGGGTGTTCATAGCAGCGATAATTATCGTCACATTGGCGATGGGATATTTCTCCCAGAACTTCCAGCAGGAATCCGATGAGGGATCCTTCGCCCCCAATGACGAGATATCCAGGGCGAACCAGAGGGTCCAGGATGAATACGGCGGTGAGTCCGGTCAGATCACCGTCCTTTTCCGGTCCGAGGGGAATGTACTTTCCCCGACCTCACTCTCGGCCATGCTGGACCTTGAGGAGAGAATTCAGGGTTCCGGCATAGAGGATATCCTGCTGTCGACACCTGAGAATCCGGATGGGATGCTATCTCCTGCGGATATCGTTGTCGCATCGATCTTTTACAATGTCTCCCTGGAAGCGTCGGGCCGGTACGCTTCATTTCCGGGGGACCCTTCCTCCAATGCAACGGGTTGCCTTGACATCGAGAACCTCATCAGCACCTTCTTCGTAAAGGGGTCGACGCTGACGATCGAGGAGAAAAGGACCGTCCTGAACGGGGGTTCCATATTCGTCGAAGCTGAGTGCCTCCCGGAACCGGTGGAGCTGATCTTCCCGGTCTATGATCATTCGGACCTGCCGGGATACACGAAGGACGCTCCGATGTCCGTGGGGCTCGAGTTCCTGCTGTCCAAGGAATACTCGACAGGATCGGACAGTGCCGGGAATGCACTCTTTGTCCTTCTGGTCGATCCGGAGCTTGACCCCGATATCGCACTGGCAAACGAGGAGGAGCTCCAGTCAATAGGGAACGACATCGAAAAGGAGAGGGGAGACCTCGGTATCATTGTCATAGGGGATGAGATAGTTAACAAGGAGATCAACGAGGCTTCCGGTTCGTCGATGATGGTCCTTGGAACCATGGCCCTGGTAGCGATAATACTCGTCCTGGTATTCGTGTTTCGGTCCTTCTTCGAGATCGTTCTGAACGTTGCCGCACTCTTCATGGCGATCATCTGGGTGTTTGGTGTCGGAGGGATCCTTGGTTTTGAGAACAACCCTTCACTGACAACAGTTCCCGTGCTGGTCATCGGACTAGGTGTCGACTACGGGATACACATGACACTTCGTTACAGGGAGGAATTGAGGAAGGGTAAGAAGGTGACGGAGGCGATCACCGCAGCGGAGGCAAGCGTGGGATTTGCAATTCTGCTGGCAACGGTCACGACGCTTGTGGGTTTCCTCAGCAATGTCACGGCAGGATCGGCAGGCATCAGGGTGTTCGGGATCCTCAACGCGACCGGGATCTTCAGCGCCTTCGTCATGATGGTGACATTCGTTCCGGCTGTCAGGGTCCTGAGGGACCGCCGAAGGGAGAGAAAGGGAAAGCCTCTCCTCAGGGAGAAGAAGGTCGACAGGAAGTCTGTCTGGGGATGGGCGGGGAAGCGGGCCAAAAAGCTTGGGATACATGAAAGCGACCCTATCCAGCCGTCTGGCATCCGTGGTGTGAACAGGATCATGGGATACGGGACAGCTCTGGCGGTCCGGCCAGTATGGGTCATCCTCGCTGCAGTTGTCCTGACCGCGGTCGGTGTTGCGGGAGCGGTCCAGCTGGAGCCCACCTTCGATTTCAGGGATTTCCTGCCGGACGGGGTCGAGGCCTCGGAGGCGGCCAAATCTATCATCGCCGACTTCGATTTCAGCTCGGAGGAGGGGTATGTACTTGCCGAGGGCGATGTCTCCGATCCCGAGGTCTTCCTGACCATCGGGGAGGTCGAGGACAGGGCTCTCGAGGGAGAGACCATCGTCAGATCCGAACGAATATCCTCTCCACTGCAGATGGCGCTGACCTTTTCCGACCCTTCCTCCTTCGAATTCGATCCGGATTTCAACACGGTCTGGCATATGAACATCGACAGGAACTTCGACGATGTGGTGGATGAAAATATCGGCAGTAAGAACGTCACTGCCATCTATGATGCTCTTTTCCAGGCGGACCCGGAGCAGGCCTCGAGATTGCTGAAGAGGGACGGTAACGGGTCCTACTCGGGTCTCCTGATAAGGATACCTGTCAACAGCAGGGCAGGAGAGCTTGCAGACGAGGTGACCGATGATATCGTGTACGCTTCGGGACCGATGGAGGAACTGGAGGGGGACGTTCTGGACAGGGTGACACCTACGGGTGGACCGCTCGTTCAAAAGGTCATCCTTGATGATATAAGCACGGGACAGGCAAGGTCCCTTCTGATAACCTTCATCGTATCGCTGGTGATACTGACTGTGATATTCTTTCTGACGAAGAGGACGCTTCTTTTGGGGGCTGTCACCCTTTTACCTCTTGTCCTTGTCATCGCCTGGACCCTGGGGGGGATGTATTTCTTCGGGATACCACTGAATGTTGTGACAGTAACGATATCGGCGATAACGGTGGGATTGGGGATAGACTACGGCATCCATATTTCCCAGAGGTTCATGGAGGACCTTGACCGGATCAAGGACGGGATATGCGCCCTAACAGTATCTGTTTCACATACAGGAAGCGCCCTGTTCGGGTCAGCCCTTACAACGGTTATCGGGTTCGCGATACTTTCATTTGCGATCATACCCCCCCTGGCACAGTTCGGCCAGGTAACTGCCATCTCCGTAACCTTTGCGTTCTTAGCCTCTGTATTCGTTCTCCCGACGTTCCTTCTGCTGTGGTTGAAGGGGAACCACTGGTACAGGAGGAAGTTCAAGGGAGAGGAGATACCCGACCTCGAGAAGGAGTGCAAGGTCGACATGTCTGCTCTTTAGGGACCTTGATGCGGGGGGACAGGATGAAGGCGGTGACGGGGATGTTCTCGAGACTCTTATGAACCGCTTTCCGGAGCATCTCCGTGTGTGATAGTGTGCTCCCGGGGGGCCCCATGCAACTGGTATTCTGGAAGCAGACCTTGTCAACGATATTTCGGGAAATGGAGACCGCTTTTCATCCGTTCTCCCATGGTGTTAATTCTTCAACCCATTCATCATTTCGGTCGGATATGACCTCCTTGGAACATTTTTATAAAACCTAGTGTATGGGCCCCCTCCCGGTGGTGAAGAGCATGAGGATCAGACAGCCGATCGTTTCTGTTCTGGGACACGTCGATCACGGAAAGACGACGTTCCTGGACCGGATCAGGGGGACGGGGGTCGTTGACCGCGAAGCGGGCAGGATAACCCAGCACATTGGAGCCACGGAAGTCCCCACGGACGCGATACTCCGTGTGTGCGGCCCCCTGATGCAGGGGAAGAACCTCTCCATCCCCGGCCTCCTCTTCATCGACACCCCCGGCCACGAATCCTTCACCACCCTCAGGGCCAGGGGCGGCTCCCTGGCGGACCTCGCCATCCTCATAGTCGATGTCATGGAAGGGGTCAAACCCCAGACCCTGGAATCCATAAACATCCTGAAACAGTACAAGACCCCCTTCATCATCGGCCTGAACAAGATCGACCGCATCAACGGATGGGTCGTCGAGGAGGACCAGCCGTTCATCCTCAACATCCAGGCCCAGGACGACCTTTTAAAACAGGAGCTCGACAACCGGGTCTACGGGATGATGGGGGAGCTATCGAAGCACGGTTTCAACGCCGATATCTACACCAGGGTCAACGATTTCCGCAAGACCATAGCCATGGTCCCCATGTCCGCTGTGAACGGCCTGGGCATACCGGACGCCCTGATGCTTCTCATCGGCCTCGCCCAGAGGTTCCTCGAAGAGGAGCTCCACACCGAGGACGGCCCCGGAGAGGGCACCATCCTCGAGGTCAAAGAGGAAAAGGGTCTCGGAACGACACTCGATTCCATCATTTACAGCGGGATGATAAGAAAGGACGACAGGATAGTGATCGGGACCCGGGGGGAGCCCACCGTCCTCAGGGTAAAATCGCTCCTGAAACCCAAGCCGCTGGATGAGATCAGGGACCCCAGGGAGAAGTTTGACAACATCCCGGAAGCCCACGCCGCGGCGGGGATCAAGATCCTGGCGAAGAACGCCGACGAGGTCATCGCCGGAGCACCCATCAGGGTCGTCGCCGGAGAGATCACCGAGGAGATGGCCGTAAATGAGGTCAAGAGCCTCACAGAGGTCTCCTTCGAGACCGTCCCCGAGGGAATATACATCAAGGCGGACGCGATCGGGTCCCTGGAGGCACTCCACCACCTTCTCAAGAAGAACGAGACCACTATCTGGAAGGCGGAGGTCGGCGATATCTCGGAAAGGGACATCAAGGAGGTCGGCTCCTTCGAGGACCCCCTCAGAAGGATCATCCTTGCCTTCAACGTGAAACCGCTTCCCGGTGTCGAGGACCTCGCCGATGAGAGCGATGTGGTCATCATCCGGAACAACGTCATCTACAAGATCATCGAGGACCACGTGGACTGGTTCCGCAGGAAGAAGCAGGAGCTGGACGACGAGAGGAGGATGGAGTACGCCCATCCGGCAAAATTCCTGGTCATGAGGGACCACACATTCCGGGTCTCCAAACCAGCGGTGGTCGGAGTCCGTATCCTGGCAGGGAGGCTCCGGCCGAACCAGTCCGTGATGCGCGATGACGGGAAGGTCCTCGGGAGGATCGTATCCATGCAGTCGGACAAGAGGACCCTCAAGGAGGCGAAGATGGGGGACGAGGTCGCAATGGCCATATCGGGACCGATGGTCGGAAGGCACTTCAACGAGGAGGACGTCCTTTACATAGACCTCCCGGAGCACAAGGTCCCGGACCTTCAGAAGGGAGAGCTCTCGATAGAGGAGCGCGAGGTCCTGGAGCATATCATCCAGGTGAAGAGAAAGGAAAAACCGACCTGGGGGATGGGATAGGACCGATGGTTAGTTATTTGTGTCCCGATACGATTCATGCACAAGCATCAAGGGTGTCGCCGATGTCGGATTGCGAGAGATGTGGAAGAAGCGCGAAGCTCCAGCTGGTCGAGATCGCGGGGGCGCATATGTATGTCTGTCCGGACTGCTCCAGGTTCGGAAAACCGGTCAAGGAGAAAAGGGAAGCACCTTCCCAGCCCCCCGTCATTTCGAGGGCCAGACCCCAGAGGTCCTCCAAACCTGACGCTCTCACAAACCGGACCAGGGAGCTGGCGGAGGACTATCCGACCAGGATCCAGAGGGCCAGGGAGAAGAAAGGCTGGTCAAGGGAGGACCTGGGGAAGAAGATCAACGAGAGGGTCTCCATCATCTCCAAGCTTGAGCACGGGGAGATGCACCCGCCGGACACGTTGATAAAGAAACTCGAAAGAGCGCTTGAGATCAGGCTCATGGAAGATGTCGAGGAGGTCCACGTCACCCATGGAGCGGAATCCCGGGGGATGACCCTGGGAGATTTCATAGTCTACAAGGACAAATAGGGAGAACGAACGTCAATGACCCCAAAGAAGGGCAAAAGCCGCGACGGGGGCACCATCTCCGTCGTCGTGACGGTCAAGAACGAGTCGGCGAACATCAGGGACCTCCTGGATTCCCTTGTGATACAGGAACCTCCGATAGAGATCATCATCATCGACGCCGCCTCCACCGACGGGACCCAGGGGATCGTTAAAGATTACCAGAAGAAATACCCCTTCATCGTTCTGCACCAGTACGCCGCCCAGAGGGGGGAGTCCAGGAACAAGGGCATCCAGATGGCAAAAGGCTCGATCGTCGCCTTCACCGACGGCGACTGCATCGTCAATCCGTTCTGGGCCAAGGAGATAAGGGGCTCCCTGGCGGAGAACGATATCGTCGGAGGAAGGACCATCGCCATGGGCTACGAACCCTTCCAGAACCTGGGCAGGGTCGAGGTATATCACAAGGGGATCGACATAACCTTCCCCTCCTGCAATCTGGCCTACAGGAAGCACATCCTCGAGGAGATCAAAGGGTTCGATCCCAGGTTCGTGACGGCGGAGGATGTCGACCTGAACTACAGAGCGGTGGACAAGGGGTACAGGATCGTCGAGAACGAGAAGATGATCGTCTACCACAAGGAGCGCTCGACGGTGATGAGGTTCTTCAAGCAGGCCTTCTGGAACGGTTTCGGCAGGAAGCAGCTGACCAGGAAGCACGGGTCCCTATGGAGCAATTACGATCCCTCGGAGATGCTCTACCGGCAGATAGGGTTCTGGTGGCTTGCCAGGACATCGGTGGCATTCCTCGGATATTTCTCCTACCTAATGGCGCATAAAAGGTACAAGGTCGGAAAGGGATGAACTACCACTGGACCTTGAGGTATTTCACGGCCTTCTTGATATCTTCCCTGAAATCCGGCAGAAGCTTGTTATTGTAAATCACACCCGCCGGATGGTAGGTCGGTATCAGGAACTTC
Organism: Thermoplasmatota archaeon; assembly: GCA_049472235.1. Classification (GTDB taxonomy): domain Archaea; phylum Thermoplasmatota; class Penumbrarchaeia; order Penumbrarchaeales; family Penumbrarchaeaceae; genus JAFGLL01. Next base: position 20,040 of record JBLIRI010000011.1, on the reverse strand, counting down.
ACACCCGTCGAGTGAAGCCTGAAGACCTTTCCCCTGACCTCTCCGACCTGTTTCTTGGGCAGATAGAAGGTGGTCGAGAAGAAATCGTAGGCAACGTTGCCCATGGTGACAAGAACTATCGGGGATATGGAATCCATCTGTGCAAGCACATACGGAGCGCAGGCGCTTATCTCCTTGTCGTCGGGGTCCCTGTTCTCGGGGGGCCTGCATTTCACTATGTTCGTTATGAAGACGTTCTCTCTCTGTATCCCGGCGCTTTCAAGGGTCTCGGTCAGGAGCTTCCCGGACTTTCCCACGAACGGTCTTCCGGTCTCATCCTCCTCTGCACCGGGGCCCTCGCCGACGAACATCATGGTGGCATGCTGAGGGCCTTCACCCGGGACGGCATTGATCCTGCCTTCCGCAAGCTGGCATTTCGTACAGGACCTGATCTTTTGGGCGATCTCCTCAAGGAGCGGATCAAGCCTGTCATCGAACCTCAATGGGGTAACCCTCCCGACATTGGGTTAATGACCTGCATTTATTTCTTATTATTGGGTCCAAAGGAAATGCCCCTCCCATATCCCGCCGATCCCGGACCTTCAATTCCCGATGTATATCCCAGTGACGATCTTCCTGATGACCGCTATCGCAGAGAGCGGTGCCATGTAGCTCGTCCTTGGATTGGATGTCGACGGATGGTTCTCCATCTGCACCTGCATCTCCCCGAAGCGTCCCCTGACGTCGATCCTCTGGATGTTCCTCTGCACCCTCGGATCGGCGATGACCTTCACCCTGGTCTTTTCGAAGCCGATCCCGGCCAGGGATACGGTCGCTGCGACGTTCACGTTCTTGGGAAACAGCCTTACCGCTTCCCTGGCGTCGCCGTCGAACAATACAACCGGCTCCATGGGGTCCTTGAGGGTTTCCGAGAGATGGTGCAGCTCCGGCGGAAGCGAAAGACCCTTGGGGGGCTTCCTGACCGTAAGGGTAACACATTCGATGTCCGCCATGGACCCGGAGATTATCCCGTCGATCCCCGATACGGCCCCGGACGGGATATAGACCCTGCAGGACCTCTCCCTTACGGTCCTCTGGATGGCGTCCCAGAGATCATCGTCAACGAGAGCCCCGACGGACAGTATCATGACGTCCTTTCCTTTCTCGAGGACCCTGGGAACGACCTCCGGAACAGCGGTCGTGGATGCGGCCTCGATAACGAGGTCTGAGGCATCTATGAATTCGTCCATATCGGTATACCTGAACACCCTGGCCTTTGAAAGGCTCGACCCCAGCTGAACGGCGGCCTCGAAATCGATGTCTATGAGATTTATCGACCCGATCTCGACCATCTGCTCCGCTGCGCCGCTTATGGTCTTGCCTATGAAACCGCAGCCCACGACCCCAATTATCAAATGGACACCCTCTTGACCCCCGTAACAATATCAACCCATATTAATCTACACTTCTAAGGATAATGCGGCTGATGATCAAGATCCTGTCATCAGACACTATCACCCCTTCGGTCCGGCAAACAATATAGGGGAGAAAGCTTGATATCCCCGCACTTTCAGAAACGGAGGGGGACCGGTTGGGTTTCTTCAACAAGAGAAAAGCGCAAAAGGCCCTTGAAGAGGGCATCGAGTTTCACAGAAGAGGTGACCTCAGGAGCGCCGAAATAAAATACTGTGAGTCCCTCAGCTTCGATCCGAACAATGCCGGAGCTCACGTCAACTACGGCGACCTTCTCAAGCAGACCAACAGACCCATGGCAGCCGAGGTCGAATACAGAAAAGCAATGATCATGGACCCCGAACTCTCCGAACCCCACGCCTCCCTGGGAGCACTCTACCATTCCCAGGAGCGCTACGAGGAGGCTGAGAAGGAATACGATAAGGCCATCAGCCTGAACCCGGGAAACATCAACGTCAAGCTGAACCTGGCGCAGCTCTACATGGACACGGTCCGGTTCACCGAGATGAAGAAGCTATACCAGGGCATCCTGAACCATGTGCAGGACCCCAGGCTGAGAAAGATGATCGAGGACCGCCTAAGATGATCCGGGCCACCTGGCAAATACCAGAAAACCCGTATGTGCGAGTATCTCGTTCACCGGCCTCGTCGCACCTTCCTTCACGCTGTAGGGTCTGATGATGACCTCCATAGATTCGACATTTATGAAACCGGACCGTCTCAAGGCCAGCACCACCCTTTCGAGCTGGTTGGTCGTCGGCACGTAGGAGCAGAACCGGCCTCCCGGTTTGAGGGATGCGGACAATCTCTCCACAGCCAGTTCTGGCTCCGGAACGTCCAGGACCATGGCGTCGGTATCCTTCTCATCGACTCCCTCCCTGACGTCACCCAGTTTCCCCTCCCACCATCCGGTCAGGCCTGCCATTTTCACATTATCGGCGGTCACCCGCAGGTGGTCCTCCCGTACGTCATAGGTCCAGACCCTCCCTTCGGGACCCACGGAGCTCAGGAGGAACAGCGTGAGCCCCCCTGAACCGGCCCCCCCCTCGACCACCCTTGATCCGCTCGAAAGCCCCAGTCCCGTGATGATATGGGAAGCGTCCTTCGGAACTATGATCTGGGGGCCTCTCTCGATGTTATCAATTCGATCCCTTATGTCCGGTCTCAGGAGAAGGAAGGACCTGCTGCCGATGGTGAAGGTCTCGCCCGACCTCATTCCGATCAATCTGGATGTCGAGACCCCTCCCCTCGATCCCTTCATCTTCGCGATCGAACCGTCGATCCTCACCATGAAGGACCTCTCTCCTTCCACCAGAAGGACATCGTCCCCCTCTCTGAAGCTGTCGTCCATGGCGATAAAGCGTCTAACAGGAACAAATCTTTTGGGGTGTCCCCAGGAATTCCCCCCGGGGCGTATTAATAAGCCTGGACCGGTGGTCAATCGTTCAACATGCCCCCGCATGTGGACCGAGGTCATATCATGCCCGAACCCCAAATCGAATACATCCTGGCTGAGATCTCCTCGATACAGAGGAGACCCAGGAGCCGTTACGAGGAAAAAGGGTGGTTAGGCGGGAACGGCGGTGTTCGGTGAAGGGTCACTTCTTATGAGGACTGGAACTAGGATATGGGAAAAGGGACGCCAAACACCACCTGAAGCGGGTTCCCGCGGGGGGAACCGGGACCCGTACTTCTTCCTTTTGAAGGATCGTGAACAGGTTTTCTTTCACCCTCTGCCGACAATCAATTTATATCAAAGCATCAATGGTGGGGCGATGCCCCCGAAAAGACCGTCCCCGCTGGTCATGGGCGCCATGACCGCGGTTGCCCTGGCCTCCATTCTAATGGTCATATCCATCTTCCCGAACTGGGCCTCGTTCGACAGGAGCAGGAGCATAGGTCCGGTCGACTACAGGCTTCAGGCAAATTTCGATCCCGTGGGTTTCGATTACAAGATGGAGACCACCGGAGGATCAGGCGACGATCCTCTGGGGGGCATCGGCGGTGGGATCGCCGGCAACTTCTCGGTGGCCGACAGGAAGACCTATCCCGAGGTCCGGGGGGAGTTCCTTGACAACATCGGCATCATCTATGACTCCTACCGCAACAAGGTCTTCCAGTACGAACTGAAGATGAGGTCGCCCCCGCAGGACAGCGGTGTGACCTGGACAGGGGTGGGAAATCCCTCGGCCACTCTTAACATAAGCCTGGAATCAGACCTGATCCCGTGGTGGCCCAGGACAGGTGAAAGGACCCTCAAGGTCAACATCGAGCTGGTCCAGGTGGACCTCTGGGAGAAGGTGGGGGAGGACGAGCACGAAACGATGTTCGTCCAGGTGAACACCGTCCAGGTCTGGGCAAAGACAGGTTATCAAAAGGAGACCGGGGAATACACCGGAAAGGACAAGAAGCTCGGGGAGAGGGAGACGCAGCTGACCTTTGACAGTATGGGAACGGCCAGGTCGCTGGATTTCTCCATAGCATACCCAAGCGGCACGGATGCGGCAGGGTTTTATGTGGTCGTCGAGGGCAACATGACTGATTTCTGGGGGAGGCCTGAACTGTCGCCTCTCTCGGGCAAGGCGAACCCCATCAACATCTATCCTCTGTCCACCGGCAAACTGGTCCAGGGGTTCGGCATACCTCTGGCCCTCCCGCTGATGATCATATCGGCCCTGGTGGGGATCGCCGCCATAGTCTTTGCGTTCATGAGAGGGAAGATGAAGCTCCAGCTGATGATACCTGCCTCTCTGCTCTCTCTTATCGCGCCATTGTGGTTCTGGCTCGGAATGTCCGCTGCCGTCGATCTCCTCTCGGAAAGGCTCGTGGGAGCTTCCGAGGGTCTGTCATACCAGGCGGGCATCTATATCTCCGCCGCAGGAGCGGTATTTATGATGGCGGCACTGGTCCTGACGATCATATCGGCCATCGCCTCCAGAAAGGCGCCTGAGGTGCCGGACAAGGATGAGAATGTCCAGGGACCGGTGTTCCGGAAGATAGAGCAGAGCACCGGAGGTGCAGATAAGCCCCGGGAAGCTCAGTTCAGAAAGGTGGAGCCCCCAAGGACCTGATGAAGGTCGAACGTGCCCTCATCGACCCTGAAAGATAATATATATTCATGAGCCAATAATACATCTGGCATTCCTTCTGGTGTTCAAATTGGGATTGAAGTGTCAGCTTGGTCTGATAGAGGTGTTCTGCATCTCCTCCGGAGCTATGATCAGCTCGGGTCTTTTCATTCTGCCGGGCATAGCCTACGGGCAGCTTGGACCCGGGGTCATTCTGGCATATATCATCGCAAGCCTTCTCGCCATACCAACGATACTGGCCAAAGCGGAACTATCGACAGCAATGCCTAAGACCGGCGGGATCTTCTTCTTCACCGATCGGAGCATGGGCCCCATGATGGGGACCCTCGGGGGCATGGCGGCCTGGTTCTCTCTCTCTTTGAAGTCCGCGTTCGCTCTGTTCGGTCTAGGCATCTTCGCCACACTTTTGGAGCCAAGCCTGGGCACCTTCGAGATAAAGACCATAGCGATAGGACTTTGCCTGATCTTCATGGTCCTCAACATAATGGGGGCAAAATTGACCGCCAGGTTCCAGGTGGGCATGGTGATCGGTCTGATCGGTCTTCTGATCCTCTATATCCTGGCTGGCTTGTTCTTCATAAAGATCGATAATTACACTCCCTTCCTTCCGGAGGGAGCCGGGCCGATCCTCGGGACCTCTGGCCTGGTCTTCGTTTCATTTGCAGGCTCCACGAAGATTGCCGCGATCGCGGGTGAGGTAAGAAAGCCGGGAAGGAACCTGCCTATGGGAATGTTCCTCTCATGGGGCGTTGTCTCCATACTCTATGTCGCGACGGTAGCGGTCACGGTGGGGATCCTCGGGGACGGCAAGCTTTCCATCTCTGAGACCCCGATCTCCGATGGCGGGGGGATCATCCTTGGAACGGTCGGGATAGCGGTCATGAGCATTGCCGGGATCCTGGCTTTCGTATCCACGGGAAACGCCGGCATACTGGCAGCGTCCCGCGATCCGATGGCGATGGGAGAAGATCAGCTGCTCCCCTCCGCTTTTGCCAAGGTATCGAGGTTCGGAACCCCATGGTTCTCCATCATCGTCACAACGAGCTTCATGATAGGGGTCATAGCCCTGACCGATGTCAAACAGCTTGCTGAGTACGCCTCCACGCTGAAGCTGATGCTGTTCATACTGGCGAACCTGGCCCTGGTCTTCATGAGGGAGAGCAACATCAAACATTACAGGCCGAAGTACAAGGCCCCATTCTATCCCGTTGCGCAGATCATCGGGATCGCAGGATATCTGCTCCTCATCATCATGCTCGGCTGGGAGAAGATGGCAGTGGCCACGGGTTTCGTCGCATTAGGCCTCCTCTGGTATTTCGTCTATGCACACGGCAAGATCAAAAGGGAGTACGCACTTCTGCACGTTGCGGAAAGGGTCATGGGCGAGGACCAGACCGAGAACCTCCTGGACGAAGAGCTCAGAGGAATACTGATCAGCCGGGACAAGATCCACAGGTCCCGATTCATAGAAAAGATCGAGGGTTCGAGCGTCATCGACCTGAACTATCTTCCGCCTCCCAACGATCTGTCAAAGAAGCTGGCCTATTCCTTCTCCGAACGTACCGGCCTCAATTACAAGAGCATATTATCCGAATTCACAAAGGACGACCGTTCGGCCCATATGATGATGATGCCGCATTTCGTCATCCTTTCCTACCAGGTGCAGGGCAAGGACATTTACGACCTGACAATGATCAGAACGAGGAGAGGCGCGATGTTCTCCGAGGACGCTCCTCCCGTGCATGCCGCGTTCGTGATAGTGTTCTCAAAGGACGAGAGGAACTTCTACCTCAACTCCCTCATGTGGCTGATGAAAAGCTGCGAGGCTGTGGATTTCGAGAAGGAATGGAAGGAAGCTCAGGGAGAGGAGGCCCTTCGCCGGATCCTTTTAAAAGGCACCGAGGGTCTGGGCGATATAAGGAAGCACGATGACGACTGACCTCAATCCGCCTCAACGTACTTCTCGAGGTATTTCCTGAATATCCTTCTGAACAACATCGGGAACAGGACGCAGGAGATTATACCGTAAAGGATCAATATGGATGCCACCTCGTTATCAAGTATCCCCTCCTTCTGACCCATGTTCACACCGGCAACGACCACGGACAGGTTCGTTCCAAGAAGGATCGCGCCACCCAGGTCACTCCATCTGTGCGAGAAGAATTTCGAGACAAGGAGCGGTACGATCTTTGATACCACTGCCGTCAAGGTGAACAGCACAAGCAGACCGAACGCATACGGGTCGATGAGAGAAAGGAAGGAAAGCTCGAAGCCCTGGTAGATGAAGAAGATCGGGATCAGGAAACCGAAACCCAGGGGCATGAACTTTTCCATCATCGCCCCTCTTTCCTTGAAGATCGCGGAGAACAGCATACCAGCAAAGAATGCTCCGAGGATGGCCTCCATTCCGATGAAGAAAGCCAGACCATAGAATATCAGGACTATGGCCAGCATCGATCTTACCCCAAGCTCCGACTGGTCGTTGGGGTTCAATATCCTTGAAACGATCTTCGGCTTGTACCAGATCAGGATATCCATGAGCCAGAATAGTGCCATGAAAACGAGAGGTATGAGCATTATCTCGAGCAGTGCGATCCACCCGTTGAGCGATGCTGTCGTGATGGAGATCAGGATTATCGCGATTATGTCTGCCAGATGAGCTATGATCAGTATCTTGAACCCGAAACCTGTCCTGTTCAGATGCATCTCCCGGAGTATAGGTACTACGACGGCGACCGAGACACCTCCAAGGATCAATCCAACGAAGATCGGGAGGCCGAAGATCATCACGGGGACGATGGCTATCAGGAAGTTCGCGGCCAGTATCAGGACCACGGACCATTTCTCCCTTCTTTTCAAGGTCTTGAGTTCCTCGAGGTCGTTCTCCATCCCGATCATGAACATAAGCATCACGAAACCAAGCGTCGAGAGGACCTCAAGCACATCGCTGGTGAGGGAGATGTTCAGACCGAACTCACCCAGGAAGTGGATCATCGTTCCGACTATGACCCCGAACAGTATCTCTCCCACCACTAGTGGGAGTTTCAATGCACGGGCGAAGAACGGGGCCTCGAAGGCGAGGATCGCGACGAGGGTCAGGACAAGGAATGGATCGAGCTCGCTCATGATATCACCTACGGGACCAGCATGACCGAGCCGGACCAGAGATGTACCAGCCGCCTCATCTGGGAAGTCTGTATGTCCTTCAGGTCCTTCTTGATTATCACGAGATCGTAGTAGTTCTCCTTTACCTCCTTTATGAACTCGACCGTTGGATTGCCGACGACCTTCCTTTCCTCCACTTTGATATTGTAGACCTTCGCGAACCTCTTGAGATACTGTGCCCTCTTGGAATAGCGCGGCTTGTAGACCGCGGTGATGCTCGAGCCGAAAGCCCTGCATATCTGGATCGCGATGGATATTTCCTGGACGCAGTTGGTATGAAGGTACAGAAGGATCTTCCTGTACTTCTTGGTGGTCCTGGAGATGAGAACGGGCATCGGAGAGCTCATTATCATCCTGTCCAGTGTCAGCGATAGGAAGGGCATGTAGATGAAGGGGAGGCCGGGATTGGAGATCACGAACACGTCCAGATGCGGCGATCCCTCCTCCATGTGGTTGCGTATCAGATACTGGAGGGCCTTCTCCTTCTTTCCCAGGCCAGGCAAGTAGATCGATGACGGGTCCTCCAGCAGACGGCCCTCGTCAGAACCCGAGGTGATGACGCTGAAGGGGATCCTCTTGGAAATGAATCCCCGGGCAGCGATAACCAGGCCCTCGTTACCCGGGGTCGAGATGAAGACTATCTCGGATCCCAATCTTTTTGCCATCTGCTCCACTTCCTTGACGGACTGGAGGTCCTTGTCCCCTGTCAATGGAAAGAGAATATGACCCGAGGACTCCACCTTGCCGCTCTTGGAGAATATCCTCCAGACATCCTTTGCCTTCTTCCCGACGGTGTCTATGGCTATCAGGTCTCCGACCATTATTTGCGTCGAGGGTGTGGGAGGTATGAGCTCCTCATCCCTGAGGATGGAGCCTATGACAGCACCTTCGGGAAGAGAAAGCTCCTTGATCGTCCTGTCAGCGGCGGGCGATCCCTCCCTCACGAATATTTGTACAGCATGGCTTGCATCCGGGAAGATCATTGTCTTGATCAGGCCCTCCTCGTAACCGATGGGATGCTGGAAGACCTCCGCCCCCATACCTATGAAGCGGTACATGTTGTGGCTCTTGTTGACCCTGGCGATTATCCTCGGGATACCGAGCCCCTTGAGGATCGAAACAGCTTCGAGGTTCTCGAAGTCCTTGTTCATCAGGACGACGGCCACATCGAAATCCTTCCCTGCTTTTTCGATGGTCTCCACGGAGTTCCCGTCCCCGTGGACAATGCTGTATTTCACCTCCTTCCCCCTGAGCAAATCCCGGAGCTCCCAGACCCTGGATGGGTCTGACTCGATAAGGGCGAAAGGTTCTTCCAGATCCTGGGCCAGCTTTCCCCCTACTGACCCTCCGCCAAGTATCAGTATCCTCATGGCTGCTCACGTTCATTCGGCTGAAGATATCTCGTGATAGAGAACATGGACCACCAAAGACTCCAGATCCTCAATTTCCATCCTTCCGTAGTGTGAATACCAGTTAATTACACCATCGCTGTCCTCGAAGATGAAGGTGGTCATGGGGACGCCGGTCTCGATCCCCGTCGGAATGTAGGTCGGATAGAAACGGTCCGGGTCTTCGGCGGCATCCACCGATATGATCCTGAGCGCCTTGTACTTGCCTCCCTCTATCCCCCCATCCTCCGGTCCTGAAGCAATATCCTCGTCGACCATCTCGTCCCACTGCTCCTTGCAGGGGACGCAGCCCTGGGTCCAGAAGAAAAGTATCAGAAGGTCCACGCCATCGGTATCCAGGACCTCCTGGACCCTCCCGGGGTGGTCCACCTCCTCTCCCGCCTTATCATGGTCCGGAGGGTATTCCACCCAGAAATGTGAAAAACCCGGGACCACGGGGTCCAATCCGAGACATCCCAGGCATTTGATGCTTGCAAGCTTTTCCACCTCATCATAGCCCCCGTCCCTGGACCCTATCGCAAGCGTCCCGATCCCCACCGAGATCAGGATCAGAATGATGCCGATGGCCAGCATTGGCGGAATCTGTCGGCCCCCGTATCCCGGATACGGGTCCTCGATCTTTCTTCGTGTCATTTCCCGAACACCCCCCTGATGGACCTGCCGACAGGTACGAACCTCTGTGCCTTGGTCGGACAGGAGGTGACGCACCTCCCGCACCTTATGCATTCCGGGTCCGACTTATTCTCCTTCGGATTGATCCCCATCGGGCATGCCTTGATGCACAGCTGGCAGTGGATGCACTCCTTTTCGGTATATTCGATGTCGGAGATCGCGATCTTGTTCATCGGGGCATACATGGCACCCACGGGGCAGAGGTACCTGCACCACCCTCTGTCGACGAAGGCGATCAGCGCGATCACACCCACAACGAAGATACCCTTGAACCAGAAGAACTCGTTCCCCGACCAGCCTGCGGGATTGAGAAGCAGCTCGGGGAGGGTGGCCGTTATCCCGCCTATGGGATCGTAATCAGTGAAGAACAGGGTGTCGAAGAACCAGGATGTCGGAGCAATGGAAAGCAGAACGCCGTATTTTATCCACCTCACCCGACGGTCCGCCCTGCTCCCGGTCCTGATCCTCGGCCCTTTCTCTTTCAAGAACAGGCGGGCAATGCCGATCAGGCCCATCACCCCGAAGAGGAGGCCCAGGAGGCCCATGAGCTCGATACTTGCCAGCGGAGTTGAATCCCAGGACATCCTGTCCGCAACGAACTTCAGGACCCACATCAGTACACCCGCCCCCACCAGGACCAAGGGGGGAACGATGGACTCCTTCCTCTTCAGTATCATGATCCCGGCAAGTGCGATGAGGAAGGCCCCAAGGGCTCCGATGTAACCGGCCCACATGTAGGTGATCAGGTCCCTGCCGGCCTCCCTCATGAAGTACGGGAATACTGAACCGAATATCAGCATCGCAAGGGAGATCCCTGCTAATCCAAGGACCCACTTCATGCTCTTCAACCTCTTTTCAAGATAGGAGAAGATGTCCTGAAGGGTCCCGACGGGGCATGCCCAGCCGCAGAACGATCTGCCTACCAGGACCCCGATGACCAGGAACATACCTACAAGATACAATATCATCGAGAGACCTTCCTGGACGCCCTTTACTATGTTCAGGGTGCCGTGTTCGATCACCCAGATCGGGCATCCCGCGCATGCCGCGGGACTTGCGGGACAGAAGAAATAGGGATAGATGAAACCGGTCATTGCTACCCCGAACACCCCGAGGATGGCAATGATGAAAAATATCATCTGACTGGATGCCCTGAGAACGCCGATCGTCAACCTGCTCCTTCCGGCTGCCATGATATCGACACCCTAAGAATCTGATTTGTCATTTACCTTTCGGATTTGGAAAGGAAGGTCCCCCCAAAGTATAAATCACTAACCTTGTTAACCTCCCTCGGTGCCCTGATGAAGGTGAGCGTCATCATACCCACCCTCAACGAGGAGGAGTCCATAGGACAGACCATCGATCAGATACCACCCTCGGACGACCAGGAGATCATGATAGTCGATGGATTGTCCAGGGACAGGACCAGGGAGATCGCCGCATCGAAGGGAGCAAGGATCGTTGAGGAGAAGCGCAGGGGATACGGCAGAGCCTACAAGACTGGTTTCAAGGCAGCCCTTGGAGATATCATCGTGACGCTGGACGGGGACACGACCTATCCCGCTGAGTTGATCCCGGAACTCGTGAAGAGGCTGGAGGAAGAGGAGCTGGATTTCATATCCTGTGACAGGATCCGGAAGGCGGAGAAGGGGGCCTTCACAACAACACATGCCCTAGGGAACTGGGTGCTCAAGGTCACCATGAACCTTCTGTTCGGGATGAGGCTCAACGATTCACAGACCGGCATGTGGGTGTTCAGAAGGAAGGTCCTCAAGGACCTCACCATCACCTCGGACGGCATGCCCATGTCCGAGGAGATCAAGATAGAGGCCTTCCGAAACCCCAAGGTCAAGGCCAAGGAGGTTTCTGTGCCGTACAGGGTGAGGCTCGGTGAAAAGGCACTGAACACCTGGAAGGACGGATTCCGAAACGAGATGTTCCTGATGAAAAAGAGGTTCAGGCCAGGGTCGCTCGGCCCCGGGGAGGACTTCTCGGACATCAGATCTTGACACCAGGAAGAGTCCTGGTCTCGACCACTCCCGGGATAGATCTGATCTTTTTCAATACGATCACCGAGAGCTCGTTGAAATCCCGCGCCTCGACCTTCGCCAGGAGATCGAACTCACCAAAAAGGGGGGTCAGTTCCGTTATCTCCTTGAGCATCTTGAGCGCCCGGAAGGTCTTGACCTCTTTTTTGGACTCGGTCTTGATGAAGATGAAACCTACCACCAATTGGATGCACCATTCATATATGGGGGGCGGAATAGATAATATTTACCGAGAATTACCTGAATTCCATAATGAAATGGTGCATAATTTATATTATCATCCATAATATGGTCCATCATCAGCGGGGGATGCAAGATGTTTCGGAACAAGTTCAGAGCACTATCGATCGTCATGATAATGTCACTTCTGGTAATGGTCCCTATAATGGAACTCTCGGGGGGGGCCTCCATCCCGTCCACGACCAGGGGGCCACTTGTAAGCCATGCACCGATCCATATCTACCAGAACCTCAGCCAGAAAGCTTCCCAGGAGGGATGGGCAGGTTCCGGCGTCAGCGGCGATCCGTTCATCATCGAGGACCTGGACATCGATGCGACCGGTAATAATTACGGTTTCTTCATCAGCAGCACGGAGGAGCACTTCGTGATCCGGAACTGCAGGGTCCGCAACGCCGATACCGAAACGAGCCCGCAATACAAGGGGAACGCGGTCTATCTTATCCAGGTCTCGAACGGGACCATCGAGAACTGCGAGATCTTCGACAGCAACTACCAGAACCTGATGGTCAACATGTGCGACAACCTCACGCTGTCCGGGAACAAGGTCTACGGGTCCGCGAACAACATCGGCATCATGACCTGGCGCAGCCAGGACATCAGGATGGAAGGGAACGAGGTGTTCAATAATCCCAGCGGGGGCATGGAGGTTTCGGCCTGCGAGCGGGTCGTCGTCGAAGGGAACATCCTTGAGGGGAACGGAGGCAACGGCATTTCCGTTTCGAACATCTATGATTCCTCCTTCAAGCACAATACCATATCCAACAACACACTCAACGCCTTCTCGATTACAGGGTATTGTCCGGACAACGAGTTCCTGGGGAACATAATGATCGGGGGAAGCATCACGTTCTATATGGACTCCGGATCGCTGGGGGACCATACCATATCTTCGAACAATACCGTCGACGGGAACCCCGTTTATTATTACAAGAACTCGGACATGACCGGGTCCAGCGTCCCGACGGACGCCGGAGAGGTCATTCTGGCGAACGTTAAAGGCCTGACCATCTCCTCCATCAACTTCGATGCGGGCACGGCAGCCATCATCGCCGGTTACTGCGAAGGAATATCCATCGGAGGCTGCAAGCTGGAAGGACAGCTTCAGGGGATCACCGTCTTCGGGACCTCGAACTCCACCATCGAGGCGAACGAAATCTCCAACATCGAGTACACCGCGATATCCATCCAGGGGGGCCAGGGCAACCTCATCAAGGAGAACGATATCACAGGGGTCAACTCCGGGATGACATTGTACGGCTCCACCAAAGGGAACACCGTTGCATACAACAGAATATCGGACTGCGATACCGGGATAAATCTCTACATGAGCTACATGGATGCATCCCCCGGGATAATGAACAGGGTCGAGTTCAACAACATCGAAATCTGCTCCAACAAGGGGATCTACACCCAGATGGAGGAGGGGTCGATCATAGCAAACAACTCGGTGGAGGATGCCTGGATAGCCATCGAGCTCTTCAACACGAAGAACATGACGGTCTCGGGCAACCTGGTCCTTGGAAATGATATCGGTATAAGCGTTAACGGCAGGTACTGGGGAAGCTCCTGGCACAATGATATCCTCGACAACAGGATAGAGGAAACGAACGGGACCGGCATCGAGCTGAACCGTTCCATGGGAGGCGCCTACTCGGGAAATCTGATCTACAATTCGAAGAGCTTCGGTGTCTGGATCGGTAATTCTCACTCCAATGTCCTGAACAGGAACACGTTCCTCTGGAACAACGGCTCCACCGGCACCTACTCCCCGTCACATATCCAGGCCAGGGACGATTCCACTGACAACGAATGGGACAGCGGAGGTTTTGGCAATCACTGGAGCGACTGGAAAACACCGGACGCGGACGGGAACGGGATCGTCGACGATCCATACCTGATCTTCGGGGACGAGAACTTCGATAACCGCCCCCTGGCGGACAGCCCGGTGATGGTGATATCGGAGCCGCTGGAGCTGAAGGCGGTTCCGGGTGATTCCATGGTGATGCTGTCATGGTCGCCCCCGGCTCTCAACTTCGACACCCAGATCACCGAATACATTGTCCACAGGAGGCAGGGGGACGATCCGGCCTTCACACCGATCCAGGTGATCGGAACAATAACCGAGATGGTCGACGCTGTCGTGGAGAACAACATCGAATACCATTACAGCGTGGCTGCCGTCAACAAGTACGGTACGGGGCCCTTCTCCGGGGAAGTAATGGTAACGCCGGACGGAACTCCCCCGATGGTCCAGATAAGCTCTCCGGATGACGGGCACATAACGAACAGTACCAATATCACATTCGTTTGGATGGGTGCGGATGATGTTTCCTTCGACCATTTCGAGGTCCGAACGGACAACGGCACATGGATGCACATGGCCGGGAACCTCTCCACGACCCTGGGACCCTTCGCCGAAGGGGAGCACTTCTTCTATCTGGCCGGAGAGGACAGGGTCGGGAACCGGAACGAAACCGGCATATCCTTCATAGTCGACCTGACCCCGCCTGAGGTAGCGATCACCAATGACCCGGAGGACCTTATTATAAACAGGACGGAGCTATTGGTCGAATGGGAGGGGTCAGATGCTAACGGGATCGACCGTTACGAACTGGTGGTCAATGGCGGTGCTTGGATGGATGTGAACACATCGACCTCCTACCTTCTGGAGGGTCTCGAAGAGGGGGAGAACGAGGTATTACTCATGGTCTGGGATCTTGCCGGGAACACGAATACCTCATCTGCCCAGGTGACGGTCGACCTGACGGCTCCCGAAGTTCGCATCCTCTGGCCTGTAGACGGCTTGAACACCCTCGATCGGAACATAACCGTGGAATGGTTCACGACGGATTCCGGACCAGGACCGCTCTTTCATATGGTCAGGCTCGATGGAGGTGAGTTCGTGGACGTGGGGGAAGGGCTCGAGATCGAGCTGACGGAACTCGGCATCGGCAACCATACCATTACCGTAAAGGCCATCGACAAGGCCGGGAATACCGGTGAGAAGACCGTCGGCTTCACGATATTCGAGGATGAACTGCCGGTGCAAAAGGTGACCGTTAGCGGAAGGGTAGTGGACAAGGACGGGGATCCCATCTCCGGTGTCAAGGTGACGTCCGACGACGGGGCGGAGACCAGCACGGATTCCAGCGGGGATTTCGTCATCCTCGTTGAGAAGGGGCCGAGGATACTCACGTTCAGCAAGAAGGGCTACAAGGATTGGACGGTATCGGTGGATGCGAATGACAATATGACACTCCCCTCCGGGGACATCGTTCTCGAAGAAAAGAAGGAGGACGAGCCTTTCCTCGGACTGCGCAGAGGGTGTTATATCTGCTTCGCGGTCCCGATGGGCATTCTCCTGCTTCTGATCGTCATAGGCCTAATCGCGAGGCTCACGAAAAAGAAGGGGCGGGAGGACGCTTACGAGGAATGAGCGCGATCCCAGGATATCATTAAATAGTAGCAGCAGTTTCGACCAGAACCCACGCTTATGGGAAATGGTTCCCTCCGCGTGTCGAAAGACCGGGAAATGTGCCCCTCGACAGGGGTGAATCCCAAGGAAGTGAACAGGATGACGAAAAGCGTCTACAAGTATATCGGCGAGGCCTGGAAGAGACCATACGACGGCGAGATAAAGGAGATCAACAGGGAACGGCTTATCCAGTGGAGGCACGAACCCACCTTCGTCCGCGTCGAGCGGCCACTTCGCCTTGACAGGGCCAGATCTCTCGGGTCTCGCGCGAAGCAGGGTTATGTTATCGTCAGGGCCAAGGTCAGGATGGGCTCCCTCAGGAAAAGAGCGATCCGAAAGGGTCGCAAGCCAAAGAGGAAGGGTATTATCAAGATGAGGGTCCAAAAGAACCTACAGGTCGTGGCCGAGGAGAGGACATCTAAGAGGTATTCCAACCTGGAGGTCCTCAATTCATACCTCGTCGGCGAGGACGGGAAGCACAAGTTCTACGAGGTCATTCTGGTTGACCCGCACCACCCCGCCATAGTGAACGATCCCAAGATCAACTGGATCCACGAGAGGCAGCATACCGGAAGGGTCCACAGGGGCCTGACCTCCGCCGGCAGGAAGAGCCGGGGTCTCAGAAGCAAGGGCATCGGGGCCGAGAAGGTCCGTCCATCCGTTTCAGCCCACAAGCACTTCAAGAGACCCGGCAAGAGGATCCGGATAAGCTGATGATCGAGGATCACTGAACTGGACGCTTCAGACCAGCTTCTCGGGGCAGCCCTGGCGCCGCGAGCAGTTCCTGCATTTGCCTTCCCTGACATGATTGCGGTGCGCCACATGGGTCCGGTCCGCTTCCCGGATCTCGGATACCTTGGAAAGGACCAGGGCTCTGGTCATCAGGTCCCATTCAACGGTGAACCGCTTCCTCTCGGTCTTTCCCGGGGTGTAATCGAGATAGCCGTGGGGGGTCTCCTGAGAGTAGTTGACATCCATAAGGAGCAGGTATGCTGAAAGCTGCATTATATGGCTGAAGTGGGGTCTGGGAGGTATCCGCCCCGTCTTCACCTCCACCGGTATCTTGAACCCGTCCTCCTCGAGGATCAGGTCTGGCGTACCGATAAGATAATGCTTGCTGGACGTCAGGGGCTTGGACCCCTTTCTGAGTTCGAGGTCGTCGTGCACCACGACCTCCGCCTTCGATGGAAGTTCCAGCCCGGACAGACCTTCCTCGGCAACCCTCTTCTGATGAAGACCCCTCCAGAAGAAGAAAGCCGCTCCCGAAAGCCATGCGCCTGCTATCACAACCGATGCCCAGTAATATTCATCCAGGTTGTCGCCCTTGGCAAGGAAGGTCGAGGCGGTGAAGACCGATGCCAGGAGAGCCAGGGTGGCTATCGGGAGTTCCTGCTGGTCGTTCCCCTTTCCTCTGATCTTGCCCTTCTTCAGGCTGGCTGCAAGGTCATATCCGATCGCCCCTATGAACCAAAGGAGCGATATGAACAGGAACACCCACCCCATATTGCCTCTCGTATCTATCCTGTCCGAGATGAAAATAAACAATACCGAGAGCGATATCAAGAGCATCAGGAGCAGGGGGCCGCCTATCCTGAGCTCTCCTTTTCTGATATCGGACCTGTGGGACCTGAAATAGATCGTGAATGAAACAAGGAGAATGGCATAGAGGACCAGAAGGGAAGCGGCCAGAACGGTGGTTATAGTCCCGCTCCCGAGGCCGAAGGGCCTCATGAGGATTATTCCGTTCAGCATGAGACGCATGCCGTAGAAATAGAAGAGCAGAGGAGTGTTGGACCTTTTCCATGTCTTCGAATCCAGGCCTCTGGCCAGTTTCGACATCGCCCCTCCGGACGGTGCACCATCGTTCCCGCCCATTCTGAAATAATAGACAACGGATATCCCGATCATCAATATCGAAAGGAAGATGACCCCCACCTTCCATATGTCGATATCCAGGGACCCCACCCTGGCCACAGCGACAAGAGATATCCCCATCAGAAGGAGAAGCACCGAGAATATCAGGAAGGTCCAGGTGATCATCCTATCCTCCCTGGCCTTTTCCTGTGCGGTCCTCACGACGCTTATTTCGGCCCCGATCTTCCTATGACCGGTCTCCCCGGGATCGAGCTGCGACCTGTCCTCGTGCGCTCCCTCTCTTTCCAGCTTCCAGGACAGGGGGCAGTAGCACCACCTCTCCACCTCTGAGGCGGAGATCAGCCTGTCCTGGACTTCGCTAGACATCGGTTGAATTTACATTTTGGATATTATTTAAGGATTGTTGAACCGATACCATTCCGATGGGATATCCCGACCTTAGAAAAGTGACGATAACCCATATGACCTTTGTCAGAACAAAGGTCGTGGAAATATCCTATCAAAGGCAGCGCTATTCCCAGCCGCATGAAGTTCAGAAGGTCCCTCCGAAAGACATAATATCGACCCACAACCAATATATGCTGATATCATACATCAAGGCGGGAGGCGCAATTCATGTCCAGAGGTCAAAGGATCAAGGGAGCGCGGATAATGGTCATCATACTCTTCGGTCTCATGGTCCTGCCGACCGTCTCGGCACTTCTGCCTGCAGGTCCTGTCGAATATGACAGGTTCGAAGGAGCGCTCGACCCGTACATGAAGCTGATGATCGAAGCGCACGATGAGGAGGACGTCTTCCGATCACTGGTACAGTTCAGGAGCTGGCCCATCGACGGGGACATAGAATACGCCGGGGAGCTGGGATTGAAGCATATCGCGACCATGAAGGTCCTCCCCGCCGCTCTTTTCGAGGGGACAAGAAAGGAGTTCGAATCCCTCTCCGGGTACCCAAGGACACACTGGATGGAGTATGACGGGAAGCTCGACCTTTTGATGGAGGAATCACTTTCCACGATTAACGCCACCATCGCCTGGAACAGCTTCATACAGTCCACCCGCGAGAAGTTCCCCCAGATCACGGGGGACGGCGTCACCGTGGCCGTGGTCGATACGGGGATCGATGCGGGGCATCCAGATCTGGACTATCAGGAGAAGACCATAATCAATCTCAAGCAGGACAAGCCCGGGCGGCCTTTCTATGAGATAGAGAACTCCGACACGAGCTACGGGCACGGGACGCACTGCGCGGGGACCATAGCAGGCAACGGAGATGCCTCTGCAGGGGCCCGTGCAGGCGTGGCGCCCGAAGCAAAACTGATCGGCCTGTGCGTTGGAGATGTCGGGATAACCCTCACGAACACCTACGAGGGGCTTGAATGGGTATATCTGAACTCCATGAAACCGAACCCTCTCAACATCAGGGTCGTTTCCAACTCCTGGGGCGGGGGGGCAGCCGAATACGACCCCCAGGATGCATCCTCTCAGATATGCCAGAAGCTCACCTTCGAGAACAACGTGGTCGTCGTGTTCGCCATGGGCAATGCTGGAAGCGGACACCATGACGGCCTGGAGCTGACCGCCTCGCCGACAGGTCTGATCCCGTCCAACATCGGGGTGGCGGCTTTCGAGAGGGACGGTTCAAGGGTCGCCTACTTCTCCTCCAGGGGGCAGAAGGGGCTCAACCAGACCTATCCCGACGTGGGAGCTCCGGGCGTCAAGATATGGTCCGCCCATGCAAGATTGACCTCGATCTCCGCGATCTCCAAGATGAGGGGGAACCCGAACCCCTATTACCTGGCGATATCCGGAACATCCATGGCGACGCCACATGTCTCCGGACTTGCCGCCCTGATGTTCCAGGCGGCCCCGTCGCTAACGATATCCGACAGGTGGGAGGATTATTCCGGGCCCGACAAGGATTGGTGGTACGGCAACGACAACAACCGCATACACGAGGTAGAATGGATCATGGAGCAGTCGGCGACCTATCTCGAGCCCGACGGGATCCCCCTTTCCAACGAACAGGAGGACAACGGCGTCCCCGAGGAAACCGACAGGGGCGAGACAGAGACAGGTTGGGATGGGCGGAAGATAGACTGGGCCCAGGGATACGGACTGATCAATGCTGAAAAGGCGGTCGGGATCGCCCTTACCCTCGAGGAGCTCCGCACCAGATATCCATACCAGAAATGGACCGTCAAGGATGCCATCGACGTCTATTTCGAAAAAGAGGTCTTCCACCAGGGCTCGAGAGACCTCTCAACCGATATCCTCGAGACAGAATGGGATGCCGAGTTCGCCCGATATGCCCAGGATGACGAGGGGGCGTACCTGGTCCAGAACCAGTCCAGGCTCGTCTGGGTGCCTGCGGGAGCCCAGGAGGTCACCGTCAACCTGAACTTCAATCCGGTGAACCTGGTCGACAGGACCATAGGCGAACTAACCTTCGTCGTGGACTTCGGTTTCGACGGCGAGTTCGATTATCAGGAACCCTTCCTGAGGACAATGACGCTTGGCGCGAAGACCCACACCTTCACGGGCCTCGAAGGGAAGACGGATATGTACTGGGCTATCGGTGTCTTCGGGAGGGGGTTCAAGGCCGTGAGACCCTTTGT
>JBLIRI010000104.1:0-5263 GCA_049472235.1 Thermoplasmatota archaeon | reverse complement strand
GCGAACGGTTCCGCGGGATTGGAATAGATGACATCGACCGTCCAATCGTCCTTTGAGCCGTATGCTATCGTGACGTTGCCGGACCTTGAGACGGCGACCATCTCGTTCCCTGGATGGATCGAATCTGGAAGCAGGTCCGCTATGACCACTTTCCTGACATCACCCATGTCCTGATAGATCAGCGAGGAGTTCCAGTGGTCGTTGTCCCACCAGATCATAACAGCCTGCCATGAGAATGTTACGGCCACAGCTTCCTCACCGGGAATTGTGGGATCAAGGTCGCCCACGTCGCAACCATGAATGAGCTTGGCATCTGTGAAGGCCCTCTCTGCGGTCCATCCTGTTCCGCTCTTTGAAAGTACCGTTGCTATTCCATCGCCGGGGTTCACATCCTCGTCACCGGAGCTGAGACCGACCACGAAGATCTCGTTCCCGGGCTTGTCAGCCCTGAGGTCGCCTATTGCAGGGGTCAGCTGCTGTCCGCCGGAGTCCCAGATGTCATCGTAGGAGAAGGTGCCATCATCATCATAGCCTCCGAGGTAGACCTTCTGGTCCCTGGAAGCCCACACAAGTTCATTCCCTGCCCTGGAAGTGTCGGCGTCACCCAGTGCAACGCCGTCGATCGCTCCTGTGCCCTGAAAAGCTATCTCAGCGTCCCAAAGCGTCTTTCCAACCTCTGCCCCGCCAGCTCTCGTGCCCGCACCTTTACCCTCAGGGAGTACCAAAAAAGACCCAAGGGAAAGCATGGTGAGCACAAGAAGAAGGCTCGTAATTTTCCTAGCTTTCATAACCCGCACCTCGTTCAGTTAATAGGTTACCCCTCCGCTTGATACTAACTCCTTATCAATTTTCCGGTTCATATTGGAACCCGCGGTTTCATTTTAACATGTTAACGCTAAACTGTTAAAAAATTGAGGGGCACCCTAAAAATCCTCGTTTCAGCTGCTCCCAAGGAAGCTTCTCAGACCTTCGAGGGATTCATTCCTCTATCTCGTCCTCGGGCACTTTTCTGATGAACAGCAGATATGCGGAAACGGCCAGAACTATGATCACTATCCCCACGAGAAGGAGGATGAGCCATGTGTAGGCCTCCTCCCTGGATTCCTTCATGACCGGGACCGTTTCTCCCTGACCCCAGGTAATGTCGTCATAACCTTCCTTCGATGCTTTGAATGTCGCGTTGGCTGGGAAATCCGCCATATCGAGGCCTTCGAAGGTCGCGACCCCCTGGGCGTTGGTGACAGCGGTGTAGGTGGCGCCGAGGATGGTGACCTCGACCTGAACGCCTTCGACCGGATCCCCGTTCCCATCGAGTATGGTGACCTTCGGATGGTAGACCGGGGGCTCCACATGCTCGTAGTAGTTCAGGGAGGCATTGACCATCGTCGATCCGTTGTGCGGGAAGGCGGAGCCGTCCCATATGAGGTATCCGGTGATCTTGAGGTTCTCTCCGAGCTCGTCCAGCGGAGGGGTCGCCCTGAGCTCGTAGTCATCTCCGAAGGGGATGTCATCGAAGATGAAGTATCCGTTCTCGTTCGTGGCATCGGTCCCGATCACGTCTCCTTCGGCATCGTATAGTCTTACCTCCGCTCCCTCGCAGAACTCGCCGTTCTTCGGCCCCCCAGAATAATGGACGTATCCATGTATGGGGCCGGAGGTGGGTGGTGGTGCGATGTATTCATAGTATGGAAGTTCCGGGTCCCAGACGATATCGTCGGTCAGTGTTACGTTGTGGGTGATCCTCAGATAACCGCTGGCATCGCCCTGGTCTTCAACCTCTGCCTCCGGGACCACAACCATGGTGTAGTTGGCATCTACGGATAGGTCCTCGATAACGTAGATTCCGGTCTCGTTGACCGTGACGTTGGCGACCTCGGTCATGTTCTGGCCGTAAACGAATACGGTCGCATTCGTGGCGTTCATCCCCTGCATGGGGCCGTCCAGGTATGTAATCCATCCGGAAACGGACCTCACCTGGTCGAAGATATCGGCGAACTCCAAAATGATCTCGTCAGTGATGTTGGCATCTACGGGGTCGATCTCGAGCTGTGCCTCGCGGTCTCCCATGAAATATGCCTGGATCCTGCTGGTTCCGTTCCTGTAGCCGGAAGCGCCCCCGAGCAGCTCCCAGGAAAGGAATGCGATATCCTCTCCGAACCTGCCGTCGGGACCGGAAACCGCGTCGGTCCCGCCGTAATACGGGGTCGAATAGATCGAAATTCCATCCGTGGTGATGTTAATATCCGCTCCTTCCAGCGCTTCGAGATCTCCCCTTGCGGTCTCCCCTTCCGCGATGATATCCCTGATGGAATAGGACCTGACTGTGTAGAGGGGGTTGGGAAAGTCCATGTAGATGTCCGGAGGACTGATGTCCATGTTGTACATCGAGACGTTCCCGGTATCCATCATCAGGAACTTCTCCGTATGGGCGGACTCGATATCGTAGAGGAAAACACTCCCCCCAGACACATCGTAGATCGCCGTTCCGCCGCTCCTGAGCTCGATCCTGCCGCTCCTGAGAGTGACCATGTCCACCCCCTGGAGCTCGACGCATCCCTGAAGGGAGCGGTTGCAGGAGAGGTCGAAATTCTCGATAAGGACCCCGGCGGAATCCTTTATCCTGGCGGCAGCGTAATTGTTGCTTCTTACCAAAAGGTTCCCGACAATAACATTGTTCGCCCCGCTGATGTAAAGACCCTCTCCGTTCTTACCGCAGACGATCTCCACGTCATCGAGCATGATGTTCTCGGAGGAGATTATTGAAACGATGCTCAGATGGGTCCTGGTGTCTGTGAACCTGATGCCCGAAACGTTAACGTTATCAGCGGAAATGCCGCAAATGGCCGTGTAGTCCTTGCCGACCACGACGTCTCCCTCGGAGTTGTTCCCGATCACTGTTACACCGCTTGTGGTGATCATCATCCCCTGATCATAAACACCGGGTCCGACGTAGATCGTGTCCCCTTCCGTGGTATTGTCGAGGGCATGCTGTATTTCTGTGTAGGTGGAATTTTCCGGAGCGACGTACAATATCCTTCCGGGCTCCCTTGTAGGAACACCGCTTCCCTCCCCCTCGGGCAGGAAATTCACAGCCGTAAAAAGCAGGCAGAACAGGATAAGAGCCGAGACCATCCTCTTCATCGAAGTCCCCCTTCGGACTGGGCGAAAAGGCACCACCAGGGTTTTAATTGTTTTCAATGTTGGCCGTGGTCATGGTCATGTTCATGGTCATGATCGTGATCGTGATCGTGATGATGGTTGTGACCGAAATACTTCTCCTGCCCCCTTCCCGGCCTCATGTTCCCAAAAGCCCTGACCATGATCTCCTCCATTGCCGGATGGATGGTCTGAGCCCTGACGAGCGGCATGTAATCGCCGTCCCCCGCGTTCATCAGATACACGAGAGGCTGGACCATTGCCGTGGCGTGGGGTCCGATTGCATGGGCCCCAAGGATCTTCCGGTTCCTTGCGTCCACTATGACCTTGACGAAGCTCTTTCCGTCGTCTCCCATGGCATACCCTTTGATGGCATCGGTGTAGCTGGCCTCCCCCACCATGACGACTGTCTTCTTCAGCGCCTCCTCCTCCCTCATTCCAACAGAGGCTATCTCGGGGTAAGTGAAAACCGCATGGGGGACGGCATGCTCATCGAGCTTCTCCATCTGCTCCTCGGTCTCCGCGTACATGTTGTTCCATGCCACTCCCGCCTCG
Source organism: Thermoplasmatota archaeon (assembly GCA_049472235.1). Lineage (GTDB taxonomy): Archaea > Thermoplasmatota > Penumbrarchaeia > Penumbrarchaeales > Penumbrarchaeaceae > JAFGLL01. The sequence goes on along the minus strand of JBLIRI010000104.1, from coordinate 1,552 downwards.
TAGTTAGCGGTATGTCTGAACATGTTCCGCCCTATTGCGTCCCCTATCGCGAAGATGCCCTCGACATTGGTCCTCATGTACTTGTCGATCTTTATCCATCCGTCACCGACGGTCTTTATACCGCTCTTCTCGGGCTGGAAGATATCGGCATTGGAGATCCTTCCCACCGCCACCATTATCTCCTTTCCCTTTATCCGGTACTGCTTCCCTGTCGACCTGTCCTTGGCAACGACGAACTTCTCATCCCCATCCTTTCCGGCCTTGAGGACCTCGTGGTCGGTGTAGACCTTCATCCTCATGGAGAGCCTTCTCTTGAGCTCCTCCGAGACCTCGGGCTCCTCCTGGGGGACGAGGTACCTGTTCCTGCCAACGATCTTGACGGTCGAGCCCACGGCGTTGAAGAAATGACCGAACTCGGCGGCGATGTAACCGCCACCGATGATGATGAGGCTCTCGGGAGGCTTTTCAAGCTCTAGGGCAGTGGTGCTTGTAAGGTACCCGGCCTCCTCGAGCCCGGGGATCGGGGGGACGAACTCCCTCGAACCTGCAGCAATGAGGATCTTGGGGGCGGTGATCCGCTCTCCGTTGACCTCGATGACCTTCTCTCCAACGAACTTCCCGTCCTCGTTGTAGAAGTCGAGCCCCTTTCCCCAGGCGGCCTTGATGTTTTTTGTCATATTGGAAACGTCCCCGTCCACCAGCTCGTGCATCCTCTTCATTATGAGATTGAAATCGATCCTTTCGACCCTTGCATGGATCCCGACATTCGCTCCTTCCCTCAGTATCTGGACAACGTCAGCGGGATAGAGGATGATCTTCGTTGGAATGCACCCCCTGTTCAAACAGGTGCCTCCAAGGGGTCCGTTATCGAGGACCGCTACCTTCATTCCCTGCTGATACGCATCCGATGCAACGTTGAGGCCCGCTCCCGAGCCGATGACCATGAGGTCGTATTCCTTCATTTTCCGCCTCCCTCTGGAAATGATACCATTATTGGTATCTAATATAAGTTCCTGAAATGTCAGCCCTCTATCTGACGATGAGCCTCATCAGCCTGATGATGTACCCTCGTCCTCCGGGGAGGAGGTCCCAGAAAAGGAGAGCCGAGGGAATTCCGAAGGCGAGGCCTGCTGCGAGAAGGTCCCATCTCTCCATCCAGATGCAGATCGCGGCCCCCCCCAGATGTGCAAAGGCGACGAAGGTCTCCGGGTACCATCTCAGGAATGCTCTTTTGATGCCCCCGATCACCATGCGAACCAGGCCTCCGTCAGGAGATATGTCGCAAGGACCAGGACCAGGAGCGAGCCGTAGGCGATCACGATGCCCGCGGCCATACCGAGCTCCTTGGTTGCGAGATCCGCCTTCAGAACGTCGATATCCGACCATACGGCAACGAAGCCCCCCACCGCCATGAACCAGGCGGTAAAGTTGGCGAGCGGTACTCCGAACCACTGCCCCTCGGTCCATTTCCATAGGCCGTAGGCAACGAAGATGGCGTCGATCCCCACATCGATGGAGACCGCGAGCACCCCGGCTAGGAGCCCCTTCTCCA
>JBLIRI010000103.1:0-5586 GCA_049472235.1 Thermoplasmatota archaeon | reverse complement strand
CCCGCGGAACCGTTCGCCAGGGTCTGCGTGGGCGACGTTGATGCAAGCGTCCCCGGTCTCGAGATATTCGGAGGAACTGACACTTTCAAGGTCATCGGTCTGAAAAGGGACGGCTCCGAATGGACAGCGCAGGAACTCTTCGTCGACACCGACAAGAACAGGGGAGTATGGGTTGGTGATGTCGACCCCAATATCCCTGGAAATGAGCTGTATTCCTTCGGGTACTCCACCAGGCTTGTCCAGATATCGGGGTCCTTCTCGACCGGTTGGAAGGTAAAGGACATCTGGAAGGATACTGCAAGGGGGCACGAGATAAGGATCGCGGACATCCACCCCGACGAAGGGGTCGAGATCGCGACAGTGGGATATTCCTACAACCTGACCATATTCTCGCAGATGGATGTTGAAGGGACCGATGTACCAGAAGCCACAAGCGACGAACCTTACACGTTGGGACCCGGGGAGGAAAAGGTCATCAAGGTCAATATCAAGACCGATGCCAAGATGTACTTCTCGGTGAACGATGTTGAAGACCTCGAGGTTGTGCTGCTCCAGGACTCTATGTACTTCTCGGGGACCCTCACCATAAAGGTGAAGGCCGCCCATATTGCAGAGGACAAGACGGTCACATTGAACCTCCAGATCGACTACGGGAGCGGGAAGCTGACCTATCCCATGGAGATAACCATCGGCAAGGATACCGTGGCTCCGACCGTGGACGTTCTGACCGATAGTGAAGGAAACGAGCTAAGTGATGGAGGTCAGATCCTTTGGAACGACACCCTGACCATCCAGTTCTCGGAACCGATCTCCGAAGCTTCTTTCAATGCTGCAAAGACCGCAGGGACCCTTAAACTTGAATGGGGAGGCAAGGCCCGGGAAGAGGCTGTGTTCGTCCTGTCGGAGGACAGGAAGTCGATATCCGTGGACCTGGAACCCATGAAGCTTGCCGGTACTGTCACCATCTCCCTGGAGGGACTGAAGGACGACGCGGGCCTCGATATCGACCTGACACCTCTCGAGGTTCAGGTCAAGGGAAAGATGTCCGACGATGGCGGCGGGATCGCCTGGATAGTGATCATAATCGTCCTGGTGATAATCGTCATCGGTGCAGCCGTGGTCTACTTTGCCTTCATCGGCAAGAAGGAGAGCGGCGAGGGAGACCTCCCGCCGGAGCCGAAGCAGATTTGAGAGAGATGAACGTTCGGGGCCCATGGACGATATCAAGTCCTCGACCCTGGCGAAACTTGACAAGGCGGCATCATCGGGCCTTGTCGACCGGGACGTGATGCCGCTCCTTTCTTTTATCAATTCCATCGATCCCCTGGTGACCACCTCGTCATGTTCGGGGAGGTTCCAGCTGATCTCCGTGCCGAGGACGGGGGACAAGCTCCAGTCCAGGATAATCGGAAAATGGCACAGGACGGTGGAGGAGAGAGAGATCATGGAAGCGATGGAGAGCTGGGACGGGGAAGGGGAGCTTCATCTTCTCGTACAACCACTCCTTGTTCATGTTAGGGCACGGGACATTGTTTCGGGAGCGAGGCTCCGGGGGATCGCCCAGGAGTGCGGCCTCAAGTTCTCAACCATAAGGTCCGTGAAGCTGGACCCCAGAGGCGAGGTGCCCCCATGGGGGGTCGTGGTGGAGATCATGGGGACGGAGAGGATGGAGATACCGCTTGACGGAATTGAGAGGGAGGCCCTCCTCGAATGCATCGGGCCCTGGGTCAGGAGAGGGAACGAGCTTATCACGAGGACCAAGGGTCACATACCCGAACTTATGGATTCCCTGAAGGAGGGATATTGAAGGTTCCTCCTGCTTTTTCCGGTCTTATGAACAAAAAGTTAAGAACCAGTTGCTTTTATCCATATACAGGGTGGTTATCGTGGCAATGATGAACCGGGTAGGGGCCCTTTTATACAATCTGTGTCTGTTCCTGACCGTGGGGATAGTGTTCCTGGCTCTCAAGAACTTCAATTTCAAGAGCCCCGAGGACACTCTCGATTACGGCGATACCCTGAAGTTCCTCCTCTTCGGAATGATCTGGTTCTACTATGCGTTCGCCTTTGCCCTGACCATTTCCGCTTTCATCTCCAAGGCAAGAAAGAAGAGGTTCATGTTCTCCTTCATGATGGTATGGCTTTGGCTGGCCATCGCATTCAATGCCCTCTATACGTTCATCCTTCCCGAGCTCCTGAAGCCCGAGTACACCACACCGTTCTACCGCTACAGCTTCATCGTGGCTTCGATCTGCCTTGCCTTCGTCCCTGCGATGGGGCTGATCTTCTACCAGTTCCCGGGCTCCGTGGACCGAAATATCCTGATCAACGACCTGAAGAAGAAGATCGTCAAGGAGAAGCAGAAGGCGAGCTCCTACTGCCCCATCTGCAAGTACCCCTCGGAAAAGGAGTGGAAGCACTGCCCGAAATGCGGAGCCCATTTCTCGGACTAATCCCATGAAGAGAAAGGGAGTGGTCGAGTACGGTCCCCGGGCCTACGACCTGTTCATGTGGCCCATGGAGCTCCTCTGGTTCGGAAGGTGGAGGAGAAGGGTCCTTTCGGAGGTCCGGGGGAACGTCCTTGATATCGGCTCGGGGACGGGTACGAACTTCAAGTATTATCCCAAAACGGTCAAGTGCGTTACCGTCATAGATCCATCCGAGGCGAACCTGAGACGTCTGCAGGAGAGGGCGGGAGATAACGGCTGGGGGTCGGACGGAGGCCGGTGTTTGAAGATCGTTATAGGGGTGGGGGAGAGGCTCCCTTTCAGAAGTGGGAGCTTCGATTACGTCGTGTCCACACTCATACTGTGCAGTGTCGAGGATCCTGCGAAGGTGATATCCGAGGGGGTCCGGGTCCTGAAGAGAGGAGGGCGGTTCGTATTCATCGAGCACCAGCGTCCGAGGATGGGGGTGCAGGGGGTCCTTTTCGATGCAGTGACCCCTGCATGGAGAAGGATGTCAGGTTGTAATCTCAACAGGAGGACGGAGGAGGAGATTATTAGGAACAGTGGATTGAGGAAGGTGGATACTAAAAGGTGGGGGGTCCTTACAGGGTATCCTTTCCTTGCCGCTGTATTCGAGAAGGTGTAGCCGCCGTTCAATAGGCTGAATTGAATTCCATCATCGTCTGGACCGTTTCCTATAAATCAATAGCGATACGACCAGGAACGGGACCAGAATGAGGAAGGTCCCGAGACCCGGTGATTCCTTTATCTCTCCCTCCTCCCCGAAATAGATGCGTTCCTCGTTGCTCTCGATATCCCCGGAGACCGCTTTCAGCAGTATGCTGTATGATACGTTCCCGGTCAGACCGTCCAGGGGCATTTTCACCATGATCAGGAACTCCACCGTGGCGTCCCTGGACATCTTCTGGATCGGCGGCTCCACCGTCACCTCGAAAACGCTTTTCTCGACAACCTCGATCGTGACCTCCTCGAAATGACCGTCTATGGCCGTGACCTCGAGTGGGAAGGTACGGTTCTCCCCCGCCCTGATTATCCCAAAGTTGGTGACACCGGCTGTGATCACCAGCCTTCTGTTCTCCAATCCGGGGTAGCTATTGCAGTTAACGGGATCCGTTCCGGTATCGAGCTCCTGTTTGTTGGTGTAACCGTCGCCGTCCGTGTCCATGAAAGCATCGCTTGGGTCCTCGGGATCCAAACCGTATTTCAGTTCATCCTCGTCCGACATTCCGTCCCCGTCGGAATCCTGCTGGGCAAAAACCACCGGCAATAACAGGAAGATGACCATGCCAAAGATGACAATTATCTGAAAGGACCTCATCTTACTCCTCCTACCTGGTTAAATGGTCGATCACGAGCTATTTATGTTTTGGTCTTTGGTAATAAGAAACGGAAAAGAACGATATCATGAAAGAACGAAAACGAAGGGATCATAACTCCAGGCTGATGAGCACGCTGTTATAATTGGTTCCTTCCCTGTGAACCGTTCCGACCTCCTGGTATCCTCTGCTTAGAAGAAACTCCATGAGTTCCGAAACTCTCTCGGAAGTGTCCAGTGCAATTTCCTCATGAAGCCTCATGTCGTCCTCTACCCTCGAACTTCCTCTTTTTCGTATTACCATCATACCATCTATCTAAATCCTTTGTGGGATCGAAGAAGAGTTGAATTCTTTGACCTATACTCCTGCATATGGGATCTTCGAGTAATTGAGGAATACGAGGACCAACAGCACATAATATGATATATTCATAAGGAAAAGGCCAATAGCGACGATTACCTTCTTTGAACTCTTAAGGTAAAGGACGGTAAATATCATCCCCAGTATGGTGAACATGATAGCAGGAAAGAAGGATATCCTGTAAAGATAAAAGGATTCACCATATATGACGCAGGTCTGGAACTGTGCCTCCTGGAGGGAAGTGAGTTCAAAAAGACCTATGCATATAGAAAGGGAACCGAAGATCAAGGATGAGGCAAGGAAAAAGACCATCTTCCTGTTCGGCCTGTCAGGTGTCTCGGAGATATCCGGTGATCCAATAAGGTCCGGATGGTTTTCTCTCCTCCCACTCTTTTTTTCAGGACCCATCTGCAAGAAGAATGCCCTGATGAGCTAATATCGTTTCCTTACCTCCAAGGCCGAAAGGACGGCGGCCCTTCATTCCTGGAAAAGATAGGAGAATATCCTCTTCTGACCTCTTCTGAGATGGGTCAGGAACGTCGTATGCCTTATTCCGAGGTCTTTGGCGATATCACGGGCGTCCCTCTTTCTCGGGTGATCGAAGAAGCCGCTGGAATGGGCGTGTTTAAGGGCTGTGAGCTGTTTTTCGGTGAGTATCGAGAGGACCCCCCGATCCTTCGGATTGTAATCCGTTATCCCCACGATCTCTATATCCGAACCGAAATCCTTCATGAATTCAAGGAGCTTCGTGACCTCCTCCGGGGGGCCCACAAGGGTAAAAATACCATGCTCCTTCGTGGTGTGGATCGGGAACTCTATGAAGCAGAGGAACTCCCTGGTGGTGAAGAGGAGGAGGTCGGTGTACCCCGGCTCGTAATGACCCTTGACGAAGCAGAGGGTTCTCTTTCCCTGCGTATCTATCGATATCACCTCGTCGAACCACTCGACCTCGCGGACCAGAACGTCGAACATTCCCTGGAGCTCATCGGATATCTTCTTCCAGCGGATCTCGCAAAGGACCAGGAACTCTTTTGGGGATGTTGTGAACTGTTCGACAAGGGTGATGGAATCGATGTTCTGGAACAGCCTCTCCACGTTCTCTCTCAGCGAGGGGTGGTAGGTCGTCCTCATCGTGAACCTCTTCAATCCGAACATAGGCTTCCATGGAAGTCAGAATATTTAATGCGTTCCGAAACGAATCATCACGGATGAAGGGAAGATATCTCGATATCGGCAATATCAACCACCTTATCGAACAAAGGAATGGAGGCGGAGTTTTCGATAATAAGCTCTGGAGGGAGAGCTACTACTTCAACATGACAGACCCCCGAAACGGCATCAGCTTGATAACGACCATAGGTCAGCTCCCGAACCGAAAAAGATCCGCAGGCTTCCTGCTCCTGATCGAGGGCGGAAAGCCAACTCTCCTAAAGCCCCTGGTC
>JBLIRI010000102.1:0-5615 GCA_049472235.1 Thermoplasmatota archaeon | reverse complement strand
GTCATCATCCTTGCGCTGGTCCTGAGGAAGCGGGATGAGGATAGGATGATGCCAGCGCCTCCTCCGATGCTGGGGCTGGAGCCCCAGCAGATCTCGACATTGGGACCCGTGGTGAGAGAGGCGCTGCCGCCGACGTCGAGCGAGGGTTCAGGGTCCGACGGGCCCTCGATGGCTTCAGCTCCCCTGCCGCCCGGAGCAGCGCTAGACATGGGGTCATCATACCATAAACCCGGCCAATCACCCTCGCCCCAGACCCCGGCTGTGAATCCCGTGAAGGCGGATGTGGAGCCCAAAGTGGCCTCCATAGATGAGGCGGGGCCTGCTCCCCCGACGATGGAGGACCCGGTCAGCATCGATACGGAACCTACTAATACACCAAGTGGCGTGGCCCCCCCGGAGCTGAATGTTCGAGATACCCACGATACTGAGATCCCAGGAGATCCTGGACAAGGCCAACCGCCGGGCCCAGAAGGTCAGGGTGGCGGACCCTGATTTCAGGTTCCGGATGCAGAAGCTCAACCGCTCAAAGGTGGAATCCTTCGCAGGCGTGATTGATTCCACGCTCGAGAGGTATATCAAGGCATTCCCCTCATTCAACAGGCTCCCTCCCTTCTACATGGCCCTGATCGATCTTCTCACCCCCATCAATGATATAAGGAGGATACTGGGGAGGATGGAGGGGGTCAGGAAGCAGATCGGCATCATCCGGTCCAAATCCGTCAGGCAGATCGACAGGACCTCCAAGACCGAATACATGGAGCTGAAGAGGAAGGAGGCCTTCGGAAGGATGTCGTCCATGGTAAGGGACCTCGAGGAAGACCTTCTCAGATTGGCCGAGGTCCGTGAGAAGTTCAAACAGCTCCCATCCATACCGACGAAGCATCCGACGGTCGTCGTCGCCGGATATCCAAGCGTTGGCAAATCCCAGATAGTCAGGGAGATATCGACGGCGGACCCGAAAGTGGCCCCCTACCCATTCACTACCCAGGAGCTGACCGTGGGATATTTCGATGTGCAGAGGACGAGGTATCAGATAGTGGATACACCCGGTCTTCTGGACCGCCCCTTCGAGAACAGGAACCTCATCGAGAAACAGGCCATACTTGCCCTGACCCTTCTCACCAACACCTGTGTCTTCATCATCGATCCCACGGGGCATTGCGGGTACCCGCTGGAACCCCAGCTGGAGCTCCTGTCCTCCATCGCGGACACAGTGCCCGAGATGGAGTTCATCGTCACCTCCAACAAGTCGGACCTGGAACTCCCGGAAGGGATCGACAGGGGCAGGATCGATCTGACGGTGAGTTCGCTCGGCGAGCGGTGCATAGCTTTCATGGACATCTCCGCCGAGACCGGTGAAGGGCTCGAGGATCTCCGTCAGACCCTGGTGTCGGTCCTGGAGGCCCGGGAGGAGAAGCCCTGGGAAGGCTTCACCGACCAGTGACGTCCCTGATAATCATTATATATCCATTTCCTTTTTTCCAGAAGGCCATTAGGTATTTTTTCCATGGGGGGCCCCAGATGATAGGCGATCCGAAAAGGGACGAGAAATTGAAGTGCCCGAAATGCGACATCTACATGAGGAAGCAGGAGATCGAGGTTCCGGGTCTCAACATCACCCTGGATTTCTGCATCCAGTGCCATAGCTACTGGTTCGACAAGGGTGAATTGAACCGCTATATCGGGACGAGCGCGGTTGACAGGGACCTTAAAAGCAGGTCGGGGATAGGATCATGGGGGAAGCCGAACTGCCCAAGGTGCGGCGGCAGGATCACCATGAAGTTCATCGAGGAGCTCGAGATCGACCACTGCGAGGATTGCGGCGGTATATGGCTCGACCACGGCGAGCTGAAGTCCCTTCAGGAGAAGGACCTGAATACCTTCAGGGAGAAAAAGGTCCGGGAGATCGTCAAGCGTCTCAGGGAGCATCGTGAAAGGACCATATCAGGATCCGATTAGCTCTCCTATCTCCAGGTTCTCCTCGAGATAGTTGATGACGCGTCTGAGCATCTCCCCCTCAAGCTCTCCCTCGAACTTTATGAGGATATCGTGGCCAAGCTCCGTATGGACCTTGTCGACCTTGATACGGGCCTCCGTGTCCCCCACCTCGTGCTCTATGACCCTGGCCTCGGCATCCTCCAGTTTGGTTCCAGGAGCCAGTTCCTTGATCCTTTTGAGGACCTTTCGCAGGTCCCATTCGTCCTCGGGATGATCGTAGATGAGTTCGCCGTTGAACCGAAGCTCTGCAAGGTTCCTGAACTTTGCCTTGGCCAGGGCCCGGAGGACCTTGTCCATCGTTGAAAGAACCTCGAAATCGCCTTCCCTGGGGTCGAGACCTATCATATGTAGCATCTCTGAGAAGACCCCGGAGCCCTTGTCAACATCATCCACCTTCAGGTCTATCCTGATGGAGGGGTCCTTGACGCTCCTCACGATCGTCGCCTTCTCCTCCCTGGTCTCCTTTTCCGCTGCGCCTCCCAATACGGGTCCCGGCATTATTCCAAGGAACTGGCCCTCGAGCCTTGCTGAATGCTTTTTTGACCTTCCCGTGATCATCTTGAGGTCCTTTTCCACCCCGTAGGGTTCCTTCTTCGCCATGCCCGCACGAACACCTCCATGGTATTAATACCACCCCCCGATCCAGCGGTTTTACCCATCTAGAAAGTAATATTACGGAGTAAAACGATATTACAGCAGGGAGCGCATGGCAGCACTTGAAGATAATCTACACTGGCTCATCATCGCAGTGATCGTATTGGCGGTGTTCCTCTATGCGGTGGTGGTGATCATCACCATTCTCAAAAGGAAGATGAGGGTCAGCAATGCTTCCAGGGAGATAGCCCTCCTCAAGATGGACCTACTGTCCAAGCAGGCCCATCTGGAGAACCTCATCGAGGATTCGGTCCAGTGGTCCCCCAAGGACCTCAAGGATTACGACCGGACGCTTGACGACCAGAAGCTCCTCAAGTCCAAGCTGGATACCGGAATGACAATCGCCGACAGCAAGGTGAAGAGGCTGGAGCTCGGGAACGAGACCTACGAGCTCTTCGAGACCCTTGGCAAGATAAGGAAGTACGAGGACAAGCTCTACGGAGAGGGGGTCCTTGACGGGGAGGGGAGGTGAAGGATTGCCCAAGAAGGTCAAGAAGAAACCCGTGCGGACCATTGCCCCTTCGCTGGAAATGAGTTCCGATCTGAGGTCCTTCCTGGCAGCCTTTCCCAACGGCTTCCCGGAACAGGCCCTCGAGGACCTTTCCCTCTACATAGACGCATTCTACAATGCAAAGCTTGACAGGGAGGAGCTCCTGGCCCTGTTGGAAAAAGAGAGGTTGAATGTGAAAAAGGCGGGAAGAGCGCTGTACATCGAGAAGAAACTGCTGACCCCGGAGGACAGGATCCTTCTTGGCTCCTGCTACTGTCCGGCATGCACCAGGTTCAAGAACTTCAGGAAGGAGTGCCCCCACTGCGGGAATCACGAGATGACGATCTGAGGAGGTAGAAAGATGTTCGATCCCATACCGGCCGGGACAATGCCCCTTGACGCCGCATCCTCCGTCTCCGATAATCTCCTCTCCATCCTTATCACCCTCGGTGCGGCCATCTTCATGGCCGGCATCCTGACGGTACTGTATTACTGGAGCAAGTACTCCTACCGGATAAAGATCGACGAGCTGGAGGCAAAGCACGACAAGCTCAAGAGGTTCGCGAGCTACCAGAAGAGAAAGTCCCTCCGCGATGCCATAACGATGCTCACGCCCGAGGAGCGGGAGCACCTTTTCTCCATATGGGAGGACAACTCCATCGTTTCGAGAAAGGCCCTGTTCAAGCTCAACGAGCTCGAGGACCGCCTCAAGAGAACCGAGAGGGGGGCCGAGCTGAGATGGGCCGAATCGAGGATCGATGATGTCAAGGACACCGAGAGAAAGATATTCCCCGAGGCCTTCCCGGCCAGGAGGAGGAAGGGGAAGTGAAGCTGAAACCTGAAAAGAGGCCACCGGACCTTTTCTCCAAGGTCAGGGGGTCCATCAAACAGGTCCGAAAGCAGGGGGACCCGCCGGAGGAGGACCTCGAGAACATGGATGGTTTCGTTTGCGACCTCTGCCTGGTCTCCATCAAGAGGGCCGAGATCTCCCAGTGCCCGTTCTGCGGCCGGTGGGTATGCCGGGGCAACTGCTACTCCGAGGAAGAGCTCTGCTGCAGGTCCTGCGCCGGGGTGATCCGGCTGATGAGGGAATCCGTCGTTCTCGGCGAGCTCGGTTCCAGCCAGGAGCCGGTGAAAGCGGCGGAAGAACCCAGGAAGAAGGAGTGATAATTCTATTCACTCGCCGGAAATCTTTTAAATCCGCAGCCCGAGACGGTAACATGAACCGAAGGAGGATATTCCCCGTCCTGCTCGCAGGAGCTTTCGTCATGGCGGCAGCAGCGGCCTTCATCTCCGCTTATGTCGTTCTCGTGGATGATCCTTTTTCCACGGACGGGGGCGACTTCTTCGACAACGAGAGCAAGGACCCCAAGAGCGGCGACGGTCAGGGTGACAACATATCCGGCGAACCGCAGGGCAGGGAGATCCCCGGGTGGGTCTTCGGCGTTTTCGGTATCGCCCTGGGAGGAGCCGTTGCGTTCCTGGTCGGGTCCGGGAACCTCTACCTCAGGTCAAAGAGAGGCGAGAACCTTGTAAGAGCCGACCTCCTGGACCTGATCACGATCAATCCCGGGATCAATCTCTCATCCATCAGAAAGGAGCTCCAGCTTTCCCAGGGGGCCGTCTCCTACCATATCATGAAACTCGAAAAGAGCGGGAAGATATATTCCGACAAGGGCTCCAAGGAGAGGAGGTACTACCCCTCCTCCATGGGATACATGGCGGCGATGAGGCAGTCCCACATGGACGAGATCGAGTCCATACTTGCCAATGATACGTCAAGGAGCATCGTCGGCATGCTCAGGGAGGGGCCGAGGAGCCAGAACGAGATCGTAACCGAACTCAACGTTTCGCCTTCCACCGTTCACTGGCACATGGAGAGGATGAAGAAGGCCGGGCTGATATCGAAGGAGCAGAAGGGACGGTCGGTATACTACGAGCTCAACGACCTTTTCGACACCAACACCTGAGGTCCGATCCCCCGGGTCCCTAAGTTCCCAACTATCAATGAACCCAGGGAAAATTTAAAGAACCACAAGCTGATGGATGAACGGGTGTAAGGCTTGACGGTCATTGTCCAGAATCCGTTGGATGTTATAATTTCCCTAGAAACCGACGAGGAGCTTACGGGAAAGGAAATGTTCGCGCTGGCGGACGCCCTGGACGGCTACGAGATCGTCAAGGAGATCGAGGACAAGCTCGTGGTGGACATCGTGGAGATATCCTCCGCGGGGGTCTTCGCCGTCCATATCATACCCAAGCAGATGCTGACCTATAAGGACCTCATCTTCTTCATAGAGGACATGGTCTCGAACTCCCTTAAACGGGAGGACCTCCCCTTCCAGAACTTCAAGGTGAAGAAGGTCCTCTTCCGGACGGCCGAACTGGGAAAGCCATCGGAGACCGCCGCCGATCTCAGCGAGATCAAGGAGAAGGTCAACAAGATGTGGAAGGGCTACAAGAAGGACCAGAT
>JBLIRI010000101.1:0-6386 GCA_049472235.1 Thermoplasmatota archaeon | reverse complement strand
TGGGGGGTAATACTGGAACTTGGAATATGGCAGCTGGAAGTAGGAATGATATCCCTGGTACCCGCAGTAAAAGGTGAGCGAGCTGTCCAGATCATCCTCCCTGCTGAAGGTCACCCTGAGCCTTCCTCCTTTCTTCCCGTCGAAGGCCTTTAGGTCGCCCGTGTTCCCTGATACGGTCCCGTTCTTGTAGCCGCGCTCGGAATTTGCGGTCCCGGTGATCTCGAAGGAGATCTCCCTGTCGTAATCCTTGTCGCGGTCCTCGTCTATCTCGATCAGGACCTTCAGGACGTATGTCGTATCCGAGGGGTTCGTCGGCCTCACCGCGGAGATGACGAAGTTGTAGGTGAACTCGAGGGTGACGTTGGGCTCGAACTGGAGGAAATTGCTTGCGGGGTCCTGGGGGAAGTACATGGTCATCGTATCGTTCCCTGTACCTTTGGCCAGGAGGGTCTCCCTGTAGGTCAGGTCGTCTTTTGCCTTGTTGTTGTATGTATCGTCAGGGGGGTGGAAGTAGAGGAATGTCATGTCCTGGGCCGGCTGCCTCCTGAGGTACAGGTGCAGGGGTTCACCGACCGGAACCGCCCCCGCCTGGGCCTCCACCGGTACCGCGAACATAAGACCGATCATGATGACGATCGGGACAAGCGCTGTAAGTTCTCTGTGTTTCATCGGACACACTCCTTCAACGGGACGAGCTTCCCGCTCCTGTCCCTGTGCTCTTTTCCGAACTCCCTGAGGGTAGCGACCTCTTCTCCGGTGAAGACCGGTCCGTCCATGCAGACGCGTTTCCCCGACATGGAACAGGAATCACAGACGCCGAGACCGCATTTCATGAACCTCTCCAGGGAGAACTGGCCCCGGACATCGAAACGGTCCAGCACCTTCTTCACCTCCACCATCATCACCTCGGGCCCGCATGAGAAGACCATTGTTCCGGCCCTCTCCTCTCCGGTCATCTCCGACAGCTCCCTGGCGAGGAGTTCGGTGACGAAGCCGTGGTGGCCGAAGCTTCCATCGTCGGTGGAGTAACGGACCTTGTCGGAGATCGCTTCCCAGCGGCCCCTGAAAAGGAGCAGGCTGCTGTCCCTTGCCCCCACCAGGTTCGTTGTCCCGAACCCTTCAGCGCGGGCCCACTCCATCGGAAGCACGGTGGAGGCGGCTCCCACCCCGCCGGAGACACCGATCATGGTGTCTATCTCCTCGCGGGACGGAAGTGTGAAGCCGTAACCGTAGGGACCCCTGATCCCGAGGGCGTCCCCTTTCTTCATGGAGCACAATGCGTTTGTGGCCTCGCCGATGTTCTGGACGGTGATCCCCAGCTGGAACGGCTGTTTCCTGAAATGAGAGAGGGACATGGGAACCTCGTCCACACCCGGTATCCATACCATGAGGAACTGGCCAGGAACGAGGCCAGACCATCTGCCAAGATGGAGCGGGGAGAAAAGGATCGTGGAGACCGTCGGGGCCTCTCTTATCACCTTCTCAACCCTGACCATTTCCATATCGCCGGGTGCTCTCATCCCTTCACCCCCCTTGCGGCCCCGATGATATCCTGGACCCTTCTGATCCTCTGCTCCTTCATGAAGGAGACCATTCCCTCCGCTATCTCCCGAAATACCCTCAGGTTCCCCCAGGTCACCGCTGTTCCAACCTGGACCGCGGAGGCGCCGGCCATCATGTATTCCAGGGCGTCCTCCCATGTTGAGATGCCTCCGACGCCGATGATAGGGACCCTGATCCTTCCCGAGTTCGCGATCTCGTAAACGCAGCGGACGCCGATTGGTCTGAGAGCAGGTCCGGAAAGCCCCCCGGTGACGTTCGTGAGAACGGGTCTTCTGGTCCGTACCTCGATCATCATCGCCGGCATCGTGTTAATGGCCACTACCCCGTCCGCTCCCCCCATCTGAGCTGCCAGGGCCAGGTCCGCTATGTTGGAGCAGGCGGGGGTCAGCTTGAAGAAGACCGGGACCTTGACGGACCTTTTGACCTCCCTGACAAGGTCCTCGATGACCATGGGGTCCTGGCCGAACTGGAGTCCGAGACCCTTCGCGTTCGGGCACGAGCCGTTGAGCTCCACCCCATGGACCCCCATATCGCCGATCCTTCCGGCCGCAAGGGCGTATTCCTCTAAAGTAGAGCCGAAAACGGACCCTATGATCGGCGCGCCCCCTCTGGTCGATCGCAGAAAAAGCCCGATCTCCTCCTCGAAATCCTTTATCCCGGGATTGGGGAGCCCCATGGCATTTATCAATCCGTGGGGCAGCTCAACGATGCAGGGGTTCCCGTGGCCGTCCCTCGGCTCGAGGCTCAGGGATTTGGTCACGACACCGCCAGCCCCGTTATTGACAGCTTCTGCCATCGAGGCGCCGGTCTCATCCGCGATCCCCGAGGCCAGTATCAGGGGGTTTCGGAACCTTATCCCGGCGATCTCCACATCAAGTCTGGGGGTCTCCATGGTACCGAATGACCCATAAAGATGTGGATATTTTAGGATTTGTGTCTCATATGGTGTAATTACTGGCGTGATAGGTTTTTTTATCTCCCTGAACATCCGGTAGCGAACCTGGCGATCAGGAGGAATGCAGCTTGAATCCCAAAAAATTCCTTTGGACCACCCTGATAGGGGGTCTTGGTATCGTACTACCCTTGATCATACTTGGATGGGTCTTTTACTGGCTCTATACCTTCATAATCGGTCTTGTGGAACCGGTCTCCGGACCAATAGCGGATGTGCTCGGTGTCTTTCGCCCCCTGATGGACCTCGCAGTCATCGCGATCATCATAGTCGGATGCTTCTTCATAGGTTTCTTCATAAGGACCAGGATAGGAAATTACTTCCACAAGCACGTGGAGAACAATTTCCTGAAAAAGATACCGGGATACATCGTGACGAAGGAGGTCATAATGCATTTCTCCGGTGAGGAGGAAACACCGTTTTCGGCGGTGGTGCTTGTAAAACCCTACGGGAACGATACCCTGATGACAGGATTCGTCACCGACAGGAATCCGACCAGCCCCTACACGACCGTATTTGTCCCGACGGGTCCCAATCCAACTTCGGGCAATATCTTCCATGTGAGGAACGAGAATATCATCGACATAGACGCGAAGGTGGAACTCGGAATAAAGACCGTGATCGGCTGCGGGGCAGGTTCAAAGCCGCTGCTCAAGGGCATAACCTGAACCCGATGATGTCACATATCTACCTGATAGGCACCTGGATCTCGGTCAGGGCGTTCTCCATCCCGACCTCTTCGGGGTTGTTGAGATAGCACTCCCTTATCAGACCGTCAACGGTCTTTCCGTTCTTCTGGATCCAGGCGAACAATTCCCGGTATGTCTGGCTCATCTGGTCGTAGGGCCCCTTGTAGAGGAGCTTCGCCATCTTCCCTCCGGGGAGCTCGTATGCCTTTATGTCCTCCGCCTCCGGGGCATGGTCGCCGAGGTAAGGAAAGGTCGCCTCGAGGTCTGCGCTTCCTTCTTCCTGGGCCTTCAGGGCCTCCTCCTCGCTCATCTCGTGGCTCACGAAAATGGCAGGGCCCGTGAGCTGTATATTGTTTGCCATTGCATGATGGACCAGGGCCACGAACATGCCGGCCATCTCCTGGTACCTTCCTCTCTTCCTCATTCCGATGACCCTGATCGGTCCGACGTCTTCGATCTTGATCTCACCCATATTCTCACCTGTGCCCCCTTATCAGGATGGGATATATCAAAGGGATCGATGGAGAGGGGGGTGCTCGAAAACCGACAGTTTCCTGTATCGAAATGACAGGCAAAGGATTATACCGAAGGTCAAGTCTGTTCGACCATGGAGTGGGATGGGACCGCGCTCTCGTTCAGACGGATAGGAAGCCGGGAGGAGATACGGGAGTGGATGATCGAGCATCACCGGGACCTCGGTTTCCAGGGAGAGGCGTACATCCAGGAGAAGATGGACTTCTCCCGGACCTTCCACATCCTCTACGAGGGAGAGAGGATCGGTCTCTTCTCGAAGCACAACGACGGATCCCTGGTTAACTTCGTGATCGATCCCGCCTACCGCGCCCATGACCTTGAAATATACAGGACAGTCCGGGGCAGGTACAGGATCAAAAGGGCAGAGGTCCCCGGTTTTGACCTGAACTACCTCGGACCCGCCCTGGTGAAGGCAGGGAAGGTCAACATCGTGGGATGGTACTTCAGCGATGTCATGGACGTGGAGCCGGTGCCCCCCAAGGAAGGATTGACCTGGAAGAGGGTGATGAAGAAGGACAAGGACAGGGTGATGGAGGCAAGCTGCAACTTCTTCGACCCGATCGACTATGCACTTGATTCATACGAGCTCTACTACGTCCTTGACGGAGAGAACCTGGCAGGGATAGGCATACTTGCTGAACACTATTATTCGGAGAACGCCGCCAGCTGCGGTCTCTTCGTTTCCAGGGGATACAGAAGGCAGGGGTACGGAGCTTACATCATCGCGACATTGAAGGTGATGTGCAGGGAGAGGGGATTGGTCCCTGTAGCGGGCTGTGCTCTGGGGAACAACGCTTCGAGGAAAACGCTTGAAAGTGCAGGTTTCATGGTGAAGGCCCCGCAGTTGGAGGTCCTTTACTGATCCCTTGGAAAAGATTTCTTTAGACAGATGATGATTACACATGGAGATAGATGGTCCCGGAACCAGGCATACCACTATGGATGTACTTCTGTCCGATCGCACTGATAATACTTTTCCTGATATTGATAGCCATCATCATCCACCTCTTTCGAAGACTGGACAGGAAGAGATGGTGGACACAGCAGACCGGATACGGGAAATGGCTCTACGAGAACTACAGCGTGAAGGAGGCCTGCGAGATCATCGACAGGTTGATGGGGGAGGGCCAGTACAAGGAAGCACAGAGGTTCATACATGAACTGATGAAGGTGCATCCCATCGCCCCGGGAACATACTCCTGGTACTACTACAAACTCAACCATGCCAGGGCCATGTTCCATCGGTATGAGGGCAGACCCGGGAAATTGAAGGAGATCGCCGGAGCGGCAGATGTCCTCGAGGAACTTCAGTACGATCCCTTCGTGTTGAGCGACGATACAGCTTTCGCGAACGTCAGGGAGGACCTTCAGATGATGAAGGATACATTGAAGAAGATGAAGAAAAGGGGCAGATGAGAGGGACTATTCCTCCCTGTACTCCTCTTTTCTGGGTCTTCTCAGAAGGATGAACATGAGGAATCCTCCGGCCGCCAGACCGATCATGAGATACATTATTATCGATCCGACAGACATCCTGTCGTCGGCCTTCTCCGGCTCCTCGATCTCCCACCTGTCCTTGTCGTAGGGATACTGATCAAGGGTCAGACCTGTAGTTGACCTGTCTTTCATCCCTGGATTCCAGATGTCAGGATGCCCATCGCCATCGGAATCCCTGCTTGCCGATTTATCGTTGGGGAAGGCGTCCGAATTGTCTCCTACCCCGTCGAGGTCCGTATCAAAATGTTCCTTCTTATCATAGGGGAACGCATCCGAGTTGTCCCCGTATCCATCGTTGTCCGTATCGTTCCATTCGTTCTTGTCGTTCGGAAAATGATCGAAAAGGTCGGGGACCCCGTCACCATCTGCATCGGGTCTTTCTTTCGGCTCCTCTGGAATGATGGGCTCCTTCTCGAGGTGGATGAGATATTCCCCTTTCCCCGAGATGCCTATGTAGCTTCTGGTGGTTTGGTTCTCCTCATTTCTGAACATGATATACGTACCAGCATTTTCCTCGTCCATATACCGGTTCTCTCCCTCGATTATTACCATCATCTGATCGTAGAATTTTACAGAAATGTCCCTGCTTTCCTTGCCTACCATCCATATCCAGATATGTCCTGTGGTCATGGGTTCTATCTTCAGGAACAGATAATCCAGCTGGTCGTAGTACTGCTCCCCGAAATTCACCGACCCAGTGGTGTTCCCTTCGAATATCTCGGTCGCATTCTCGAGCTCGTCATTATGGTCGCGGAAGACGGGAGAGACCGTGATATTGAAGGAATAATCTCCGTCTCCCGAAACGACAATTGCCAACTTCTTTTCCGATCCATCGAGGTTGGTCCAGGTTCCCTGAGTGAGATCTTGTGTGGAATAGAGGTCCAGACCGATCACTCTGTAATTGGAGCCTTCCACGTAGACATGCAGAGACAACTGCTGAACTCCCTCAGTCCTTTGGAACTTTACCAGCAACTGAGTGTCGGGACCAATCTTCATTTCGTACCAGTCCTTCTCGTCGTTGTACTTCTCATTCACCGTTCCATAAATGACACCAGGCACAATCTGGTCCGCAGTATTCCTTTCATCATTGTTGTCCCTCGGGATCTCTAAAAGATCAAGTTCGAGTCCATAGGTCCCCTCGCCGTACAGAT
>JBLIRI010000100.1:0-6502 GCA_049472235.1 Thermoplasmatota archaeon | reverse complement strand
ATCGTGACCAGGGCATAGAACATAAGCGAGTTCTGGGCGAAGAAGAAGAAGGCAACGAACATGAGCGTCAGGGTGAACCTGGCCCTGACCTTGACATAGCTTCGAAGATAGACCACCAGCAAGACCAGTGCAAGTACCGCTCCGATGGCGGAGAATACAACGGTAAGATCGCCTGCTAGTGCCATTTCGAGGCCTCCGTAAAAACATCCATGCCGCTGTTTATAAGTCTATACCAGAATCTCTCCATAATCACTTCACCACGTTCCCCTTGATCTCCTCGAAAGTACCGATATGCTTCTCCATGATGCCGGAGAGGAAGTACATTGAACCGTATGCATCTCCGGCAGGCCTTGCCAAAATATTGTTGTCCGTCAGGACCTTCAGATGGTGCCTTATGGTCCGATAATCCATTTCCAGCTTCTCCGAGAGCTGGTTGGCGTTGTAGGGGCGCACGATCAATGCCTCGATTATCCTGATCCTGCTGTAGCCTCCGCGGGTCCCCGCGAGTATGTACCATAGGACCTGTTTCAAGCTGCCCCCTTCGCTCTGAACAACCAACACCTTATGTTAATTGTTTTTCGGTTGACCATTTAACTTCGAGCTATAAGGGCCCTTCTCATCCCCAATTGTGGTAAGATTCTGGTATCAATATGGTTTCAATCTGAAAAATCGTTTTTATATAGCAGCCCGATGAGAATTCAAGGTGTTTGAAATGAGAAAACTGATAATCGGATCGGTTGCCGTCATCGGGGCCCTCGCCCTGATGGTGGCGGTCTTTGGAGCCCAGGTTGAAGCGAAGAAACAGACCACGCAGCTATATTACGAAGGTGAGCTGGTAACTGCCCTCATCCCGAATGAGGGAAATGTTGTTTGGAAGGAGATCCCTGATAATGCGATGTCCTATCCATTCGACCCCATCTACGTGTTCGTTGACGAGAACACGGAGATGCCCCATGCACAGAACCCACTGATCGGAAGTGTACCCGGCGACCCGGAATACACGGGCGGAAGATGGCAGCTCTTCCTTGTCTACGGTACCACAGCGGCCGATGACGACATCACATCGGTCATGGACCTCATGGAGATGGAACTCGACATCATGGAAACGAACATGTATTTCTCCTGCCCGGTGATAAGCAGCTGAACGTCTTTCGGGAGGTGAAGGACCATTACTTCGCCTCCCCATTTTTTTTATACCATTGGCGGGAGGACAGGGGGCTCCCCCAGGTCCACTCTCCTTTTTCTGACCCTTTGCTCCCTTTTTTCTATCAGATGGATCCATTTCACGGGAAGCATAACGATCCTGTAGGTATGGAGGCCATCGGTCACTACGAGATGACGAAGCAGCGTCTCCTCCTCCCCCGTGTTGTAGACATACTGTCTTTTCGTTATCTGGAAATGCTCGTCCAGGACAAGTTTTTTCGTCAACCTAGGAAAGGAGCCGAAAAGAACGTAGTGGTCGCCTTTGTCGAACATTATCAGGAAGGACCGGGAAAGGACGTAGACGATCCCGCTTATAGCAGCCATCGAGCAAAGGTGGACAACCAGAACGGCCCATTCAAGCAGGTCAGCTCTACCGTGAATGATCGGGACGACGGACATGTCGAACAGATAAAGAGCGAAGGCTATCATGAAGGAGAGGAGGAAGAGAAAGGACACGAATTTGAGGTTGTACATCGTCTTTGAGGCCATGATCGGCGCTTGGATGGGGGTCGAGGATATTTACAACTTCTTCAGACGAAGTAATCCAGGGTCAGCTGCCTGAAGCCGTTTCCGTTGATGTCCACGTTGACAAGGTTGGATATCGCTATCCCCAGGAGCCTGACCTTGAGCCTGCCGGCCTGGGTCCTTTCGAGCAGGTCCGGAATATACCTCATTATCGAGGTCGAATCATCCACCGGTTCATCGACCGTCATGGACCTCGTTATCCTGCAGAAATCAAAATAGCGGAGCTTGAGGGTCACCGTCCTTCCCTTCAGGTCCCGCTTCTTCATGAGCTTCTCGAGCTTCTCTGCGGTGGATGAGAGGACCTTGAGCATCTCATCGCGGTCATCGATGTCCTCGTGCAGGGTCCTCTCGGACCCGATGGACTTCCTCTCCCTGAAGGGGATGACCGGGCTGTCGTGGAGGTTATGGGCTATCTCGAAATAATAAGCCCCGTGCCTGCCGAACATACGGACAAGCTCGGGTTTCGAATATTTCCTGAGGTCCTTTCCGGTCAGTATCCCGTGGTCGATCATCTTCTTCTCGGTCACCTCCCCGACCCCGTAGAACTTCCTTATAGGCAGGTTCTCTATGAACTCGTCCGCGGTCTCCCTTGTCACGACGGTCAGGCCGTCGGGCTTGTTCATTCCCGAAGCGACCTTTGCCAGGAACTTGTTGAAGGAGACCCCCGCCGAAGCGGTCAGGCCGGTCTCCCGCAGTATCCTTTCCTTGATCTCCCGGGCGATGGTTTCCGCATTCCTCTCCTCGTCGACAAGGTCGGTGACATCGATGAAGGCCTCGTCAAGCGAAAGCGGCTCAACAACATCGGTGTAGGAATGGAATATGTCCATGATGGTGTTCGAAGCCTCCTTGTAGACATCGAACCTCGGGTGGACGAAGATCGCCTCCGGACATAACCGATATGCCATGGCGCTGGACATCGCCGAGTGGACGCCGAACTGTCTTGCCTCGTAGGAGCAGGCGGCAACTACCCCTCTACCCCTTGGCTCTCCACCAACAATCACGGGTTTCCCTTTCAGCTGCGGGTCGTCCCTCTGTTCCACGGAAGCGTAGAAAGCATCCATATCCACATGGATAACGTGCCTTCCACAGCTCTCCTTCGGACCCATCGGTCTTTCACTCCTTGAAGGGAGAAAAAAAAACTCTACTAGCTTTAAGAACTATACAAGGGAGGGAGTGGGGTGAAAGCTGAAAGGGGGATTAAAACTAATATCCGGAATACATTTTCATCGATCATGGAGCGGACGAGGGAAGAGTTCCTGCAGAGCGTTTACGATACTGCATTCGGATACGAGCATGAATTCGGCGGATGCACCCAATCAGTCCTTCGGACGATCCAGGAGCATTTCGGGACCGTCACCGATGAGGTTATAAGGGCCGGTCATTCGCTGGCAGGGGGTGGCGCCCTGGCCTGCACCGGGACCTGCGGATCGCTGAACGGGGGCCTGATGGCCATAAGCAGCTTCTTCGGAAGGACCAGGGACGGGTTCGGGAGGGAGAGGGAGTTCAAAATGTCGTACAAGATCTCGATGAAGCTGTACGACAGATTCATTGAGGAATACAAAAGCACTCTCTGCCCCGATGTCCAGAGGGGTATGATGGGGCGCTCCTTCGACCTCAGGACAAGGGAAGGCAATATCGAGTTCGACCAGGCAGGGGGCCACGACGACAAATGCCCCTCCGTCGTCGGAAACACTGCAAGGTGGACGGCCGAGCTTCTCCTCGAAGCGGGTGTCGAACCCTTGAAATGAAGAGGGGCGCCTGAAAGGTTTTAAGTCCTATCCTGCCATGAGGCGCTCGGGTGACTTGATGGCGACAGGGAGATTTGCCACGGCGATCAACTGCATGGACGGGAGGACGCAGCTCCCCGTCAACGAGTGGATGAAAAATGAATTCGGGGTCGACTACGTTGACACCATAACGGAGCCCGGACCGAACGGGGTGCTGACGAGAGGAAGGGAGCCCCTGGTCTCAACAATCAAGGACAGGATAATGATCTCCGTGAACGGACACGGGTCCCGCGTGATAGCACTTGTAGGACACCATGACTGCGCTGGAAATCCCGGACCGAAGGATATGCAGGTCGAACATGTTCTAAAGGGTCTGGAGGTTCTCAGGTCCTGGGCCCTCACCGTCAGGCTTGTCGGTCTATGGGTCGGCGAGGACTGGAAGGTCGAGGTCCTCTTCGACTCCGAAGACAAGTAGTGACACAGAGCCGTGCAAAACGAATATAAACCATGGTGCATGTCGGATGCTCCCAGATGGAATTCTGCGGGGTCGGATCAGCGGATGATGGACGGCCCGATGGTGTTTTTTATCTATTTCCATCAAGCTCAAGGGGTGTGAGATCGAATGGTTAGCGAAGCCCACGGTCCAGGAGGGGTACTCGAGCTCGAAGATGGCACCATTTTCGAGGGGGTCCTTTTCGGAAAGGCCGGCCTAACGGACGGAGAGGTGGTTTTCAACACCGGGATGGTCGGCTATGTCGAGAGCCTGACAGACCCATCCTATTCGGGGCAGATACTCACTTTCACCTATCCGCTCATAGGCAATTACGGGGTGCCCCCATGGAACAAAGGGAGGTTCGAATCGGAAAAGGTCCAGGTCCGGGGGATAGTGGTCTCCGACCTGATCAGGGAACACTCCCACTGGGAATCGCAGAAGGGGCTTCACAACTGGTTGGAAGAGAGCGGGATCGTTGGCATCTCGGGGGTCGACACCAGGGAGCTGACGAAGTTCCTCAGGGAAAGAGGGACCATGCTCGGAAGGATCTATCCAGTTGATGATAGACCCGAAGGGTCCGGCATCGAGGACCCCAACCTCTCCCATCTGGTCGCGGAAGTTTCCATGAAAGAGGTGAAGGAATACCGGGGCGACGGCCCCAGGATCGCCGTCATCGACTGCGGGTGCAAGCAGAGCATCATCCGGTCCCTGAGGCAGAGAGGGTGCTCCGTCACCGTGGTCCCCTATGACCACGACCTGTCGGGGATCGAGTACGATGGCGTCCTGATATCCAACGGGCCGGGAGACCCCGCCATCTGCAGGGAGGCCATAGAGACGGTCAGGGGGCTTCTCGATCGGAACGTTCCGACGGGAGGCATATGCCTAGGATGCCAGCTTATTGCTCTCGCTGCGGGAGGGAAGACCTACAAGCTCCCCTTCGGCCACAGGTCCCACAACCAGCCTTGCGAGGAGGTCGGGACGAAACACTGCGTGGTGACGAGCCAGAACCACGGCTATGCCGTTGACGATTCATCCCTTCCAAAGGGCTGGGAGATCTGGTACAGGAACCTGAACGACGGCACTGTCGAGGGCATAAAGCATTCAACGGGACCATTCCTGGCGGTCCAGTTCCACCCGGAAGCGTCCCCCGGACCAACCGACCCCCAGAGTTTCTTCGACATGTTCCTGGAGGTGGTCCGCCGTGGTTAGGAAGGTCATGGTCCTCGGAAGCGGCGGATTGAGGATCGGACAGGCCGGCGAGTTCGACTACTCGGGGTCCCAGGCCCTCAAAGCACTAAAAGAGGAAGGAGTGGAAACGGTCCTCGTCAACCCCAACATAGCCACCGTCCAGACCACCAAGGAGATGGCCGACAGGCTGTACCTCCTTCCGGTGGACGCCCCGACCGTGGAACGGATCATCGAGAGGGAGAGGCCCGACGGGATCCTCCTCGGTTTCGGGGGGCAAACCGGTCTGAATGTTGGCGTTGAGCTTTATGATAAAGGGGTCCTCGAGAAGTACGGCGTCGCGGTGCTGGGAACGCCTGTCGAGACCATCAAGGACACCGAGGACCGGGAGCGGTTCATAGACAGGCTCAACGAGATCGAGGTCAAGACAGCCCGATCCAGGGCATGCAGCGACCTCAGGACCGCTGTCAAAGCGGCGGCCGACATCGGATACCCGGTGATGATCAGGGCGGCCTTCGCCCTTGGAGGCCTTGGAAGCGGGGTCGCCAAGGACGAGAAAGACCTGAGACCCCTCGTCAAGAAAGCCCTCAACCTCGCCCCGCAGATACTGGTCGAGGAGTATCTCGAGGGCTGGAAGGAAGTTGAGTACGAGGTCGTCCGGGACACCTACGGGAACTGCATCACCGTCTGCAACATGGAGAATCTGGACCCCATGGGCATCCACACAGGGGAATCCATCGTCATCGCCCCCAGCCAGACCCTCACCGATAAGGAGTACCACCTCCTGAGGGAGGTCGCGATCAGAACAGTAAAGCACTTGAAGATAGTGGGCGAGTGCAACATCCAGTACGCCCTTGACCCGAAAAGCTGCGATTATCGGGTGATAGAGGTCAATGCTAGGCTTTCCCGCTCCTCGGCCCTTGCGAGCAAGGCCACAGGATATCCCCTTGCTTACGTGGCCGCCCATCTCGCCCTGGGCAGGTCGCTTGCCGAGCTTCCAAACAAGGTCACCGGGAAGACAGTTGCTTTCTTTGAGCCGGCGCTCGATTATGTAGTTGTAAAGGTCCCCAGATGGGACCTCGAGCGGTTCCGGGGCATCGACACGCGTATCGGCTCCCAGATGAAGAGCGTGGGGGAGGTCATGGCCATAGGGAGGGGGTTCGAGGAAACCCTCCAGAAGGCGCTGAGAATGCTCGGGACAGGCATGCACGGCCTCGTTCTGAACCGCCTCCAGTTCGACCATCTCGAAGAAGAGTTAAAGGAACCGACCCACCGCCGGATCTTCGCGGTGAGCGAGGCGTTCTCGAAGGGCATGGATGTGGAGGAGGTCCACGCCCTAACCAGGATCGACCGGTGGTTCCTCCACAGG
>JBLIRI010000010.1:0-35501 GCA_049472235.1 Thermoplasmatota archaeon | reverse complement strand
GGACGATATAAGAAGGAAGATCAAGAAGGCTTGGTGCCCCGAGGGTGTCCCAGATAATCCGGTTATGGAGATCTGCAAGACGATCATCTTCCCTATCAAGGGGGAGCTTATTATCTCGAGGCCGGAGAAATGGGGGGGCGACCTCCACTTCAAGAACTACGACGGACTCCGGTCCGCCTTCGCCAAGAAGCAGCTCCACCCTGCGGACCTGAAGAAGGAGGTCGCGAACCAGATGGCGGACATTCTCAAACCCTTCAGAGAGTACTTCAAGACCAAATCGAAGACACTTGACAATGTCAGGAAGTTCTCAAAGACCATCGGCCGCTGATACATTTTTACCGTCATTTATTCATACAAAGAGGATCATCGGAAACGACCGGGTACCCAGCAGGTGTTGTTATGGCAGGTGAGATCGTCGAGGGGATCAATCCCACCAGGATGGAGCTTCTCTCCGTTCGAAAAAAGAGACTTCTCGCAGAAAAAGGGCACAAATTGCTGGGAGAGAAAAGAGACGCTCTGGTGGTCCAGTTCTTCGAGGTCCTCAAGAAACGGGAGAGATTGAAGGGCGAGGTCGTCGAAGCCTTCAACGAGGCGAACCTATCCCTCGAGGATGCCATGGCAAGGATGGGCTACGACACCGTCAAGGCCCTTGCCCAGGGCATGAAACCTTTCGACCCTCCTAGCATAGAATCACTCAACATCATGGGGGTCAGGGTCCCGGTCATAGACAGATCGGGAGAAGAGGACATCGTCATGCCGTGGGGAATTGGAAGGACCCCTCAGTCCCTGGATGATTCGACAAAACAGTACAGGACCGTTCTGGAGAAGATCCTCATGCTTGCCGAGACGGAAGGCTCCATGGAGAGACTTGCAGTGGAGATCGAGAAAACGAAAAGAAGGGTCAACGCCCTGGAGCACATCTTCATCCCGCGCCTGCACAACACGGAAAGGTACATCACCATGCAGCTGCAGGAGAGGGAGCGGGAGGACTTCTTCCGCAGGAAGAGGATCAAAGCCCTCATGGAAGGCCGCGAGGACCGGACAAGAACCACGGAGAGAAGGCCATGACCCGTGTCAGAAGGTCCACCTACAGGCAGCCGGTCACCCCGAAGGGGCTCGAGGCCATCGAGAAGGGAACGCTCCAGTGGTTCGACACCGAGATGTACTCCAACCTCAACACGGAGGTCCTTGAGGAATATCTCGATCACAAGAACAGGAGCGAAAGCTTCCAGAGGTCCCACTTCTCCTGGGGAAAGCTCATCCTGGTCCTGTTCCTTGTGGGGCTTCCGTTCACATTGATATCGCAGTATATCGCCCTGAAGATAGGACTGGTCACCGGCGGTGCGTTCTATGTTTCCTACCTGGTCGGAATGGCCATGAGATGGAAGCCGAGCCAGGTCAACATAGCATCCGGATCCGCAACCGCCACCGACAGGACCGTGACCGGATTCGTATTCACGTTCCCTGCGATCTACCTGCTGGCCTATTCATCGCAGTACGTGATGTCGGACGGAAATCCGCTCATACCCCCGGGAATGATCGAGAGCTCGAACATTGTCCCCCTTGCGATGATCGCAAGCCTCTTCGCCTCCCTGATGGGCATGATGTACTTCATCATCTTCAGGAGGCTCTGGCAGGTCGAGGACCCTCTGCCCGCTCCGGGATTCCAGGCCTTCGTCAAGCTTCTTGACATCTCCAACCATCTCTCGGCGGGGGGCGTCAAGCAGGCCGTCCGCTCCATCAAGCTCGTCTTTTATTCCTTCGCTGGGATGTTCCTCTTCGCCTTTCTTAGGGACTTTCCCTTCGGGAAGGACCAGACCCCCATCCTGACCAAGATCATGCACGGCATCGGTCTTTCCAGCGTTTACAGCCACGGGAGGATACACACCCCGTACCTGTCCCCGAGATGGACGCATATATCCTACGAGTTCACGGGCATCGGGTTCGCCATAGGCTGGTTCCTCAAATCCAGGGCGTCCCTGATAGTGGCGGGTGGTTCTTTCGTCACCTGGTTCTTCATCATCCCTCTTGCCGTATGGATGGACGTACCTATCTACATCCCCATCCTGGAGATGTACGGGGATTCCGGCTACATCTCGACGCACCTGCTCCCAATAGGGAACAACGAGCTGGCAAGTTTCATCCCCTACCCGTCCCCGGCCTTCGGGGCGGCCCAGGGGATCGCCAAGATAATTGCCATAGGGGCCATTCTGGGAGGCGGAACAACGGCACTCATCAAGATGCTCCCGACCTTCAGGACCGTTCTTACCGACATAACCAAGACAGGCGGGACCCAGAAGAAGGAGTGGGTTCCGAGGAAAGGTTGGTACGAGTGGCCGACCCAGCATATATTCATCGTGGTCGGCGTCGCCTTCATGACGATCTCGGTCGTTTTCTGGCTGTTCGGCGGATTCCCGCTGATCGCTTCGATCGCCTTCGCAGCGCTACTTGCCATATTGACATTCATGCTGGGGGCCATCGCGGTCAAGATATCCGGAGAGGTCGGAACCACTCCCGTATCCGGCACCTCGTTTCTGACCCTCCTTCTCCTTTTCGGGGTGTTCACCCTCATCAGCGTCTTCAGGCCATTCCCCGATGGGAAGAGCCAGATCGTCCTGATGGCCCTGGTCGGGACCACCGTCTTCGGGTCAGCTATCTCCCTCTCGTCCGAGATAATGTGGGATTTCAAGGCTGGCCTTTACGCCGGAACGAGGCCCATGCACCTCATCAAGGGTGAGAGCGTCGCCATAATCATCGGCACCCCTGCGGCTGCCCTCGCCGCCGCCTTCTTCGCAAAGATGCTGGCGGACGGCACCCTTGCCCTGGAGGCGCCACAGGCACATGCATTCGCCGTGTTCGTGCAGATCCTGGCCGGTGGGAAGGTCATGTTCTCACTCTTCTTCCTTGGCATTTTCATCGGGTTCCTGGTGGAGATGCTCACCGGCATGGGGACCGCCTTCGGCCTTGGGATGTATCTGCCCCTCCAGTACACTCTCATGATGGTTACCGGCGGGGCCGCAAGGGATCTCTGGGAGAAGAGGTGGCTCAACAAGAAGGCCTCGAAGCAGGGATGGTCAGAGGACCAGAAGACATTGAAGCTCCTTGATTCCTACATGCTGATGACCGGTCTGTACATCGCTGAAGCAATAATCGGCACCTTCCTGGCCATTTATCTGGTCATTTCGTAGGTCGGTCGGGTAGACATTTTATAGGAAATCCCTCGTATCGTCCCCGATGCCTAGGAGGAAGGGGCGCGCCAGACGCTGGTTCACCATAGCGTCGCTGATAGTCTTCTTCGGCATCATGATAGGGCTCCTTCTATCGATGGGGGGTGATATACTTGACGAGATCAGGGGGTTGAACCCCGTCTATGTCATTCTATCGATGGCATGTTTCGTCGGAATACAGCTAACCTGGGGGATCAAGTTCTATCTCCTTGTCCGAAGGAGGGTCCCCAAGGCATGGTTCCCCTGCGTAATGCTATCCAACATGGCGGGCAATTTCGTCAACATCACAACTCCTTCTGGAAGGATGGCAGGCGAGCCCGTCCGGGCAAAAATGATAGCCTCCTGCTACAATACAAGATTCTCCCGGGTTTTCGCCGCGGCAATGGTGGACAAGGCCTCCCTGACCATTGCCATGATATCCATCCTCGTCCCCTTGACCATCTACGCCACCGTGACCTTCGATATACCAAGATTTCTTCAGTACTTCACAGGGGCCTTCGTTCTCTTCTGGATCGTGATCGGGGTCATATCCTACCTGATCTTTCGGAACCTGGGAGAGAAACAGAGCAAGACGATGGGGTCCTTCATTCACAGGATCTCGAAGTTCCTCCTCGGAAGCAGGTCTAAGGACAGGAGCTACTACGTCGATAGGATCAAGAGCGGACTTTCGGAGTTCCGCTCCTCCTTCAAGTTCCTGGCCACAAGCCCCGTTTACATGGCCCTGGACATACTGCTTGGAGTGATGATCTATTCCTTCCGTTTCGCAGCAGCATACATGCTCTTCCTGGCGGCAGGGCACAGTGTGCCTTTCTTCACCGTCGCTGCCGTTGTGATGATCACCTTCGCCATCGGCCTCTTATCGCAGATGCCGGGCATGATAGGGATCGCAGAGACGACCATGACCTACCTTTACTATTCGGTAGGTATCGCTCCCGCCACGGCTTTCACAGTGTCCGTCCTGACTCAGATGGACTCCTACCTGTTCGAGATAGGTCTCGGATACTTCGCAATGCTGGCAATGAACTTCATACTTGAGGCCCGGAGAAAGAAAAGGGAGGCCTTATCCGCTTCTTAGGGCTTCGGAGGCCTTCTTGACGACCCTCTGCATCTCCTCGTACCAGTTGTCGATGGTCTCCCTGAGCATCAGCTGCACCTGTTCCGGCTCGACAGCCTCGTACACATGGAAGATGCCCCCTCCCTCACGGTTCCTGATGGCCTTCACGGCAAGATCGTTCTCAACGAGCCTCGACAGCGACCTGTAGGCGGTGGATCGGTCCCTCTCTATCCTCCTGCCGAGCTCGACCGCCGTCCCGGGTCCGTTCTCCAGCAGGTCCCTGTAGACCTTTACCTCGAGAGGGGAAAGATCAAAGAAACACCTCAGAGCGTTCTCGCAGTTCGGTCCGATGTTGTGCGGGAATATCTTCGCTGCCATCCTTTCACCCGTTATTGGAATGCCCTGCAATGTACGGGACAACAGAGATAGGGGGAAGTATTTATCGATTGTGCTAACATTTTGCACAATTGAAGGAGCTGGAGGCCTTGGGTATGACCGGAGATAGCGAGCGGGTTGTCGAGCTGACCGAGAAGAATTTCGATGAATTCCTATCAAGGAACAAGGTGGTTCTTGTCGATTTCTGGGCTGGATGGTGCATGCCCTGCCAGATACAGGGCCGGATGATAAACGGCAAGATCGACGATATGCCCCCCGGGGCCTTCGTCGGGAAGGTCGACGTCGATCGGCACCCTTCCATAGCCAGGAGGTTCAATGTCAGGGGGATCCCCCAGATGTACCTGTTCGTCAACGGCAAACCGGTGAAGGGATGGACAGGGGTCACTCCGGTGTCCGAACTGTTCGGAGAGATGGCGAAACACTGAAGCCTCATATCAGGCTCAGTATCGAACAATCCACCAGATAGGGGGAACCCAGTTCCGTTCTGTCCCCCGCGTTCTTTCCCGGTACGGGAAGAAGCCTGGCCGATAGAGGTTTCCTGAGCTTTCTCGAGAGGTAGGCCACATCCCTTATGGTGGCCGATATCTTTGAGACCGGTGTGTCCCCGGGTATCGGAACGGCATCGAGGCCCGTACCGCAGACCGAGGAATAGAGAAGGAGCTTCTGAATATCAAAGGACCCTATGTCGGACCCTGCCGCAAGTCCGATATCCTCCAGCACAGGAAGCATCAGCCCGGAATAACCGCACCTCTTCACCTTCACGGCATCGAGTGAGGAAGTGATCGCCGAGCATGCTGAAAGGGTCCCCTGGGAACCGAAGGTGGCGCCAAGAAGTCTGTCAACCGACAGGGCTATGGACGAGCTCTCGTCAAGCCCGGGAGCGAAAGATAGGTCCGTCCCTGCATAACGCACCTCGCCGGAGAGCGAGGAGGCAATCCCATCCACCTCAGTCAATCTCTCACCGTACGTGTGGCCGAGAAGCCTCGTGAACTCCTTGAGGGATCGGGTCCTCTCCGAAGCCTGATAGACCAGGGAGCCGGATTCAAGTCCGATGGAGAATGAGGGGGCCCTATCCACGTGATAGGAAGCGGGGAAGAAGGGGGTGTCCGGCTGGCAGTTGGCGATGGCCGCGAACATGAAGCCTTTCATCCCGCTGGAGGCTATCTTCGAGACCTCCCTGACGGTATCGGCGGCCTGGTCGATGTTCGTCGCCTTCACCCCTGACCCATCGGCGACAACGGCAGAGCAGCATGTGGAGGTGGTGGATTCGATTATGGACGGGACCATCTTGATACCGGCCTGGGTCGCTGCCGGACCCACGGACAGGAAGTCCAGACCCTCCTTCCGGACCCTTGCCTCGAGTTCGGAAACGAATTCGGGGACTCCCAGAGGCATGCTTTCAAGAGGGTAGGTCTCCCACCTCTGGGTGGAGATCCTGAGTGTCTGGACCTCCATTCCCTCGGAGACGAAGCGGTCACGAGCCTCCAGGAGGAAGGCAGCGGTCTCCCCGATCTGCTTCTCCATCCTATCGAGGTCCAGAATGATCCCCGCCGTAATGGTCCGAATCCTCATCGCATCCGATATGGTCCTGGATATGAAAAGGATTTCGTTGGATGGGGGGATTTCTCACTGCCGGATTATCTATCATAAAAAATGATTTATATTATCATTATAATGATAGTATGGTTGCCTTATGACGATAATAAGACCGATCTCCGACCTCAGGAACGATTTCTCCGAGATCTCGGAACTATGTCATCAGAATGACGAGCCAGTGTATATCACAAGGAACGGCAGAGGCGACCTGGTCGTCATGAGCCTTGCGCACTACGAGAGGATGGAAGCCCTCATCGACCTTTATGAAAAGCTCGGAGCGGCCGAGATGCAGAGTTCAGAAAAAACTCGAAGGTTGTCGCATGACCAGGTGATGAAGAAACTGAGGGAAAGGGCTCATGAATAGGAAGAAAAAGATAGAATATCTGCCCATCGCCGTAACCGACCTTGAGGAGATATTCGAATATATCTGTGAAGACGACCCATCCTCTGCATCATCCATTCTGGACACCTTCGATAAGAGCATCCGGAAGTTGGAGGTCTTCCCCGAACTGGGGATCGTCCCTAAGGATGATGGTTTGAGGTTCCTTGGATACAGAATGCTCATCATCGGGAATTATCTTGTATTCTATGTCATCAGGGAGGATATCGTGGAGATCCGAAGGGTCATTCACGGGAGCAGAAAGTACTCCTTCCTGCTTTGATCTCACGCGGATGGACATCAGCCGTATACGTAGTGGCTGTGGACCGGGTGGAAGCGGTAATCGCTGACGGCCGTCCTGTGAAGCGATATCTCGTGGAATGCGTTCATGCTCGCAGTCATTGCAAGTGCGTTCAGGACCAGGACATCCTGAAGCGCCAGGTGTATGGGGGCGTCCGTCACGAGGGAGCCCATGTAGATCTCCTCGTCCGTCCCGATGCCCTTCGCTCCGGTGGACATGACCGATGTGGTCATAAGAAGCTTCATCCCGAGCGAGATGTTCTCCACTGCTCCGAGTGACAACCGGTTCAGGGAGATGGCATGGGATGCCATTCTCAGGTTGTCCATGGATTCCTCGATGTCGAAGGGAAGGACCGCAAGCATCGCCGAAGTGATCTCCATCTCCTTTAGACCCAGGCTCTGCAGCCTGCCGAGGGCTTCCTTGTAGCGTTCGATGACCAGGCCCAGAGGAAGTCCCGATACCGACACGATGGCGGAGGCCATCGTCATGCCCTCCCCGGCGCTCCCGAGGGACCTCTCGCTGATCAGCCTTCTGAAATTGGCGAGGGCCTGCCCGTCCTCGGCGCAGGCCACGAGGGCTGCGGGAGAGAACATGTTCGGACAGATATCGGTCTCGAGGATCTTCGTCATCCTTACCATATCGTCCACCTTGCGCCCGCTGGCAAGAATAATCCCTACGGCCCTCACCTGGTCCTGGCTGACGGAATAGCCTTTGAACGAGTTCTTACACAGATCGTTTGCGAGGTCGGAGCGGACCCGGAGGGAATCCTTGCTGTCGGATGCAAGCACCAGGGTCTCCGCCAGTACCATCTCCGTGGAATCCCGGAGGCCGAAGGGAAGTTTCAGATGGTCCATGACCGCGTTGAACATCTCCGCTATCTCCACCGGCGAGCCCTGCCTGCTCGATAGGCCGACCGATATCATACGCAGGTGTATCTCGTCTATGGACGGATAGGTGGGGGAGATCGCCTTCAATATGTTCCTGGCCTTCTGGGACCGGGCGATGAAATGGGCCCTGGCGGATTCCACCTCGTTCAGGAAATCCGAAAGTTGGTGCCTCGATATCCTCTTCCCCCTCTGCTCCATGGTCACCAGGGCTTCCTTGCCCTTGAAGGTCAGTATCATGGGGTTTCCGTTCACAATGGCGTTATACCTGCTTTCCGTCGAGTTCTGGGCCGTGTCCACTATCCTGGACCTGAGCTCCCTTTCCTTCCTGACGATGTTCTCCTTTTCATTGACCAGGTCCTTGTAGGCAGGATCCTTTCTGAAAATGGTCTTCGGAAGGTAACCTGAACTGAACCTTCCAAGGTTCTCGAGGTCCTGGTCGATCTTTTTCTTCCTTCTGTCAAGTACGATGAGCTCCGCCCTGAGCTTTTGAAGCAGGGCTTCCGAGCCATGTGCCCGGGATACGGCTCCCTTGTTCGTCACGAGGCCCAGTTTCGTGAGCTCGTCTATATCCGAAGGGGACGGGTTCAGGTCCTTCATCTCCTTGATCGATCGCAGCAGGGCCACGGCCATTTCACATTGCATTCAATCACCTCCAAGGTCCAGTATCTTCAATTCCACATCCCGGGGTCCGATATCCGGTCTCAGCCTCATGACGAGGGATCCCTCCGTCGGAACCTGTTCCAGGAATGGGTCGCCAGAAAGGGCCATCTCGAAGATCGCACAGGCCCCCGATCTTCTTGAGGGCCATGAGAGCTCCGTCCCCCTCATCCTCTCCCTCTCCCGGAACAGACGGTCGAACCCGTACATGAACTCGTAGAAGTTCCTGTGGAACTGGGTGCGCATCAATTTGGCAGCGCCGGCCTCATATAGGGGGAACGACCGGTCCAGGCCCTCGATGTCCGCAAAGAAGAGGGTCCCGTCGGGAGCGATGACCGAATCCTTGTCAAGCCAGACATCGTGATAATCCAGCATGGTGAAGCGGTCTCCCCTGACCTTCATGGTCCTTGCACCGAGCGTGAGGGCAGCCATTCCCGAGCGAATGTAGTTGACGATGAACTCGTCCAGGGTCTCCACGTCCTCTATCCCGAAGGAACCCAGGACCGAATGGACATTGTCCCCGAGGGTGGACGAGGACTGGTAGTACAGCCTGACGTCCGACGGAAGGAGCCTGAACTCCTGATAGAAAGGTCCGGGGTCGTCGAGCTTTCGATACCAGTAGTTCTCCCCTGCGCTCTTCATTATGCTTTCCGGCAAAGGCTCGGCCCGGACCATGGGGCAGATATGGAATCCGTTGATGGAGGGTCCGTCCGCCAGTTCCGTTATGGCCGCATCCTCCAGGCATGCAGTGCGGCTCATCGCCCCCCAGGGATTCTCGTCGAACCAAGACTCCGATGAGAAGGGGTAGTTGTCGGACGGGGCGGAAAACCATGAAGGGTCCTCGTACATCGGTCTTCTGGCACCCACTCCCTTCACGCTGATGAAGAATTTCCTGTCCCAAAAGGAGACGGTAGGCTCCGGCAATATCGCTCCCCGGTTCCCGTCCGGGACCACGCTCACTTCACCTTCGGGACCGTCAAGGGTCCTTCCCGGGACCAGGACCATGCCAACATAAGGTGTTCTCACACTCTTCATGTTCCCCGGTATGATCGGGGGGCCGCCTGATCCGGTTGCGGCAAGCTTCTCGGAAGCCTTTCCCATGAGCACGGCCCTGACCACCAGCAGAATCACCTTCTGATAATGTCCTTCTTGATCCTCTTTGTTCTTGCCGTCTCCACGTACATCTTCCCGGTAGGTTTGAAACCGGCCACGGATGCGATCCTTATCGAAGCCAG
The DNA here is from genome assembly GCA_049472235.1 of Thermoplasmatota archaeon. Classification (GTDB taxonomy): domain Archaea; phylum Thermoplasmatota; class Penumbrarchaeia; order Penumbrarchaeales; family Penumbrarchaeaceae; genus JAFGLL01. Next base: position 25,769 of record JBLIRI010000010.1, on the reverse strand, counting down.
GTTCCAGTCGGCTATCTCGTCAACAACGATGGTGACCCCCATCTGCCTCATGGTCTCAAGCCGGGCGTTGAAAAGCTCCTTTGCAATGCCTCTTCCCCGGTAGTCCTTGGCCACTGACGGGGTATGGACCCTTCCGTATTCCCCGCACACCTCGGCGAAGGCGAAACCCACGATCCTGCCGTCCCTTTCGGCAACGAATGCAATGTCCCCGGAGTGGAAGCTGGCTTTGATCCATTTCTTCGAGGGGGTCCTGTAGATCTCCTTCGCGAGCTTCATGATGACCGGGAGGTCGGCTTTCTTCATCGGCCGTACCAGGTCGGTGTCGTAGGTGCATTTTGGAATACCGTTGAGCTGGTATACCGTGTGTGTCTCGAAGATGTTGTAGACGTCCTTCTCCTTGTAATTGTTAGGAGTCGAACTGGTGATCGGATATGAGCTGAAACCCTCCTTGATCCTGACCATGTGCTTCACCTCGGAGAAGAAGTCCTTGCATCTGATGTACCTCCTCATCATCTCCGTCAGTTCCGAGTTCCGGCACAGGATCGTGCCAATTTTTGCTTCCCTGTTGTACATTGCGAAACCGACAAGACCAATGTCCTTGGCCGAGGCGGCAACGACCCTGTCCCCCACCGAAAGGGATTTCCTCGTCCAGTATTCCAAAAATGGCTCGAAATGATATGTGGCATGGTTGCGGAAGTGAGGGAAGCCCTTCATCTTTTTTATGCGGTATACCTTGACCTGGTCGATCGGGCCTCCGATGGTGCTCATCTCACGAACGTTCGTCACCGGGAGGTGCCGCCTCGTCCACCGTGCCCACTTCACGAAAGCGTAGATGAGGTAGATCGTGGAAAGGGAGCCGAATATGATCAGGGAGTAGACCACGATCATCGTGAACCAGTCTATCTCCACGGAATAGGATGATTCGTAGACATCCAGTTTTATGGTGATCTTGAAGGATGCAGAGTCCCCGTCCCAGGTCCCGCGGTCCCATTCTTCATACCTCTCCGCGAAGAAGAACCCGGTCCTCTTTTCGAAATAGAGCCTGTCGATGAAATGGTAGCTGAAGCGCCCGTAGTCGTCGTCCCTGTTCGCCCTCCCCTCGTACTCCACCTCGATGACCTTTCTCGGGATCCCCCTGCTCCACAGGGTCTTGTCCGTATTGGTCACCGTCCATTCCGAGTCCAGTATGTCCAATTTATCCCCTTTGTCCACATCGGTCGGGATGCAGAACCAGACGTACATGTCCGTTGTCGGGATGCCCCTGTAGACCGGATCGTCCAGATCTAAATGGTCGGATGTGTACCTGAATGTGGTTCGATCGAAGGAGACCGTTCCCTTCCTTTTTCCGTAGTCGTCCGGTTCGGTGGATGACCAGTAATCCCACCACCATGAATAGCTGACCTCTGCCGAGGTCTGGTTCCAATTGGTGACCTTGTAGGTTCCCTTGCCCTCGGTCTCCTCATCGTAACCAGAATAGGCCCCCCTGCATTTGCTTATATCCTGCTCGTAATTGTATTTGAAATAGGTCCCCACACCGGGTTCCGTTTCGGCAGCGACATTGCCGACAGGAGAGAGAGCGGGTACTGCCAATGTTGTGAACAGGAGAGCCGACACCCAAAGAAGCATTATACGGCTGTATCCGTCTCTGGCCGAGGAATAATAAAACCTTGTCATATCTCTCGCTCTCCCCGGGAGAGAATGCGCTCATCCCTTTTTAGTACTTTCATGTCAAAGGGCGTTCAGCTCTTCCAGACCATGACCTCTGTACCGGCAACAACACCGTTCTCCCCGGCGAGGCCCTTGTTCATCTCTATCACGTATCTCACGGGCTCCCCGCTGGGATAGCGTGTAAGCTCGTTGTCGGGGACCCCCGGCTCGGGGTCCGCCTGGGAGACCTTCACTACGATGAACTCGGGGCTCACGAAGACCATGTCAAGGGGAATAAGGGTGCCCTTCATCCAGAAGGAGACTTCACGCGGGGGCTCGTAATAGAACACCATCCCCTCACTGTCCGATAGCTCGGTCCTGTTCATGAGCCCTTTCGCCCTTTCTTCGGGGGTCGATGCGAGCTCGCAGTTGAGGGAAAGGAGCTTCGTTCCGTTCATGGCGAACTCCACAAGATATTCCCCTTCGATCCCCCCCTCGTCACTTTCTCCATCGAGGCATCCCGTGATGGAGGGGGCCAGCAGAAGAACGATCAGGACCGCAAGATACCGCTTCATGTCATACACCTCATATCGAGAACAGCACGACCGCTGCGATCGCGAACACGATGCCGATCCCCTGTTTTATGGTGAGAGGCTCCTTGAGGACGAAGAAGGACAGGATTATCACTATCAGGGGGTAAAGGGCTGTCATCGTAACCACAACCGATACCTTGCCCTTCGACAGCGCGATGAGAAAGAGGAGCGATCCGAGGGCGCCGGCGGTCCCTGCGATCAATGCGAATGTGAAACCCCTTCCGTTGAACTCCGGTCTGAAACCGACGAACGCAAGTACTATCAACACCACGCCAAGTGTCCCTACCGCCTCGTATATCAGTATGCTCCTCGGTTCGATCCCGCTCTCGGAGGCCATCTTTGGGAAGAATCCCCACAGACCGTAGAGTAACAGAGAGAACACGGCGTATATCAACCACGGCTCCACTTTTTTCACCACGGAGGGATAAAGTGGAACACCGATTAATAAGGATATTATTCAGCACTTGTATTCCTTGATCTCCCTTGCGACGTTCCGGGCCATCTTGTCGAGCTTCTCGAGGTCTTCTTCTTTGGGAGCACCCATCGCTTCAACCACAGGGCCGACGAACTTGCACGCGGACTTCGATGCGAACTCCTCGAGCTCCTTCACTCCCCCGCCCCCCCATCCGCAGGAGCCGAACACACCGATCACATGGTTCTTGATCCTCGATTTCGTGAGGAAATAAACGAACTGGTCCACCGGGGGGAATACCCCTGTGTTGTATGTCGGGGTCCCTATTATGAGCCCCCTGTACCTCCATGCATCGTTCACGAGATAGGAGAGATGCGATTTGGACGCGTCATGGACGCGGATCTTCTCTATCCCCTCCTCGGAAAGGATACGGGCCACCCTGTCGGCCATCTTCTTGGTGTTCCCGTACATGGACCCGTAAACTATCACGGCCCCCTCTATGGTCTCCATCGATGAGAGCTTGTCGTAATAACCGATGATGCAGTCCGGGTTGGACCTCCATACCGGACCATGGGTGGCTGCGATCACCTTGATCTCGAGGCCTGAGAGCTTCTTGAGCGCCGACTGGACCATGGGGGAGTACTTCGCCACTATGTTGGTGTAGTATCTCGAGATCTCCTCCTCGTAGAACTCGATGTTCAGCTCGTCGTCGAATATTCCCCCGTCGAGCGATCCGAAGCCTCCGAAGGCGTCCCCCGAGAACAGTATACCGTCCCTGGTATCATATGTCATCATGGTTTCAGGCCAGTGGACCATCGGAGTAAGGTAGAACCTGAGCTTCCTCGATCCAAGGTCGAGCTCGTCACCGTCATCCACCAGGTGTATGTTCTCCGTTATCTCGTAGAAGTTCTCGAGGAACTTGGCGGTCTTCTTGTTCCCCACGAGCTTGATATCCGGGAAGGCCGAGATTATCGCCTTGATGGATCCGGAATGGTCCGGCTCCATGTGATTGACTATCAGGTAATCGATGGTCTTGCCCTTTCCGATGAGCTTCCTGATCTTGTCGAGGTAGGGGGACGTAACCGTGAACTTGACGGTGTCGATGAGGGCAACCTTCTCATCGATGATCATGTAAGCGTTGTATGAAACGCCGCAGGGTAAAGGCCACAAAGATTCGAACAGGTGGGTCTCCCTGTCGTTCATGCCGATCCAGTAAACGTTCTCGGTTATCTCGATGGGGTTGTCCATGGTCCTTGCTCCTTCGGGAGTGGGAGAAAATGGAGATATTTAAGGATTACACATGGATAGTGCACTGATTCGGCCGGGGCCATAAAGAAACCCTTAAAAACAAAGAGAATATAGGGCGCTCACCAGGAGGTCAAGCGAATGATCCCTACCGAAGACAGGTGCACCTCGTGCGGAACCCCGATCCAGGCCGAGAGATCGGTCAGGTTCGACTGCCCAAGCTGCAGCGAACAGACCATCGTTAGATGCGGCCAGTGCCGGGACCAATCAGCTAATTACATGTGTCCAGGATGCGGTTTCCAGGGCCCCTGAGGAGAGCTCGACATGGGTGAAGTATTGATCAGGTACAAGGTCATGCCCGAGAGTCCAGAGGTGGACCTCGAGGCCGTTGCGGGTAAGTTCGCCTCCTACGTGCCGGAGCACGGCCGTGTCTCGAGGTACGAGATAAAGCCGGCGTTCTTCGGGCTGAAGATGCTCGAGTGGACCGTCGTTCTGGACGACAAGAAGGGCGGCGGAGAGGAACTCGAAGAGAAGATGAACGAGACCGAGGGTGTCCAGTCCGTGGAGATCCTCGAAATGGGCCTGCTCTGAACATGATACTGAACGGCAGCGCTCCCGTTTTCCCAACCGAAGACCCCGAAAAGGTCCTTCTCTGCATTTTGAACATTTTTCCCGACAGCGAGGTCAGTACCTCCGAGAACGAGATATCGTTCAGCTCCACCGATGCGTCAAAGTTCATGGAGCTTCTCAGGGAGCAGCAGATAAGGGACACCGCGGTCATGATCATCGAAAGGGGGACCTCCGGGGATTCCGCTTCTTTCAACCTTAACAAGCAAGCGGCATTCGTTGGAAAGGTCAATTTCACCGACGGCTCCTCTCCCCTGGGAGATCTGGAGATAGATGTCATCGAGGGGGTCGAGGAACTCGTGGAGAGCATCCGCCCCAGGCTCGATTAGGTCAAGTTGGTTCAATACCACTTATATATGGTCCGTTCCAATGACATGTATGATGGCAGCATGGAGACCGTTCCTGGCAGCCGCTGTTTTTCTACTGGTCTCGATCCTGGCAGCCCTGGTCATGATCTCCATCTCATCGGAAGCTGTCGGCCCCACCGGGGTCGTCGAGATCGAGGAGGACACCTATTACATCAGTGTCTCCCCGGAAGACCCGGCAGAGGTGCAGATAGATGTCTCGCTTCGATCCACGGAGACAAGGAACTCCGTGTTCGACCTGGTCTATGAGCTGGACGGCCCATCCGCCTGGTCCGTGGAGCTTCCGGAAAAGGTCTACCTCGGACCGCTGGAAAAGAAGACGTTCAAGGCCGCGGTGGCGTGCCCCCATGGAGAACTTGCCGAAAGGACCGCCACGCTGGAGATCAAGGCCATCCCGGAGGGAATGGGGGTCTCCTGGGACGGGGAGGTTTCCAGCGATACCTGCACGATAAGGGTGGAACCCTATCTCTGGGCTTCCATCGAGTTCCAGGATGACTTCCTTCTTGACGTCCCCCGTACGGGCGAGTTCGGGGCCACCATCAGAAACGACGGAAACACCGTCTCCCTGATCGGAGCCAGAGACGAGCAGGAGAACGGGCTCACCATCCCGCCGTTCAGAAAGATCGACCCGGGGGATTCTGTCCAGCTCGTCATAGGCTACGAGATACCGGTGGAGTCCGATACCTTCTCAGTGGAACTTACCGCCGTCTCGGGTGATTGGATCTCCCTGGAAGCTGTCGAGCTCGAATTTGTTCGGGAAGGGAACCTGTACCATCTTCTCTTCAGTAGAGGGCCGTTCCTTATCCTCACAACATCGAATATTCCGCGGGAAGAACCGGAGGTTTCCCTGTTCAGCCTCGGCGGGGGCCTCGAGAACGTGGGACTGGAAATTGTCGAGGGACCGGAAGATGCAAGGCTGAGGACCGAGAGGGAGCTCGATATGGGCGATCTGGAGCGGGAAACCCTGCTCTATCAGGTCTCCGGACTTGACAGGGACGCGCTCATCACGATAAGGGCCTACGGTTTCTCCGGTGGCGAGAAGATCGTTTCCAACCCCGCGATCGTGAGAGCCAGAGGGGAGCCGGCAGATACATTCTCGGTCCCGGTTCCCGTTGTTGCGGGGGGAGGGGCTGCCGCAGCTTCCATCGTAATCGCCGGGTCCGCGGCTTATTTCTACTCTGCCTCCGAGGTGTTCAAATACAGGTGGCTCACATTGGCACTGGTGCCTCTCTATTCGCTTGTTCATGACGAAAAGGTCCTGGACCATTTCTTCCGGGGGCGTCTCTTCGAGTATATCAAGGAGCATCCGGGGGTCACCTTCACGGCCCTGAAGGACCATTTCGAGGTCAACAACGGCACGCTCACGTATCATCTGCACCGGCTGGAGAGGGAGGACCTGATCACCTATCGTAACCTCGGGAAGTACAAGATGTTCTATGCGGACGGTGTGAGGATCAGAGGATGCGAGGTGGTCATATCTCCCATGGACAAGGAGATAATAGAGCTCATCTCGGAGAGGCCGGGGATAACGACGGCACAGGTGATCTCAATGCTCAAGGGAGAGAGGTCCCAGAGAACGATCTCGAGACATCTGAAACAGCTCGAGAGGAAAGGATTCCTTGAGGTTGAGAGGTCCCATGGAGCGAGGAGGCTCTTCATCACAGGGGAGATGGAAAGGGTATTGATGCCTCACAGGGGGGTGGTTGAGGTGGTGGAGATGACAGGCGTCCAGACCTGAACTTCCGAACCCTTCCATTATGGAATACAGCATATTTTAAATAAGATTTCAATATTGGCCCCTATGCCCAACCCACGCCGCAGTAGCTTAGTAGGTTAGAGCGTACGGCTGTTAACCGTAAGGTCGTCGGTTCGAATCCGCCCTGCGGCGCTTTTAATTATTCATCAATTTTAGCCGCAGGGCGAGTTCGAACTTACTTGATCCTGGATATGTTGATCACTCCGCCTGGACCTTTTGAAGCAGCTGGATTATCATCCTTTCGGGGGCCGCCCCTTCCTGATGATATTTTCCGTTGATGACCGTCCTTGGAACCCCCATGACCCTGTACTTCTGGGCCATTTCGGGGAACTCCTGGGCTTCGACCATATCGGCTGTGACCTTGTCGCTGATGAGAGCCATGTGATGAGCGAGGATCACTGCCCTGGGGCAGTACGGGCACGTCGGTGTTACGAACACTTCGATGTGAACGTCCTTTTCCATTCCCTTGAGGAACTTCTGCCCCTCTTCGGAGATCCCTGGGACCCCGATGGAAACTGTCAGGATCGAATCACGAAGTGAAGTGAACTCGTAGCCGGCGGGTATCCCGAAGAACCTGACCCCGAGATATTCGAACTTGTCCCTGGCCCCCCTCATTATCAATATCGCCGGCGTCTTGTCGATCCCGTACTTCTCTGCCGTCTCGGCGTCCTTTTCGATATCCAGATGATCGACCGTTACCTTGTCGGAAAGATCGGCTACCTCCTGGACAATGGCCAGGGTCTCCTTGCACGCTATGCATCCATCCTCGGCAGTGAATACCAAAACGTGGACCGGCCCCTTCATCTCTCCGAGCGCTCCCTTGACCTGTTCCTTGGTTTCCTTGTCCATGAGTTCCATGTGCTGTTCACCTCTTTGTATCGGTTACAGATAATGGAAAAACTACTCCCTTATAACCTTTGTGCAATAAATTTACACTCCCGCTTGTCAGTGCTCAGGCCCGGTCCCAGAAGTCATCGGGAAGGTCTTCATAGAGCTCTTCCTCATCCACGTTCGAGATCGAAGAACCGAAATCGGGACAGGACCTGAGCTGGCCTTCCGTGAGGTCAGCTATGTGCTTCTTCTTGAGGGTCCAGTAGTTGATCCTCCACTCCCTGCCGTCGTAAAGGGTCGTCTCCTCCCTCTCGGTCTTGAGGATGCCCAGGTCCTCGAGCATGTAGAATATGTCCCGGTCATCCGTCTTTAGCATGTTATCTATGATCCGCTCACCGAAACCGAAGAAGTTCAGGACATGCTCGGCCATTTCTTCGGCAACCCCGACCTCGAGGGACCCCTCCTCGTTCTTGTTCTTGAAGGACCGCTGGATGGCTGTGGCCAGCACATAGCGTGAAATCACGTCCTCCTTGCCTCCGCAGAAATCCACCAACGTGGGCTTTCCGATGATCTCGTCCTTAATTACCATATTAACTCTTTTCCGAACAACAATGATTCAATAAACCTACCTATATGAGTTTTTAACCTAATTAAAATTCCCCTTATTATCAATGGATGGAAGTGTGGCGGCTAGTTTTAATACGGCCGGTCGGGTTCCGATCGAAAGAGGGTGAGTGCAAATGGCCCTGACACTGCTTAGCGAAAAGGCCGTGAGGATAGCGGTCCTGGCCTTCTCGATCTCGGGACTGGTCATACTTTCCATCATTGCAGGCCTGACCGAGGTCGAGAGGATACACCTCTGGGAGGTCGGGGAGCATGAGGGAGAGAGGGTGAAGGTCGAGGGCGTCGTCGTGGGAACGACCCCCTCCCGCTCTGGCTCCGCATGGGTTTTCCTGATGGAGGATAACACCACAATGAGGATATTCGTGGAGAATGGAAAGGGAGACCTGGACCCGGGAGCCCTGGTGGAGATCGACGGCGAGGTGACGGTGATAGACGGGGACCCTGCAATAACCGTTCAGAACGATGATGACATCCTTACCAAGAAAAAGACAGAAGCAGGCCCCTACGAGGGGGGCGCGGTCAGGGGAGATGTCCTTTACGTTCCGGGGATCGTCCGGTCATGCTCCCTGATCGGATTCGACGAGGTGGAGTTGACCCTCATGCCCCTTTACGGCACCGAAGCCGAGGTCTTGCCATTGCTCATCGATCTCCTGGAGCCTGGAACGGATCTCAGACCCGGTGATCTGATCAACATAACCGCCCTTTTCATGGACGATCGGTGCGCATTGGCCTTCGGAGAAAGGTGTTTCGAGATCATCGCAAGGGCGGAAACCCGGACCACGAGCCTTTTGAGATTGGTCGAGGACATGAGGATCTCCCCCTCGGGTGCGTCATACGCACCTTTCACTCTCGATGGTTATCTCAGGTACCCGGGAGGGGGAAGGACCCTGTACATCTCCGAAATGGCGGAGGGGGGCGAGATATCCATAAGATGCCGGCTTCCCACGGCCAGGGCGGACCTTGAGAAGGGGGACCTTGTAAGGCTCTTCAACTGTTCCCTATCCTGGGACAGCGAGGGTATGAGGTTCGAACTCGCGGCCGAGGACCTGATGGTGCTTGAAAAGCACGGTCCATGGAGGTTGAACCTCGGATCCATGCCCGGGGGGCTCCTGGATTACCTGGACTGCAGGGTCGATGTCTCCGGAACCGCGGAGGAGACCCTGGGATCGATCTACCTGACAGACGGAGGGTGCTCCCTGGAACTCATGAACTACACGGGGCCGCTGGGCAGGAGCGATACGGAGGTTTCCGGGATCCTTCTTTTCGATGCGGAGCGAAATACCATATACCTGCGGACGGAGGCGGCTTTACCTTGATGGAGCTGATCCTGCTGGTCCTGCTGGGAGCCCTCGTTGGCACCTGTTTCGGGGTCCTGACCGGGCTCATTCCCGGATTGCATGTCAACAATGTGGCGATAATACTCCTCGGCCTCAGCCCGCTGATCTCCTCGGTACTTCAGGATGTTTCCGGACTCTCCCAGGGAACCGCCATGCTGATGGTGGCATCGGCCATCGTTGCCGCTTCCATGGCGCATACCTTCCTGGATTTCATTCCCTCAACGTTCCTGGGTGCACCGGAGGCCGAGACCGCCCTCTCCGTCCTGCCGGCCCACGGGATGCTTCTCGAGGGGAACGGCTACGGGGCGATCTTCCTATCTGCCGTTGGATCCTTCGGAGCGATCATCATGGGCTGCCTCCTGATGATACCCTACAGGATGTTGGTCAACGATCCCGTCAACGGCTACCAGCTTCTGAAGGAGGTCATGGTATGGGTGCTGATCGGGGTGGTGGTATTGATGATCGTCACGGAGACCAAGAAGGTACCATACATCCCGGCAAAGGACAAGGACGGCTGCAGGATATGGAGGCAGGGCAGGTTCTCATCGACGCTCGGCGTCCTCTCGGCCTTCCTCCTCTTCATGGTCGCCGGCATACTCGGTCTCGTAGCCCTGGACCTGAGATTGACATCGCCCTTCGGCCTCCCCTCGACCCCCCTGTTCCCCCTGCTGTCAGGCCTGTTCGGGACATCCACCCTCCTGGAATCATTGAGGGGGGGTGCCACTGTCCCGGAACAGAAGATAGAGAAGCAGACAGTCCATGCGGGTGAAGCCGCATCATCCATAACGGGGGGATCGATCGCGGGTTCCGTCGTGGGCTTCCTGCCGGGGATGAGCGGCGGTGTCGCGACCGTGATAGCCATGATCTTTCGGAAGGAGCCCAAACCCACATCGGTCATACTCACCCTCTCGGCGATCAATACCGCGAACTCCTTCTTCGTGCTGGGGGCCCTCTTCCTTATCCTGAGGCCGCGGTCAGGAGCGGCCATAGTCGTCAACGAGCTCGTTGCGGTAAGGGAATGGAACGCCGCGCTCCCACCAACCGAGCTTGCACTTCTGATGTCGGCTGCCTTACTGGCATCCTGCCTTGGATTCTTCCTGACCCTGAAGCTAGGCTCGAAGCTCGCCAACGTGATGCCGAGGCTTCCCTACGGGAAACTGGCATGGGGGATCATCATCTTCATCTCGGTAATGGTCCTGGCCTTCACGGGGCCGCTGGGACTCCTGCTCCTGGCCGTCTCCACATCCATAGGGATGATCGCCCCACTAACTGGAATAAGAAGGTCGCATGGCATGGGGGTCCTCCTCCTGCCCGTGATAACCATGCTCTGGTGATCCAGAGAATTTCTCTTGACCGGTCCTGGAATGAAACGTCATACGGGTTTTCCGGTCATCTTTCCGTAGGTGTCCCTGCCAAGCTCGTAGGCCCTGATATACTGCTTCTGCAGTACGAGGTTCTGGATGGTCTCGATGTCCCTCTTGAACTCGTCCACCTCCCTCCCCTTGGAATGCAATCTGGTTATCTCCACCTTGATCTTGGGGATGAGGGTGAAGAGCTCGTTGCGGGCCTTATCGTTGTCGATGACCTCAGGTTTTGCCTGGTCCCTGGGCTGGATCTTGTCGACAGTGCTGGGTCTTGCGGCCTGTCCGCCCATGATGGTGGTCATCATCTCGGTCTTCAGCTGCTCCGGTGACCTGGTCAGGAGCCTGTTGATATCCTGGTCCATCTCCACCAGCTCCTTCTCCGCCTGCTGATGATCCAGAGCGTCGATCAGTCCCGTGATCCTCTGAACCCTCTCGCGGAAGACGTCCACCTGTATTCCGGACCTCTGGAGTCTCGAGATCTTTCCCTGCTGGGCTATCAGGTTCCCTCTCAGCTTGTCGAGCCTTACCTGCAGGGCTTTCTTGTCGGAAACCTTCTCCGTCAGGTTCTCCGAGACCCTGGACAGGAGCTCAAGTGCGCTCTCGACATCCCCTGCATCCATGAACACCTTTGATTTCGTGAGAACGGCCTTGTACTGGGAGACCTCGATGCCGACCGCCCTGCCCTGTTTGATGAGCTGGGACATCTTCTCCATAAGGTCGCCTACCCTGAAGGTCGCGGCCTTTACCCAGAGGGACTCCCTGAGCTGGTTAAGGTGGTCCATGGCCTCCTTGAACTTGTCCTCATCCGCCAGTGAATAGGCCTGCGAGATCTTCGCATCCAGGTCCCCGACGTCGACCTTGCGGCTCTTGCATTCGGAGGCCAGGTCCCTGATCTCCTTCTCGACCATGGAGAAGGTCCTCTGTGTCATCTTCTCCTCAAGGTCCACCTGGGCCTCGACGAGAAGGTCAAGGGCTTCGCTATGCTCCTTGTTCTCGATGAACTTGATCGCCTGGGCGAGCTTCTGTTTTGCAGGCAGTATGTCCAGGAGCAGACCGTCAGCCTCCCTGATGGTCTCTTCCACGATGTGCTTCCTCTTGTTGATGACCTTGTAAAGCCTCCTGGATGATACCCTCTCGAAGAGGTTGGAGGCTCCGGAAACCGCTTCCTCGAACCTTCTGTCCTTGTACATCTCCTTGAGGTCCCCGAGGTCCTTTTCAAGGGTCTCGGTCTCCTGTTTATCCGTCTTCAGCTCCTGTATGCCATTGACTATCTTGACAAGATATTTCTGATAATCGAGTTTGGCCTCCTCGTTGCTCATGTAGACGAGCTTTTGATCGATCACCTCCATCACCTTGTCGAATTCCGGCATATTTCGGGAAGAGAGAATATTGGATGCTTTTTCCATGGGCTCTTCCAGAGGTGATATGTTCACCCCCTTTGCCTCCATGGTCTTCATCTTCTCCCTTATCTCGTTCATCCTGAAGGTGGCGACCTCGAAGGATTTCTTCTCCTTCAATTTTCCAAAGGCGGCTGAAGCTTTTTTCACCATCTGCTGTGCTTCCTCCACGGAGCCTTCTATCACCAGGTTCTCGGACTTGTCAAGGATGTTCACGATCGGGGTCACGTCGATTGTATCGGAGAGCTCCTCGGTCCCGCCCCTCAGTTCTTTGATCTTCTTTTGCAGGTTCTTGACATAGTTCTCCTCTATCTCGGCTGATTCGGTCGTTACCATGTCAAGGAAGGACTCCATGAGCTTGAGGGCCTCCTTCGGGTCCGTCTTGGACCGTTCGATTATCATCTCCTGCTCCTTTTTTAGATCCTTGAACTCCGATGAATCCGCTCCCTTGGTCTCCTCTATCTTCGCTAGGATGGGCTCTATCGATAAGAGAAGGGACTCGAGCCTTCTCATCTCCTTGCTGTCCTTCTCGGCAAGGGCCTTTGCGAGCAGCTCTTTTCCCTTCAACCTCGATTCGATATATTCGCCGTTGAAAAGCAGCTCCTTGACCTCCTGGAGCTCGTCCCGGATGGAGGAGGTGTCCACGTCGTCAGAGAGGTCCCTTATGATCCCCTCGACCTGCGAGGTCGTCTCGTTGATCCGGAGGGTCAGCTCTTCCGTGACCTTCTTGAATGTCTTTTTGAGCTCTGATTCCATCTTCTTCATTTTCTCAAGGACCACCCCAAGGCCATCCAGGTCTTTTTCCTGGTATCCCTCCTGCGTCTTTCCAAGGTCATCCTCCAGACCTTTTGCCAGATCGGTCTCCCCGACCCTGGCCAGGTCATCGATCCTGGAGCGTATACCCGAGGAGATGCTCTCGATCCCGGAAAGCCTCAGAGTTCTCAGATACTGTAAAAGCCAATCCCTGGATGTCGAAAGATAGGATCGGAAGCCGGGTTCGTCCTCGCTCTCAAGGCACCTCTTCATGTAGTCGATGTGTGGCTGAATTGGGGTAACGTCACCACCGAGCTCGACTACCTCGGAGGCCATGGATTCGATCTCCTCCACCTCCTTTTCCGGCTTGATGGTCTCCTCCTTTGAAGGGGCCTCCTCTCTTTTTTCTTCCTTTTTCGGGACTTCATCCTCCGCCGGACCTTCTTCGGGCTCCACCTTCCCTTCTTTCTTCGAAGGCTTCTCCTCCTTCTTTTCCTTCTGTTCTTCATCAGGGGCCCTGTCTGTGGCCTCTTTTCCAATTCCCTTCTCCTCTTTCTTCCCTTCTCCCGGATCTTTGTTCTTTTCAGAGGAGCTTTTTGGGGGTTCTTCCGGCTCCTCTTTCCCACCCTTTGCCTTGAGGGCCTTTTCCTCGAACTTGGACAGAAGCTTCTCGAACTTCTGGAAGGCCTCCTCGGTTTTATTATCATCCTTGACACTTGACAGCGTTTGGTCCAGATTGTCCAGGATCTCGATGATCCTACCAGTGTCCACCCCGTTCTTCCCAAGTTCTCCAATTCTGGTCCGGAGACCCTCGATCCTTTCCGAATACGCCGTCCCTTTTTCCGGGCTCATCTCGACCCCCCTGCCTTCGAACATGCCAATTATGGCATCTATGGACTGAATTGTATATGTGATACTCCTTCTTTGTTATTTAAATTATGATTTGATTATTCCAAGATGGGAATATCACTCTTCATCGTCGGTTCCGGGAAGGTTCTGCTCCATTATGTGGGCGCCGGAGTCTATCGGTGTTCCCAGACCGGCGGAGGGCAGGGTGGTCCCAGGGACGCCTGACCCTTTGGAATCATGACCGGGAGGGGCCGGTCCTCCGTAAAGGTCCTCATAGGAGACCTGTTTCGAGCCCTCGACCTCGACCTCCTTTCCGAACAGGTCCTTCCCCTCCTCCCTCATCTTCTTGACATGCTGGATGAACTCCTCTTCCTCCTTCTTCTTCTCCTTTGCCTGCTTGCGGGTGAAGTAGAAGGCGGCTATACCGATCACGACGATCAAGACTACGAGGGCTATCACCAATCCGATATTTGTCGGGGTGGCAATATCTGCAAGGTTTGAACCTCCACCTCCGCCGGAGGAGTCTCCGGATCTGATCTCCCCGACGATAACCGCCCCCTCCCCGGCCGTGTCCGTCATGACATACCTCTCGGCGATCCCCTTTGTCTCCCCGTATCCGAGAACGTGTTCGGCCACTGCAAAGAGAGTGAAGTTCGCCGGGTCTATGGGGAAGCTCAGCCCCCCTTCCACGAGTTCGTTGAACGGAATGAGCCATACAAGGGACCTCTGGTTGGTGATGGTCCCCGTGCTCGTATTATGGAGAACAGGATCGCCCACGTATTCCCTGTAGGCTATGATCTCCTCACCGATGGGTCGGCGGTCAGGGACCTGCGCCCATGAAGAGAGGTTCTGGAAATCCACCTTTGGCTCCTCATAGCCCGGTCTCATGACGTAGATGTAGTAGCGGAAGCTCCCGTCGATCTGTATGGAATCCTTGACCGAGAGTATGACCTCGAGGTTGTTCCCCCTCCTCTGGTAGGAAAGGGATGTTATGTCCACCCCCATTTCCTCGATCTTCTCGACCAGGAATTTCCTCTCATCATCGGGAATGTTGATCCTCCAGTTCTCGCTGAACTTCACGACGTCCGCCGGTTCCTCGGGATAGTTCCTGAGAAGTTCCCCGACCGCCAGGTCCTCCGGTTTTTCAAGGAATATCCGGACCGAGGCAGTGCTTGAAAGTAAATTATCGGACACTGTCAGTTTGATGGTCCTGTTCCCGTATATCCCCTCCGCGTAGACATGGGCCGATTCCATACCCTGGCTTGTTGTACCGTCCCCCCACTCCCATTTGAAATTCAGGATATCACCATCCGGATCGGGGCCGACGACGGCTTTCACGGACACTTCCTCTCCGGGAAGGACCTTGGCAGGGTTCACACCGCTTATCTCTATGGAGGGCTGCGGCGGGGCATCGTTGACCGCCTGTATGTCAAGTGATATGTCGACAATGACGGTGTCGTGCGTATCCGACATCTGGAGGTTCAACCAGTACCTGCCGACATCGGACTGGTCGGCATCGATGGAGATGGTCCCGTTGTCGGGATCGACCTCGACGAAATCAAAGGTCTCGTTGGAGGTGAAGAAGAGCCGGGATACAGGGTCATCGTCATCATTGTATGTGACCTCGTACGATTTGGGCTCGTCCTCGTAAGCGAACATATTGAACACACCCCCGCCATAATCGGCGGCCCCGATCTTGGTGATGTAGGGCAGGTCGTTGACCGAGGTCACATTGATCGTTATGTTGTCCGATATGCTGGCGTCCCGATCGCTGGCCTGGAAGGTCAAAATCTCGTCCCCGTACCAGTTCGGCTCCGGAACCACACTTACCTCGACCGAGGTGACCACCTTGGCCAGATTCGTGGTGTTGATGAATTCCACCACAAGGTGGTCCGGGATCGAGATCAATTCGAATTCCAGAACGTCCCCGTTGGGCTCCATGAAATGCCTCGTGAGATTCAACCTCGGGAACAAGGGTGTATCCTCGCTTGTCCTTGCCATTGTCCACGGATCTGAAGGGTTGACCTTCGGTTTGGTGAGATGGGACCAGAGCACCAGCTCGAGATTGTAGGATTTGGAGGTGGAAGGATAACTGCCCCTGGTGGAAAGATAGACGAAGACCCTGAACATCGCCTCGACGGGCGCGTCGTAGTTGTTGGGGATCGTGTATGATTCTCCGGAGTCCAGCTCGGCCAGGACATGGAAGGTCTCGTTGAGGACCTGAAGGCGGAATGTAAGGTCCCCCTGGAACGTCATGGTTGCTTCAAGGGAACGGAATGGCGGGATGGTCACGTGGAAATAGTCGACGAGGTCCTTTGACGGATTCAGCGAATTGGCGACGTTCACGGACTCTGAAAAACCGATCCCCGGAGGAACATTGTTCTTGTCGTGGAACTCCCTGTTGTCCACATCCTTCGTGCCTCCCTGATAGATCTCGTAGGAAGCGCTGCTTCCCTTGGGGTCGCTGGTTATCCAGAGGAAATAATCTCCGTCCCTGGGGACTATGAACAAAAGCTCCTCTATGCTGCCGTCGGAATATATCTCGCCAAGCTCGAGACCGTTGGGTTCCATGAGAATGCCCTTGATGTTGGCACCGCTGGTCCTCTTCAGTCCGATGGAGAATTGCTGTGCATCGAGCTGGTTATCTGCTGTGTCCCCGATCAGGTCCAGGATCCGGTACCAGTCATCGGTATCCGTTGCGTCCAGGGAATCGGGCAGAGGATTGGTATCGAAATAGAGGTCGGTGGCCTCCTCCATGGTATCGTTGGGTTCGGTCCTTGTCGGTGCACCCATCGGACCGGTGGTCGAAATGGACCCAAAGACCAGGGTAAGAAGCAAAGTAACTGCGATGATGACCAGAGGACGCCTTGATATCAACAACATATCACCCCAGGACGCGTAATGGTTATCTGTACACTCATATAAATAGTGTAATCGATGAAAGAAAAAATGTACAAAAAAAAAGCGCCCCCCAAAAAGGGAGGCGCATACTGGTCATCCGATACCTTCACTGCGGTGGCTGCGGAGGCATCGGGGTCTCCGGAGGTGCAGGTGCTGGTGGCACCGGTGGCTGAGGCGCAGGTGGTGTTTCCGGCACTGGTTCCTCGGGGACGGGCTCCTCGGGGACAGGTTCCTCAGGCACGGGTTCCTCGGGGACGGGCTCCTCGGGGGGCTGCTCGTAGCCCTCCATCGGAGGCTGCTCTTCCATGGGGAACTCTTCGCCCTCCATCGGCATCTCTTCTCCCTCTTCGGGTGGAGGCATCTCTCCCTCTGCGGGTATCTCCTCCTCCTCGCCCTTCTTCCCTCTCATCATGAAGATGATGATTAGGATTATAATGATAAGGACCACGACCACGACCACGATTATTATGATCAACCCTGCACCGAGTCCATCATCGTCATCATCGTCGACATCGTCGTCGTCCGTGGCCGGTTCGAGGTGGACGGCCGCGTTAAGTCCAGCGGAGTCATAGCCCATCTTGAAGTCCAATACATTCGAGTGCATGACATTTGCCACGAAGAAGATATTGAAATCCTCGGGTGTGACCCCGGCATCATCCAGATCGGACAGGGGTATGGTGTAGACCATATCGTTGCCGGTGATCTCCATGTACATCTCGCTGACGTAGTCCATCAGGAAGCCCATGCTGTATACATCGGCATCTGCCGGTGCGAAGTCAAGGTCAGGGCTGGCCTGGTTGAACTTGGGCTCGGTGAAGGTGGACTTCACGAAGTAGAGGTAATAGTATGCGGTCTTAATTTCCAAGCCATCCACTATCGGTTCCGAAAGCGGTGCCTCCAGGAAAGTGATGGTCACCTTCAGGTTGTCCCCGTCGAGAGCAGTCGCAATGCCAGTGACATCGATGAACTGGTATCCCGTGGCGAGCCTCAGGTTGGAGTAGGTGAAGTCCAGGATGCCCTCTGCATCCGCTACTACGACATCTCCGGATCCCTCGGTGTAGTTCACAGCGATATCTTCGGCGGTCCATGTCGGGGCGGGTTCGGTGACGTTCGCCCAGAAGTAGAGGACCTCTGAATCCATATCGCCATCGGAAACCCACACACTGACGTTGTACTTGTCGGCGACGCTCCAGTTGTAGAGGAAGTAGTCCATGTTCCAATCTGCCACTTCGGTTCCGTCGATGGCCCACATGATGGTTAGGTCCTCGCTGTCGATATCGTCGACGGTGACGGATATGTTGATCACTTCAAGGGTCTCGATGTCGAGCTGATCTCCCATCTCGATATCGTCGAACATTATGGTCGGGGCATCGTTGACGGCTGAGACGTTGAACCAGAGGGTCTCCATGACATCATTGACGCCGTCCGAGACCGTAAGGTTCGCTGCCCATAGGCCGTAAACGTCCTCTGAAGATATGAAATGGAACCAGTAGGGGATGGATTCGTTCATGAGTTCAAGAGTATAGAAATCCCCCTCCTCGATATCATAGGTGAGGTTGATCATATCCGTCTCCTCATCCGAGGCGTTAACGCTGAAGTTTGCTTCCATTTGATCCTCGGTGAAGGGCAGGTCGATTACCATGACCGTGGTCCAATTTATCGCGGTCCCGTTCTCGTCCCATTCGGTCTCGATGGACCTCTCGACCGGTTCGTAGGTCATTCCCATGTAATCAATGCCATAGATCATGGGCATATCATTTGATTCCATAGCGGAGAGCATGAAAAGGTGTTCATACATCACTCCGTTGGTATCCGTTGCAGTCACATTGATCTCGGCATCTACGCTCCCCTCGATCATGTCGGGGGGTGTGACGTGCCAGTGGGTGTACATTCCATCCATCACCGGTTCGAATGTCCATCCCTCGGGGGCTCCGCCACTTCCAACACCGATAGTGAGATAGGCATCGGCCTCGTCCATCATCGGGAGGAATGCGTCCGTCATGTTCCATGCGGTCGTCATGTCCTCGTAGAATGTCGGAACGGTGTGTGCCGTGTTCAACATCGGAGGATGCCAGAGGGTGATCATTTCCTCGACATAGACGATATTTGTCGGTGCGTTGGTGTCGTATATCGTGAAGTTCACGATATGGTCCCCGACATAGGCTGGATCGACAGGGAATTCCTGGGTGTATTCCCAGTAGTTCGCTGTGGCGTTCCAGGCCATCGTCTCCATTGCAAGCGGTCCGATGGTTATCTCGACGGTTATGTTGGAGTTGTTGAATGGAGCGTCGTATCCCGCTACCATGAACATGAATGTATCACCAACATAGGCGTTCTTATCATCTGCAGGCGCAAAGGTATCCTCGATGGTTATGTTCGGGGCTGTCAGTGGCGGCTCGGGGTCCCCAAGAGTAAGCCCCATGAACGCAACCATCACAAGGGCCAGAGCGAAGTAAATCGCCATAGCTCTTCCTTTCAATATCTTCATCACTTTCACCACCTATTTTTTTCATTCGACTCTGTTTTCGTATCCCAGAGTGAACTAGTCCCCTTTCAGCTCACCCTTATCAGAAAAATATTGTACAATTATATAATGCTTTCCTGCAATTCTTAACTTATTGTCGAAATAATTCCAAATATCATTCTATTATTGATGAAAAGGGTCCCCCAATCGGATATTGCCAAATAATGGCAAATTTTCAAGGGGCCAGCAACTTGCTGAAAATCGCGCTTTTATTATTTTACTGTCCGGGGTGAGAAGGCATATACCTTCGGTTGTACCGAGGATGCTATTATTCATGCTGATAACCCATGTGAACCTGGGCCTACTTATACTAGAATGAAGCAATATAAATAGGAGTATTCTTTTGCCCGATTAACTCAAGGGGCCCGACAAGGTCTTTAACGGCGGTCTCCTTACAACTGGATGCCAGGCATTCAGGTTACACCGATATCAGTGATGAAGGGTTGGTACCCATGACGGATGGGACGGATTGGAAAAGGACGAAGTTCGCTGCGGAGATCGGGGAGGAGGACTACAATACCGAAGTAACTCTTTGTGGTTGGGTCCAGTATACCCGGAACCTGGGAAAGATGGCATTTGTCCACCTCCGGGACAGGTCGGGCGTCGCCCAGATCACGGCACTCTCAAAGACCATGGAAAAGGAACTTTTCGACCTCATCGTAGGCGTTCCCAGGGAGTCATCCATCTCCGTCAGGGGGATCATCAAGCAGTCCCCCCAGGCAAAGGCTGGCTGGGAGATCATTCCCTACAATGTCCAGGTCCTGGGGATCGCAAAGACGCCCCTACCCCTCGGTGTCGTCGACAAGGTCGACGCCGACATGGACACAAGGCTTGACAACAGATTTCTCGACCTCAGAAAGCCCGAAATACAGGCGATCTTCAAGATCCGGTCAACCATCCTTGCTGCAACAAGAGAGGTCCTTCTCGAGGAAGGTTTCATAGAGATCCAGACCCCGAAGATCGTCGCCACGGCCACGGAAGGAGGCACTGCCCTCTTCGAGATGAAGTACTTCGACAAGAAGGCCTACCTCAACCAGTCCCCCCAGCTGTTCAAACAGACGATGATGTCGACGGGGCTGGACCGGGTGTTCGAGATCGGACCCGCCTTCCGTGCCGAGGAGCACGACACCAGAAGACATCTCAACGAATACACCTCGATAGACATAGAGATGGCCTATGCCAACCTCGAGGATTCCCTGGCTATACTCGAAATGGTCGTTCAGAGGGTATATTCCAACGTCCTGAACAACAATTTCATGGACCTCGAGCTCCTGAACCAGTCACTGGTCTCCCCCGAAAGACCTTTCCCGCGCCTCAAGTACAGCTGCATCATCGAAAAGCTACAGAAAGCGGGACTGGAGATCCGGGACGAAACCACGGGAAGGAACCGACTGATCGAGTTCGGCGACGACATCCCTCTGGAGGGTTTCAAGGAGATCTCCACCAATTGGCCTTCCCTTTATTTCGTCACGGACTGGCCAATGAAGCTCAAGCCTTTCTATATCCACCCCCATCCCGACGATCCGGAGCTTTCACTGGGTTTCGACCTCAACTTCGGCGAGAAGGAACTCGTATCGGGCGGTCAGAGGGTGCATGAGCCCGAGCTCCTCAAGGAGAATCTGAGCAGGCAGGGACTGGATCCGGATGCTTTTGGCTTCTACACAAAAGCATTCGACTACGGGATGCCTCCGCATGCAGGCTGGGGACTCGGAGCGGAACGCTTAACGATGATCATCACCGGAGCGGCCAATGTCAGGGAGACCGTATTGTTCCCGAGGGACAGATACAGGCTCATACCTTGATGACCGGAAAGTAGTCCGGATACATTGAAAGAACAGTCTCACTTTTCAGATGGTATGCTGTAAATTATTTCCATTAATTCCTCAAGCCCCCAATATAAGCTTGAATGTACAAAAAAAAAGGGAACCCATTTCTGGGTTCCCCTGAGGTCTTTTTGAAACCAGCTCAG
Organism: Thermoplasmatota archaeon; assembly: GCA_049472235.1. Lineage (GTDB taxonomy): Archaea > Thermoplasmatota > Penumbrarchaeia > Penumbrarchaeales > Penumbrarchaeaceae > JAFGLL01. The sequence continues at coordinate 4,575 of JBLIRI010000010.1, read as the reverse complement.
ATCTTCTTGCTTCCCTTAAGGAGAAGGGCCGCTCCAACGAGTATCACTATGGCCAGAAGGATGATGAGCATGGTGGAGACTATCGGGTAGTCGTTCACCAGTTCCTTTATGACAAAGGAACCTTCAACATCGACCCTGGCTTTTAGTTCGTTGTTGTTGCCCTCTCCTCCGCGGGTGAACTGATCGTGGCTTTCTATGACATTGTTGTTGGGGTCGATGACCACCTTGATGTCATGCTCGCCAGCCTCGGCCACCCAGGAGAAGATCACGGTCTTCACATCATCAGTGTCGTTCTTCACCGTCCTCAGGGTAGAGGTCTTCTTCTCCACTCCATCGATCAGGAGCTGAACGTCCACGTTCTCGGCGGGGATGTCACCGGAATTCACCAGTCTCACGATGATGGTGAGAACGTCCCCCACCATCGCATCGTAGCTGTCCGACGTCCCTCCCGAGAACTCCGCCTTTCCGACGAACTCGAGGTCGGGGAACAGCACGAAGAGGGTCAGGTGCGTGACATCATAGTCCTTGGGTCCGATACCGGATCCCGAGACCTCGATCCCGGTCCCGGAGGGTTCGCCCACCTCGAAGGCCGGAGCCTTCAGGGTTAGATGCACCCACGCTGTCTGACCCTTGTCTAGGACCACCACTATCTCCCTGATCTCGTCAAGGTTAGTACCCGACGCGGCCGCAGCCGTGAAGTTCGGGGTATAGTAAACATCGGACACAAGGTTCGATATCACTATCGGCTCCCTGAAATCGTAGGGACGTATGTTCGTGGTGAAGTCGGGTGTGTTGGCAACTGCCACGAACTTGCCCTCCCATCCGTCGTAGAGGACGCCCATGGCGTCGTTGGTGGGATCGTACTGGGCTCCCAACCTGAGGGTGACCGTTTCAAGACCGTTGCCCTTGTTGGCCACCTTTATGATGAATGGCTTTTCCTGGTCCGGTCTGATGTTCGCCGTGATGTTGTGGTCGTTGTCTATCGATGTGACCCTCAGATCGAAGGTCTGGTTCACGAACACTTTGACGTAGACGACAAGCGAAGAGCCTTCACCCGACAGGTTGACACCCACGATGTACAGTCCGGTCCTCGTGTCCTCGGGTACCTTGATCCTGCCGTTGAGGAAGATGTTCGCGTCGAAGTCGAGGGTCACCTCGTACTTCTGGAAGCCCTCCTTGTTGTAGAAGGTAAGGTTCCAGTCCAGCAGGATCTCGTAGGCAGACGGCATGATCAGGTCATCGCCGTTTCCGAGGTTGGATATCTGCATGGTGAACCATACTGTCTTGCCAGGATCGACGGATACGCCCTGCTTCTCGATGACCACGGCATCGAAGTCGTAGACATGGTTGACGATGACCGTCAACGGCGCCGTCGCCCGGAAGTTGGGAGCACCCTCTATCACCCCGATCATGTTGAGGACGAGCTTGCTGTTCGCCCTTGCCCAGCTCGGGGCGCGTATCCTGATGGGTATGGTCTTGGTCTGTCCCTGATACACGGGTATTGGCTCCTCGGGGAACTTCACATCCCATCCGGAGATCTTACCCTCGACGCTGAGCAGGACATTGATGACATCCTTGTTGCCGAGGTTGGTGATCAGGAGATAGAACTCGACCGTCCCGTTGGGGTTCACGTACTTTGTGGAGTCCTCTATCTTCAATGAAAGCTCATTGTGCTCTCCGACCACCATTATCAATTCGTCCTTTCTGGTGATCTCCTCGATATCGGAACTCTGCGACATCACCGAGACACCCTTGACAAGGATGGGTATCTTGGTGTCCCTGGTGGCATCGATCGGGCACTCCACCTTCAGGGTGAAGGTCTGACCGGACCGTCCTCCAAACTGATCGGCAAGGAGCTGCGCTGTCAGGTCCGCCGAGGCATTCAACGTTCCTGTCTCCAGGAAGTACCAGTTCCATCCGGCATCCCTGGGCGGTGTCGATAATGTCAACAGGTAGGTATCGTTGAGGTTCCCCTTGTTGTTGATGGATATGGTGTATAAACCTTCGGCTCCAGGATTTATCTTGTCCCATTTACGGCCAACGAGAGGCGACAGGACATCCTGATCAATGGCCTTCAGATAGAATAGTTCGAAGTCCACGAAGAGGTCCAGAACCGATAGGGTCGTGGCAGAGTCCTCGGCCCATTCATCCGATGATGAGTTCACAGTAACATTGATACGCGCCATTTCACCGATGTCTCCTTCCCATGGCGCATAGACCCAAAGCGTCAGATCAGCGGTTTCCTGCGAAGCCAGCCTCACGTAGTCAGGATTGTCGTTGCCCCGATCAGGCGGGGTGTCGAGCCATGCTGTCCAATGCTCGGGGATGGAGTCCTGCTCGATCTTCACGAATATCCTGTCCCGGTTTATCTCGGTGATGCCCTTTCCGGTGTTCTCGACCGTAAGGTTGTAGGTCACATAGCTGCCGGGCTGGATCGACTTGACCATCGTATCCGGCCTTCCGAACTCGTCGAGCTTGGGATAGATATCCACACCGTAAGAGGTCTGTGGGTTGTAGAAACCGGTCCTGTTGAGGTTCTGGTGGAACTCGGGCCAGTCCTGCTGTCCCTTGACCGATCTTCCTCCGGCCGCTATGCAGTAGACATGTCCCTCTGCATCGCCGATGACAATCTCGAGCATTCCGTCGAGATCGATGTCTGCCACCACAGGCGAGGAAGTTGCTATCGGATTTCCGGTGTCATAGACCCAGAGAACATCCTGGTTCGGTCCATCCCCGGGATACGGGACACCCTCGTCCACACCATCGGACGGATCCCCGTCGAAAGCGAAGACCTTTCCGGAGTCGGACCCGATGAAGATCTCCAGCTCGTCATCATTGTCTATGTTTGCGATGGCGGGAGACGACATGCACCTTCCGCCGGTATCGAAGGACCACAGAAGTGTATGGTACTCTGTGTTCATAACATACATCATACCGTTGTCCGATCCGAAGATGACCTCGTAGTCGAGGTGCTTCTCCTCGGGATCGTCCTTGGCTATCTGGATATCGGCGATAGCCGGGGAGCTGAAGATCGAAGCCCTGGAGCTGCCGGTGGAGTAGTCCCAAAGCTTCTTGCCGTCCGGGGTGTAGACATAGAGCTTTCCGCCCCAGCCGGTCCAGGTCCTCGGGTATCCCTCCGAGCAGCCGACGAATATCTCCATCTCCGGAGAACCGGTGACGTTCGCGACCGCGGATGTGGCATAGGTCTGGTGACCTCCGAGCCATCCGCTGGTGGACTCGTCGTAGTTCGGCTTGCCCTCTGCATTCTCTCCCTGGCGCTCCCAGATCCTCAGGCCCCTGTCGTGGTTACCGATCATGAGCTCGGTATCCCTCTCCTTGGAGATGTCGGGGTTTATGAGGAAGGGACCATCCCAGAAGTCTCCGTCCAGGTCATGAGCGACCACGGAGCAGCCTATAAGACCGCCCTCGCCGCCGGTCGGTGCCTCTTCCCTGAAGATCGCACCGCCATCGACCTCGAAGGCCTCGAGCCAGCCTCTCCTTCCTTCATCATCCGAAGCAAGGACGATCTCGAGGTCCTCCTTGTTTCCGGTCCAATCTCCCTCGAGGTCGGTGATACAGGCCGTGGAGAAGTAGTAACCGGTCGTAAGACCCTTCTTCCACTGCTTCGTACCGTCCGCGTCAATACAGAGAGCACCGTCCTTCACACCGATGATGATCTCGGGGGTGTCTCCCAGGTTGACGTCCGCGGAGATGACCGACGAGAGGATGTGTGGCGGGTCGAAGTCGAGACCGGAGGTCCCGGCCGTCTGACCCAGATAGTCGATGATGTCATCTCCGTAGGGTTGTGGCCAGAAATATTCGCCGTCAGGCCCAAGAGCGTAGACGTAGTCGCCAGCGGAAGCGACAACCACCTCGAGGTCGTTGTCGTTGTTCAGATCCACGACTGCGGGAGAGGAGACGTATTCGCCCTCTGCCTCGAACAGTAAGGTCTGCCACTTCAGCTGACCGCCGCCGGACCTTGTGATATAATCGTCCCTCAGCGGGTTGCCCTGGCCGTCCACGGGGGCAGTTATGTCCCCGAGCTTCGCGAAGAGGTCTCTCTTCTCGTTGAGCCAGGTATCATAGATCAGCTGATCGACGCCTACTTCATCTGCGTATTTGTACAAAACGTATCCGCCAATTCCGGCTGCGACCATAACCAGCAGCATACCAGTAGCCAACAGCCATGCATGGGGATTTGCAGTAGATCGATCCATATGCTTTTCCTCCGATAGGATTGTCAGTCCATCGTCTCCTACAGGAAATCCATCCAGGGAAGCCCTATAAGTATATTACTGTACACGAGTTGTATCGATTTGACCCCAACGTCCAGTAACAGGCGACAGCAAACTCCGCTGTCTTATTAAAAAGTATCTAGAAAGCTTTGACCGAGAGGGGGATAGACGTCGTGTCAATACAGTTCATGGAGGGGTCTGTTCCCGATCTCTTCCTTGATCAGAGGGATGATCTTGTAGGGCAGGATGTTCTTGTTGATGGGGGTCACCTCCAGGATCCTCACGTCATCCCTTCTCCTGATGTCCTGCAGGAGAGGGTTCCTCGACTTCTTGTGCAGGG
>JBLIRI010000001.1:0-62461 GCA_049472235.1 Thermoplasmatota archaeon | reverse complement strand
GACCCGAACCGACCCGACCGTGTACGGCTCGCCCTCCTCCACCGGGATGGTGATCTTGACGCGATACTTCTGCTTCTTCAGCGTCTCGGCGTCGGGGCGGGTCGCGAAGAGATCGATCTCGGGCGTGCCGATCTTGACGTCCTTGCCCCTGCCCTTCGGAAGGATCACTTCCTCGGTAAGCCTGTTCTTGGGGTTCGCAAGGTCCACGTCCTTCAGATTGATGGCAAGCTCTACAGACTCCTTGAACTTGCGGTCCGGTGACTGCTTCAATGCCTGGGTCACCGCTTTCATAATGTGGTCTTCTGCCATTTTTTTCACACCCCGTGTAGTTGGTCGGAGGCGGTCCCTTGGGACCCGTGCTCCTCCTACATCGGATGCATCTCTTTCTGATACTCTCACTGGGAAGTGAGGAGGGCTGAATAATGGCCCTCATTTATAAGGTTTTGTACCTCCTTGGGGTTCTTGCCGTCCACCGTTACGTGCATGGAGACTGCTGTCCCGAGGACCTCCAGCACAGCGGATTCGAGTGAAATGGCAAGAAGGGAATCCCTCTTCATCCTGGCGACCTTGATGACCTTTTCGATGGGGATGTCCACCGCGTCCGTTATGGAGCCAGGGCCCTTCTCCTTCTTGATCTCCTGAAGCAGGAGCGAGGAGGTGGGGGGCGTTCCGACGGATATGGTGTATTCCTTGGTCTTGGTGTCGATCACTATGGTCACGGGAACCTTCATCCCCGTGAAATCCTTGGTTTTCTGGTTGATCTCACTAACGATCTGGCCGATGTTCACGCCCAGCGGGCCCAATGCCGGCCCCAGAGGGGGGCCTGCGGATGCTTTTCCGCCGTCGACCAGCGCTTCGATCTTCTCTGCCATGGAGGTTCCTCCTAGGTACAGGTCCACCCGGGACCGTAAGGCCCGAAAGTTGTTTTCATATTAAAAGATGTAGGGTTACCAGACCCGCGCGTGCTCCCAGAAATTATAATATCGCGGCTTTTCATGACATATGGATGAGCGAGCGTTCATGGCGGAAGTTCCTACCCATGGTCATTTTGGCAGTCGTCCTGCTGGTCGCCCCTTCGCTCGTAACGACAGCGGCCACCGACAAGTTCTACGGGGCCCCCGACCTTGCCGTGACGGAGCTGTCGATCCTGCCAACCAAGGACGGTCTCGAGGGAACGCTGAGGATAAAGAACCTCGGCCTCTCCTCTGCCGTCGAGGTCCAGGTCATAGTCATGGACCGGGGGGACGGTTCCGGTGACAACGAGAGCATTGTCGTGGCCTTTCCGCTCCTCCCCCTCGGACCGGGAAAGGAGTTCGAGAAGGAATTCAAATGGGTCCCGGAATCCGCCGGGACCCACATCATAACGACGGTTGTGGATTCCGAGGGCGACGAGGAGGAGAGGTACGAGAGGAACAATGTGAGGTCCCTGACCGTCCAGCTTCCGTTCATCGGGTCGGTGGCCTCCTCCAGGGATGGACTGCTTGACAGTGAGGTCCTCGGGAAATATATCTCCGGGATCGAGAACAGGGTGGAGCTCAACATCGCTTTCGAGGATGTCGGGGACCCCTCCCTGATCAGGGTCTACGCCACCATAGAGGGCCAGTTCCTGGAATACGGGACGAGGACCACCGGAAGCCAGTTCCTGGCAACCTTCGATGCGGGAGCCCTCGCACCCGGGGATCACGAGCTCATCATAAATTCCACATACTGCGGGAACCCGCTCCCCAGGAGGAACTTTTCCGTGACCGTGGTTCCGGCCCCCACATGGTTCGGCGACCTGGACCGGAGACATTCCTATTTTGACAGGGACCTTTCATCATACGTTCTGACCGGCAAGCTGGAGATCGATCCATGTGTTATCAGGACATCGGCGGACGGCATCGGTGACCTGGAGGAGATGCTGCTCAACGGAGGGGACGGCGAGGTCCAGCTCACGGGATACACTCTTCTGGATGGAACGACCACGATCGTTGCCCGGACCGATATGCTGCTGGAAGGCCCCCTGACCTCCAGCTACAGCTTCCCTGCCATACAGGAGGGAAAGATATTCCTCCCATCCCCGGATTCCCCATTCTCGATGCGGATGGAGGGAAGCTCCAGGGTCGAGCTGGACCTTTCCGCACTGGCATTGGGCAGGAAGATGCCCGTCGGCGGTTCCTACGGGGATATCATCGATATCCCGCTGCCGGTCATGACGATGGCGGGCGATCTGACCGCCTCATCCACCATAGGTGTCGGCGAGGACGGCCATATCGCACCCATGGTTTCCGATGTCGTTATCAGCCTGTCCGGCAACACCACCGACATGATCTCGCTGGACCTGCCGGGGTACGATGATCCCGGCATGGCGCTCTCGATGGAAGCTTCAATGACCTGCGACCTGACGTATTCCGGCTCGAACTGGTCCGGTTCGGGTGACCTGGACCTTTCCACTGAGTTGCACCTGAGCGACCTGGGACTGGAGACAGGTTCCGGTTCACTTGAATGGGTCCCCGAGCCGTTCGGGGTCGGCACGGACATTTCCCCGTCACCGGATGGAGATATGGGGAGATTGGAGCTCTCTGTCAGGGACGGTCATACCACCCATATCATATACGGGAACTCCACCATGGAATCGGAGGTATACAGGAACAACACCTACAAGTCCCATCCCACACTTGGATATCTTCAGGACGGCAGCCCCGTTGTCGTCTGGACCGAGACCGGATATATGGAGGGGCTTGCGGACCGCGCTTCTTCAATGAGGCTTTATTGCAAGATCGGGAACACCAACGGCAGCTTCCCTGGTGATCCGATCCGAATATCCCCGGAGGACAGGATGGACCAGTACCCAGCTCTGGCATCCGACCACGAGAGGAACAGGCTCGCTCTTGTCTTCATCAGGGACATGGATAACGATATTCACACGCTCGACGACAGGGAGGTCATGGTCTCCTTCCTCGACGGGAGCAACTGGTCCGCGCCCGATAGGGTCACGTCGGATTCCAGGAACGACAGGGAGCCGGATGCCTGGTTCGATGATGAGGGCACACTCCATCTGGTCTGGATCTCCCAGGGGGGCCTTGCCATGTATTCAAGCTGGTCCCAGGGTGCTGGATGGTCCCCGATGTCGACGTTGGACATCGGAGGGGGACGCTCCGTGGAGGAGGTCTCTTTCGCCAGGGCCGAAGGCGGACAGCCCCTTGTCCTCCATGTGACCTCCGGTCCGGGCCTGCCTTATCTCCTTGCCGCGGGAGCTCCGACCGGAGCTTCCTCGGAGCTGTTCAACATAACTTCCTCGGAGCATTACATTACGGCATCAGGTCTGGTAAAGGGACCCGACGGTTCGCTTGACGCCTCATGGAGGGAATGGGCATACAGGGGCGGCGATCTCTTCGTCTCAACGAATCCCGACCTGTCGAAATACGGCGAGTGGACAGAGCCTCTCCGACTTACATCCATGGAGGGCCTCGAGCTCTCCCCCGTCCTTTACCGGAAGAGGGATTCCACCTTCGATCTCGGCCTCATCGAGGTACCTCTATGGGATGGCAACTCCTCCGTCGCCCAGGCACCAGTCTTCACGAACAGGAACCTGTCCTGGGGGGGAGAGGTCGTTTCATTCTCGGTGTCCGATCCCTCGGCATCGCCCGGAACGATGGTCGTGGCCACCGCAACCGTGGAATACAGAGGCATGACACCGTCCGGAATGGTCAGGGTAGACCTCTACCGGATCCTCAGGGACCGGGATACCGGGGGCCTGTCCCAGGAGTTCTGGGAATCCGAGATCGTGGAGTTCCACAGACACGGCCAGGCAGAGCAGGTGATCTTCACGGCCCCCGTGAAGGAGTTCCAGCTGGGTTTCCTTGCGGTGACCGTCCCCGCCCTGTCGGGGATACCGGCGCAGACCTCCCAGAGGTTCTCCGGGCTCTCAGCTTTGCCGGACCTTGAGATAATATCCATGGAGTGCAGTACGGGGGACTGGGCCTCCGCATCAGCGATTGTCAAGGTCTCTGTAAGGAACTGGGGGACGGTCCCCGCCGGTTCGAGGACATTGAGTGTCTGGGGGTCCGCACCCTCAGCCCCGGTGATGTTCCAAAACGGCTCCCTTGAACCGCTTTTCCTCAGAGAGAGGTCCCCTCTGCTGGAGCTGAATTCCACCAAGGTCGATATACCGGCCGGGGGCACGGTGAACCTCGAGATGAACATCTCGCTGTCCCCCGGGGCCAATCATGTATGGTCTGTATTGAAAGGCCCTTCATGGCTTCCGATCCCGGAGAGCCAGGACCATACGGTCCTCCTTTCCTTCCCGGTCCTTGACCTTGTGGAAAGCCCCGTACCGCCCGTGGTGGAGGACAGTTCCGGCCTCAACCTCACCTCCACCGTCATCAATGTTGGACCCTGGCCTCTGAACGTTACATACGGCCACATGCCGGACCCTCTTCCGGAGGGTCTCGGTGAAAGGCCGCCGACGTTCACAATAGGGATCCTGGGTACATTCAAAGGAAAGGAGATATTTTCCAACCAGACCCTGATGAAAGGGGCCGATGAGATCAACGGGACTTCAAATTTCCACTGGACCTTTTCACCAGGAGGAGGGCCCGGACGTCTGGAGGTCCGGACAATCCTTAAAGGATCGCACCCGGCGGTCCCCGGCCGTTCTATCCACTCATCCATTCTGCAGACCGCGGGCCCGGTGGTGGACGTGATGAGCTTCCAGCAGACGATCGTTGGCGATCGGTTCACCGGAAGCGTGGACGTTCAGATCAGCAACCCGTCCTCTTACGATGCCGGGGTCGTCCACCTGACCCTCTTCAACGGCTATCCCTCGGACGATGTGGTCGTATCCGAACTGCTGGTGATAGACCTGGCTTCCGGAGAGACCAGGACCGTGACCATGGGCCTGGGCCTGGAACAGGGACTTTACGTCCTTTCCCTGACCGCTGAATATTTCACGGTTCCACCGGAAGGCACGGGCGGAAGGTGGGCCCAGACCGATTCGATCACCGGGGACCTAGAGGTCAAGAAGCCGGGCCCTCTTGAGGTCCCTCAAAACGATGAAGTGGACATGGGCGAGGTGACCACGGCCGGGATCATTTCGGCTTCCACGATAATGTTCGTCCTTGTGATCGCCTCCCTCTTCTATCGAAGGGAGCACGAGGACGAGGAGAAGGATTGAGATCATCTTTTGGATCCCATCCCCGACAATTCTCCCCGGTGCACGAGGAAACCTGTCAGGGAGAGTGCGATGAAGGCACCGAAGGCAAGGAGCCCCGCCTCTTCCAGGGGAAGATCGTTCAACAGGAGGATCAGGACCCCAGCCCCTGCCATGGCGGAGCCGAAGGTGATGGTCGCGGCCAGGAGCAGCCTTCTCGCAATGGACGAAAGGATCCAGGCACCCGAAAGCCCGACGACGATGCCTGCCAGAAATGGAACCGCGCCGTCCCCGCCAAGCTCTTCCGCAACGAAATATCCGACCCCCGCCCCGAGGACGAAGATGGCGATCGTCAGGACCAGCTGGAGCAGCTTAGGACCGAAGAGGAAACCGATGATGAAACCCAGAAGTGCCATGGATATTGCATAGGCCAGGGTCCACTCGCCCCCGAAATATTCACCGATCCTGAATCCCAGGTATCCCCCTGCCCCCCCGAGAAAGGAACCTCCCAGGAGCCTTACGAATCCACTGAGTACGTCGCTTCCCCTGAGCGCAAGCATGGACCCCACGACGATAAGCAGGACCATAACCGCAGCCATGACCAGTTCCAAACATCCCACTCCGATGACCTGACGCCAGTTATAAGAGGACGTTCGGATAATAGGTTTTCCCCGGGCGGCCCGGCATGACCGCAGCGGTGACGAAATGGACCACAACCTTTTTACAGAGGGGCCGGTTATTATCGGGCATCCCGCCCTCAGGGTGATACACCATGTTCGACCACCGCTCGCTTCGCCGGTCAATGATAATTCCCTTGATACTTTTACTGGTCCTTCCATCCCTTCGATCTCCCATCGGCGGGGATGGTCTCTCCACATCCGGCGGAAAGGTCGATGGTTCCCTTTCGCAGGACCTTTTCACCCGAACGGTGACCATTCCGTTCAACGGAGGGATCCCAAGGATCGTTCAGGGCCCCTACGGAGCGGAGGTCCGGATGGACGATCTCGAGATGGACCCGCGGTCCTCCCATCTGCGGCTCCCCATATGGACCGATGAGATCGAGCTTCCGCTCGGCTCCGATATCGTCCAGGCATCCTTGAAGGATGCAAAGTACCTTCGGATCCCCGTTCCGGCCGATATCGGAATGAATCCCCACTCCATCGCCAAGGGGTCTGGAGCGGAGCCCGTAATACCTGCAGGCGGCTTCGAGGCTCCGGAGGAGCACCTTGCCTATACCCTGTCGACCGGAATAGACCACAATGACCTCGGAACCAATGCCTACCTCTCGCTCATGGTCTCCCCCGTTACACTGGACGGAAATGCCCTGGAATGCATTCTATCCGGGAAGATCGAGATCGAATACACATATCCCGCCGAAAGAAAATGGTACGCGACCGAGGAATTCGACGTTCTGGTCATCTGTCCGGAGATATTCACGGAGATCGCCGCCGAATATGCCGAATTCAGGAACGCTACCGGGAAGGATACCAAGGTAGTGACCATGGAGGACATCCTTTCGGACAGGTACTGGAACATCCAAGAGAACGATACCCAGGAGGAGATCAAGCGTTTCATCTACCAGGCGAGGCTCAACTGGGGCATCGATTTCGTCCTTCTGGCGGGGGACGAGGAGCATATCCCGGCGAGGCATATCCTGGTCCTTGACGGCTACGACGATTCAGGGGCGCAGAGAAGCGACGGGGCTTTCGTCCCCTCGGACCTTTATTACTCTGACCTCTTCGAGGACGGCACCACGACCTTCACCAACTGGAATGCGGACCTGAGCGGTGATTCAAGATATCTGTGGGGCGAGTACAATGGCGGTATAAGGGATGACCCCGATCTGTATCCGGACGTCTTCGTGGGAAGGCTTCCCGCATCCACCGTCGAAGAGTTCACAGATATGTTCGACAAGATCAGGGGATACGAGCTTAACGCCAAGGGCTCTGAGTGGTTCTACAACGCCACCCTTTGCGGAACGGATACCTTTCCCCAATATCCAACGGCCGAGGGCGAGTACGAGTGCGATTTCATAGATTCCAGCTACCTGGATGAGTTCAACGTGACCAAGCTTTACGAGTCCACCGGCACCCTGTTCAACATCTCGACGGTGATAGATCAGGGCACCGGGCTCCTGGTGTTCTCGGACCACGGCGACTATGACGGCTGGGGCTACACATCGGGCTACCCATCCGGGGCATACAAGTCGATGTACGCCAACAACCAGGATAACGGCTACATGCTTCCGATAGCCATACTAGATGCGTGCCTCACCCACGGCTTCGACAACGAGAACGCCTCCAACGTCGTTTCAGGCCAGGACCCTGTCTACAATCAATGGTACTATCCGCCCGGGTCTAGCAGGGCCACGGTGGACTGCCTGGGCGAGTATCTCCACAAGAACCCGGACGGGGGGGCCATTGCCACATACGGCTGCACCAGGGTCGGTTACGGATCATCGGGTATGTCGTACCCGATGGTGAATTCCGGGTACTTCAACGCGAGGCTGAACAAGGCCATATCGGACGGAGTGAAGACCCCAGGACAGGTCCTTGCAAGCGCTGTAAGGGATTACCTGGTCAACATAGGAAGGTCCGGCTCGGCCTCCTACAAGACGATCACGGAATACATCCTGCTCGGGGACCCGTCCCTCAGCATAGGAGGGATATCCGGTACCAAGCTCGAGGTGGAGACTGACCCTGTGAACGTGACCGTTCGACCAGGGGAGGAGGTAGAGGTGGATTTCACCATCAGGAATACGGGGATAATCCCCACCGATGTCCTTCTCAACGTAACCGTCCAGGGCAACGGCCGGCATGTATGGACAGCGAACGTAAGTGTCTACGAGGGCTCGCTCCCTGTGGACGGGGAGCTCAACGGAACCTTGTCGATATATGCCCCGCCCGATGCTCTTTTCAATGAGGTGAGGGACATCGTCCTCAGGGTGGACTCGATCCTTTTATCGAAGGCCGTGACCTACACGGTCGAGGCATTTACCATGAGGATGGTGGGATTGGATGTATCGGTCGATCCGTACGATCTCAGCACCCCCCAGGGGTCCTATGCCGTTGGTTATGTCAAGGTGGAGAACCTGGGGAACGGACCGGAGACCGTCGATCTGACATTCCCTGACCTGCCGGCAGAATGGACCATCGAGACAGGCTCCTCCACCGCCGAGGTGGAGCCCTACAAGGACCTCAGCATCCCGTTCAAGCTCACCCTTCCCGCAAGGTTCCTTGCTGGAACCTATTCACACAAGGTGAGCGTCCTGTCATCCCAGACCGGAGCGTCCGCCGAGGGCTCGTTCAACATGACCGTCGAACCGGACATGTCATACGACCTGGAGATACCTGTGGAGATCGTGGAGCTGTATCCGGAGGAGTATGCCACCATCCCCTTCGACATCATCGGGAACGGGAACGTGGGCATGGGGGTCACGGTGAAATGGATGGGTAGCAGGATGGACGATTGGGATGTCCGGGTCCTTAACGGTTCCATGGAACTATCGCCCTTCTCCAACGGAACCGGCGGGATAAGGGTAAGACCCCCGAACGGGACCGATCCCGGGGTCTACACGATGTACGTCACCGCGGACAACGGTATCGAGGAGAAGGAGGATGTCATCGACATCGTCGTGAAGAAGCTTTACGCATTCGAGCTCAGGGTCGAGGAAACGGTCCGGGAAGCGGACCCGGGAGAGCGCGTCAGCTTCTACCTCAATGTGAGCAACCTCGGAAACATATTCGACCAGTTCAATATGACCATGGTCGAGACCCCTGAAGGCAACTGGTCTGTGGCCCTAAACCCGAAGTTCTTCAGCGTGGCCAAGGAGTCCCATCGGAGGGTATATCTCGACATAACGTCGGAATTCCCCCTGAACGGCACCTACGGGTTCAGGGTGAAGGTCTCCCCCTGGTCCGGCGGAGGCCCCCAGTTCGCGGACCTGAAGGTGGTCATCAGAAGGACCTACGATTTCGAGGTCAGCGGGGATGCTCCCGACAATGTTCGAAAACCCGGGGAAAGCCTTGTTTTCCAGCTTGAGCTTCGGAACCTGGGCAACACCTTCGACACGATAACGATGAACGCCTCCACGGAGGACGGATGGCCGGTGACCATCTCGAACTCGACGATGACGCTCGGGCCCACGGCAGCCAGTGGTTTCATCGTTTCGGTCCTTATCCCCGCAGATGCCATGGCAGGGGAGTACCGCTTGCTCCTCCACGTTGTGAGCAATGGTTCGGGGCTCTTCAGGGATTTCGAGAGGACGCTGTTCGTGGACGAGGTCTACTCCCTTGAAGTGGCCATGGACCTGGTGGACAGCACGGTCCTCGTACGTCCAGGCAGGTTCGTCCAGTTCGACGTTTCGATAAGGAACCGGGGGAATACCCACGATAAGGTCGACATCGGGTACTCCTCATCCTCCTACGTCGAGGGCTGGGTCACCCTCTCGACCTCATCCTTCAGCAGGATCCCGGCAGGGGACAATAAGACCTTCCAGGTGATGCTCGATGTTCCCGGTAACGTGACCGAGGGCGAATACAGACTGACATTATGGATAGGCTCGATGGGCGAGATGGAGGCAATGAAGCTGAACGTGACCATACGCGTCGAGAAGAAGGGGGGCAGCGAGCTTTTCTCCAAGGTCGACCCCGTTCCGCTTGCGGTCGCGGGCATCACCGGACTGGGAATAATCCTTGTCACGCTCTTCATCCTGGTAAAGCTTTACAGAAAAAGCTCCGGGGTCGATATCGAGGAAGCGGGCATGGAATGGGAGTCGGACGACGAGGAGGACGATGACGAGGAGGCCTGGGAGTGATCACTTCGGGTCCCTTCTCAGCTCCCTGAAAAGCTTGAACCTCTTTCCGAGATGGGAATGGAACCTGTCCCCGTATTCCGCCCTGATCATCGCAAATGACCGAAGATAGGCGAAAAGGCATATCAGGAACACCACCACGACGTACAGGACGAGAGGCCCGATCCACGTCCCGAAGAACGGGCTGAGATCTAGAAGGGAGAGATCGGGTCCGAAGGCGAGTCTGATAATGCTCTCCCCGATGGACGTTGCGGAATCGATGTCGAAGGCCGCCTTCAGGATGTACCGAAGCAGCATCTTCAGGAGAATGATCAGGAAGATCATGAAGGCCAGGCCTATCAACGGAACGTAGCCTGTTGCCAGCAGCACCTTCCTCTTCGCGCTATCTCCAAGGACCTTCCGGAGCATCATCTGATCGTGATGGACCTTTGCCAGCCGGTCGCCGACCTTGAACGCCCTTGCCCCTCCGAGCACCATGGACCGAGCAACAATGGACCAGACCAACCAGACCCCCAGATAGATAGCGGGCCATATGTACCACGGCTGGTCCCCCCGTATCTCCTGGGGCGCCTTGAGATGCTCCACGATGAACAGGAAGCTCAGGGAAATGATAGCGATCATGTAGGTGGAGTTGGTCCATAGCAGGAAATACTTCCAGCTGCGCTTTCCCTTCTCGCCCCTGCTTTTCTCTGCCATCCTCCTTGCCTTTACGGAAAGCTGTATGCCCCTGGCAAGGTTGAAAGCGCCTTTGAGTCCGATGAGTATGACAAGGACCCCCATTCCCGGCGGAATGTCGGGTATCATCGCCACCGAATAGAGCAGGATCAGGATGTAGGCGATGCCTTTGAGTGTCTTGAGAAGCCCCTTCCACATGTTCCTGTAGGAGCCCTTCGTGTACCTCGACCACTTCCAGTAGCGGACCAGGGGAAGCTCACCGAACCGGGAGAATCCCTTCCTTGCGGTCGGTTCGGACCCCTGGTCGGGATAGTCCTTCATCGGGTCCTTAGATACCTTCAGGTTAATAGCCCTATTGGGCTGTCTACATCTCGAGGACCTCTATACCCCAGAGGCCCATGGCAACGACCATGGAGCTTCCTGAGATGTCGCCTCCCTGCACGTATCCGTGGACGGACCAGGGTCCGATCTCGGCAAGTTCGTCCCCGGCCATGGATATGCCGAGCATCGTGAAGTCCTTGTTGAGGAGGACCATGTCGCCGACAATGATGCTGGAGTAGTAGATGCCGTCTACAGTGTAGGTCTCGTGCGTCTCGAAGACGCCGTCCTGGATGCCCAGGACATGTACGGTGGTCTTGTAATCGGGCTCCTGCCACTCCGGGGGCATCTCGTCGGTATCGGATGAAACGGGCTCCTCTGCCTTGTCCTCTCCCCCCTCGACAGCGGCGTCGTCGTAAACAACGTCATCCTCGGGATATCCTCCGTAGTACCAGGGGTAGTACCCGTAGTCCTGCGAGATCACCACCACTCGATCGCCCTGGAAGCTTACCTGGCTGTAGTACTGCCCCAGGTCGACCCCCATGACGAACTCGGCGGAGCCGGACGAAACGTCGTAGACGTTAAGCGTGTTGTGCTGGGCGTTCTCCCACCAGTAATCGAGGGAGGTGTACACAAGTCCAAGGTCTTCAGAGGCCCCTATGATCCTTCCCTGGACGATCAGGTCCCTGGTTACGATCTCGACCCCGCGGTAGTAGGTCACCTTGAACAGCTCGTTCCCGTAGTTCCAGTTGTACGACTGGATGAAGAGCCCGTCCCAGCCTCCGATGATGCTGCTGATGCTGGTATCAACGGGAAGCTCGATGGACCGCTTCTGCACCTCCGAAGGAGACCCCCAGTGGAACAGGAAGACCCTCTCCATCTCAGGTCTCTCTCCCGCCCTTGGCTCGGCCCCCTTCTCGACCGCGCCGTCTTCATAATATCCATAGTCATAATAGTAGTAGTAATAGGATGAGAAAACGGCCACAGCAGGACCGTCGATGATCTTCCAGGAGAACGGATCGTAGTGAACGTAGCTTACCGCAGTCTCGGCTGTTCCGTCGCCCTCCTCGATCATCATGTCCCTTTCCTTGTAGTAGTACCCGTCGGAAGTGAATTCGTCGGGAACGGACATCCTGGCATTCTTCATCTCCACGGGCGAGTTCGGGTCCGACATGTCGTAGGCGTAGAGCTCCCAGTATGGGCCCCCTTCAACGTCCGGGCCCTGCCTGATGCCTTTTATGTACACCATGTTCCCCGAACGGACGATGTCCTCGAACTGGAGCCCTTCCGGCCCGAGTTCAAAGATGGGATCGTACGGGGTCGCGATCTCCGAGACCCTGACCCTGGCCCCGCTGCCCTCCCAGTCGGGGAGAACAAGGGACACGACCTTGTCCTGAACTATGAAAGCATCCTTCACGTTGGATGCGAGGTCCAGGACAGCCTCGATCACGGGTGCGTCAAGGTCGTCGTAGAGGATGGATTGGAGCACCCTGTCCGATGTGGTCACGAGGTTTCCGTTAACGGACCTCGACCTCGTGACGGGAGAAGTTCCGGTGATCTTTCCCCTCACCTCGAGGTCCCCTTTCTCGAGATCGAAGGAGACCAACTGAACCCCGCTCTCGGAGGTGCCGTACCAGTCCCACTTGTAGCTCGAATAGGGAACGACGACAACACCTTCCTCCTTGAGGATGGTGAGGGCCTTGGGATCCCAGTTCGCCTCGGAGTAGGTGTAGCCGTCCCCTATGACGACATGGTCCTCGAGGACCGCATTCTCCGGGTCGGTGACATCGAACAGATAGAGGGCGACCTTCCTCTCGTTCTCATTGTCGACCCCGACGGCTATGATGTTGTACCCAATGACCTCCATGTGCTCGACCCATCCCGGGATCTCGAGGATATCCGTCAATCTCGGATCATCGGGATCGGAAAGGTCCAGAACGTCCAGGGGATCGATCGCCTCGGGGAGGTGGATGGTGTAGCCCCTCTCACCCTCGAAGCGGGTGGCCATGAGGTTGCCTTCATCGTCTATCAGAAGGTCCGCGATCACCTCCATCTCATCGGGGTCCCTGCAGTCGACGATGTAAAGGGTCGAGGAAGGGAACCTGTCCCCCTCCCCCTCCCAGGTGGGATTCTCCTGGGTCACGACCCTGAACATTCCCTTGTAATGGTCCATCTGGTACCTGTCCCTGAGATATCCGTCTATTGTGATGGTTCCGCGGACCTTGATCTCTCCCTGGGGGTCGGATATGTCAACGTAGACGAAATCCGTCTTGGGTCTGTCCCAGTCGCCTTTGGACTGGGGGATGAAGATCGCGAACTGGCTGGCGTGTATCTTTGCGGAATCCCCCGAGATCTCCTCCCGGTCCACCTCGCCCAGGCTTTCCGGATGGTAGAATCCGATGGAGACGATGGTCGTGGTCGGCCCGGTATCTCCGGAACCGTCGTCGGGCACTCCCTCATCCACTGCCATATCGACCTCCATACCGCCTAACCATCCTCCGCGCCAGATATCATCGTAATACATGTAGTCGTTCGAGATCACGTAGATGACCTCTCCCACCCTTCTGCTGTCAAGGGGGTATCCGTCGAGCTCAACCGTCTTCACGATCCTCGGCTCGGTGGTGTCGGTGAGGTCCAGGATGTACAATCGGCCGGAGGATCCTCCTTCGGAGCCGTCCAGTGACGGGGCGTTCGATGCTATCACGAATCCAAGAAAATCCACGATGTACATGCTGACAGGCGTTCCGAGGACAGGCGTCCTTCCCTCGATGTAGGGTTCCGACGGGTCCTCCATGTTGACCGAGAGGAATCCCATGTAGTTGTTGAGTACGTAGATCCTGTCCCCGACGGCCTTCACGATGTCGGCCTCTTCGACCTCCCTCTCCCCGCCGTTGTTGCCTTCCTGGTCAGAGTTCTTGTCATCTCTCTCATCATCGTCGGACAGCGCATCATCACTGCCCTCGGCGCCGCCGTCCGCGGGAGGATACGGATCATCCTGATAGTCCGTATTGTCCCCGATACCGCCCGGGAGCGCGTCGATTATATCGAGGTCATCCTCATCGAGAGTGGTATCGATGTTATGAGGTTTCAGTTCCACGGTCGGAGCGGTCTTCAGGTAGTTCTCCCAAGCTTCCCTGGAAGTGCTGTCCATCGAAGCGTCGCCGGTCACTGCCCCGGACTGGTCCAGGTAGCCAACATCTCCGGGCTGGCCTTCATCACCGTCAAAGATGAGCACCCCGAGCAGGGGGACCACCAGCAGCAGGACAAGTCCGGCTGCAACTATGGTCATGGTCAGCATCTTCGTCGTATCTTTCCTTCCAGAATCGATCTCAAGTGCCATTGTGATGCCTCCTGAACACCGATCGAGATAGATCGGGACTGTTCAACGAGATGGTTTCTTCTATGGGTGCGCATGTTCTTGTATTGATATATACCATGTGGAACATTTTTTGGACGGCCTGGAGAGGCTAATCAAAGGAGTACCAAAACAGAAATAATCCCACAGGGATTGGGAACGCGAGGATAGATTTGCCGATCGACAGCCCCGACCCCCCGGAGGAAAAGGCCTCCCTGCCGTCGCGAATAAGGGATAGAATGCTCAGGTCCAAGCACAGCAACAAGTACCTCGGCATCATAATCCTGCTGATAGCGACGATACCGCGCGTCTTCTACATCTCCAAGGGCATCCTTCCCAATGGCGTTGACGAGGGCATCGATATCATGACGGGGAGGATGTACGATTTCGGCTACGACCTTTACTCGCAGATCAACACGGTCCAGGCTCCTCTCATGCCGACGTTCTACAGCCTCATCGAGGCGGACCCGGTCGTATTCAGGCTTTTCTCCACCATCTGCTCCCTGGCGATAATAGCCATGGTGCTTCTGGTGGGGTTCAGGATCGGGGGCAGGCACGTCATGGTCGCCGCGGGAGCGTTCGCAGCTCTCGATCTCATGTTCCTTCACGAGGCAAGGTTGGCCTCTTTGGACATGTTCTGCCTCTTCTGGGTCTCGCTCGGGGTCGCTTTCCTCGTGAAGTACAGGCAGAGCGGCAAGAAGAAATCCCTGGTTCTGATGGGATTCTTTCTGGCGATAGCTTCCATGATCAAGCTTTTCGGCATCATTGCGACCTTTGCCATCGGACTCATACTGGTCTACGATTGGGTATCTGACCTTGATATGACGGACCGGTTCGATCTTCACCGCTTCTTCCCTCCGAAGAGGACCAACGTGAGGTTCGAGCATATCCTGCTTTTCTCTCTTTCCTTCGTCCTTGTGGTCCTTTTCATAATGGCCAGGTACGGGGTGGAGGAGGTTTACCAGGGCACGTTCCTGAATCAGTTGAACCGGCCGGTGGCGCCGTTCATGACCAAGTTATCGTACTTCGGCCTCTTCCTCCTCCTGAACGCGGGAGCGATCCCTTTCCTGATCTTCGGGGTCAGACCCCTCTACAGGAGGCCGGAGGGGGTCATCCTTCTGATCTCCGGGCTTTACATGTTCTGGTTCATATTCCAGGCGACGACCTGGACCCACCACCTGATATTCCTTTCTCCGGCCATATCCCTCACGGCAGGAGTGGGCATCATCAATTTCGCCAGGTGGTGGTCAGGGAGAAAGCACATGAAGAAATATCCCAGGATAACGGGAAGGATGCTGATCTACACCGAGGTCACGCTGATCCTCCTCGCGGCTGTCATCGGAGGGGGGTTCTCCTGGGTCGTGAAGGAAACGGGCCCGTCCATGGGGGACAGAGCGGTGGATATCCTCCTGGAGATCACCGACGAAGGCGATTTCGTGATCTCCGGCGATCCGATCATTGTCTACAAAGCCGACCGACTGGTCCCTCCGAACCTTATCAACGTGGCCGAGCTCCAGTATCCGTTGATCACCGACGATGAACTGAACACCACCTGCATAGCATACGCCGTGGAGGCGGTGATAATCACATATCACCTCGAGGAAATGGAAGGTTTCGTGGATTTCGTTGAGAACAATTACAGGGTCAAGGCCGAGATCAAGCAGGACGATTTCTTCCTTGACCGCGAGGTAAGGACCTACAGGATATTCTATCTCCCCATCGATGCCCCCCTCAGACAGCTTCCTGAATGGGGTGAAGGGGTCATCGAACCGGAACAATAGCGGATCAGGCTGGTCCCCGGGTCCCATCCAGTCAAGGTATCGCACGTGACCGAAAAGGATATCTTCCATCTATCAGATGGCACTTGCGGGAGCCTGAACATGTCTCGTCTAACAAAAGAGCGGCGGCAGTCTGGACGCATTCGTCGAACTTCCGCGTTATCGTTGATGATGGTCCTGCTTCTCTTCCCCCTTCTGGCAGTCCCGGAACAAGCACAATCCGGACCTCTGCCGCCGGGCCGTGCGGAGGACATGATCCCGGAAGAGGTCCCTCTCGGCGCCGTTTTCCCTGATCTGGGTCCAAGTTACGTGATAATATGTCCGGAGGAATTCAAGGAGGAGGTAATACCGCTTGCGGTCCACAGGACGAGGATCGGACTTCCCTCGAGGGTATACACCATCGAATCAATAGAGGGCAACTTCTCCGGCGTGGACCGGGAACAGAAAGTTCACAGATTCCTCAGGGCGATGCACCGGAACCACTCGACCTTCAAGTGGCTGTTCATCGTCGCTGATTCCGAACACCTCATGCCGAGGCCGCTCTGGCATTATGCATACGACAGGGGGCAGCCCTTCGAGAACTTCTACTATTCGGATGTGTATTACGCAGGTCTCGATTCCGATTGGGATGACGACGGCGACGGCAGGTTCGGGGAATACTCCGTTTCCGGTACTATCGAGGGAGACATAGACTGGGACATTGTCGTGGGGCGTTTGCCCGCATCGACCGAGGTGCAAGCGGGCAACTATGTCGCGAAACTCCTCAGATATGAAAAGAACCCTCCACTTGGCTCATGGATGGCCAGGTTCCTGAACTGGGCTTCGCTGATGGAGCCCCCGAACCGGGATTTCGATCCATACCGGTATTTCGACCACAAATCCAATGCCTACAAGGTGGCGATGAGGGTGGAATCCAACCTGCCAGACCATCTGGAGGTCAAGGGATTGTATGACTATCCCCAGCTGGAGGGCGGCAATTACACGGTGAATGACGGAAGGGACACCCTCACCCGGGCCAACATGCTGTCGGAGTTCAACGGGGGCGCTTCCATGCTGAACTTCGTGGGCCAGGCCAGGTACGAGGCCTACGCCCTGAACGATTACGGTCCGCCAACCGGGAACGGGACCAACTGGGACTGGAACGAGCCCCTTGGCTACGCGGATCATTCACTCTTCTCCAACGGGGATATGATGCCCTTCATGTATGCATCGACATGCGACACGGCGAAGTTCTTCCAGACCGGATTCTGGGAGGACAAGTCGCTGGAGACATGGCTCACCTCCCCCTCTGGCGGTGTGATCGGCCTGATATCCTCCACCGGCACCTCCGCAAGGGGGGAGGAAACGACCCTCTCCTGGGGCAATTGGTACCTGGATGAGGAGTTCTGGAAGATGTTCCTCAACGGCGGGGAGACCCATCCCGGCAGAACGATGTACCTCCTGAAGGAGCAGTACCGGAGCAAATGGCTGAGCCCGACCATGGAGATCAAGGAGACCATTCTCGGGATGATCTATACCTACATCCTGCTTGGAGATCCCTATGTGGACGTTTACACCGACCAGGCAAGGAGGTTCATGGGAACCGCTGCGATCGGGACCACGTTCTATACCGGGAACCACACGGTCAGGTTCAGGGTCTACGACCGCGACCAGGTCCCGGTCCCGTACCCCCAGGTCACCATATACAACGAGGATCTGTACATAGTTTTGAACGGGAACGCACAGGGGTGGGTGAATTCCACCCTGGACCTCGGGGACTCCTCGGGGATCAATCTGACCCTCTCGGGCCACAACATGGTCCATTCCTTCTACAAGTATCCCGTCCACCCGGCGGTCTCGGACGTCTACATTTCCGATTCTTACGGGATCTCTCCGGTCAATGCATCCCTTGGCGATCCTGTGAAGGTCACCATGGAGGTCGGGAACAGGGGCGGGATGACCGCCGAGAACGTTGGACTGCACATACTTCTGGAAGGGGGGAGCGGGGACCCTTCGGGACCTTACGCATCATTTCGGCTGGGAGACATCGAACCCGGTGCTTCGATGAATACCTCCTTCAACTGGACCGTGAGGCCCGGCGACCACTCCTTCTCCCTGAACGTCGATTCGACCTCCCAGGAGGTCGACCTCATGAACAATCACCTGAAGATCGGCTTCAGCAGCCCCGGTCCCATTTTCGAGTTCAGCGCCGACTCCGGCCGATTGCGCCCGTCATCGATGGCATCGCCGGGAACCTCTCTCTTGATCGACCTGAGCGTGATCAACCTTGGTTTCACTGCCGCACCCCTCGAGGTCCAGCTTTTCGACGGTGATCCGGATCTGAACGGGACCCCGATGTCCGATGTTCTGCCTCTTGGTGTAATTGAGGTGGACGGGTACGGTAACGCCAGCATACCTTTCGAGGCGCCCGGCGCCGACGCCCTTCTTTTCATCATCATGGACCCGCTGGACAGGTATCCTCCGGGATTCCTGGACGAGCCCGTCAAATCCCTGCTGAGGATCGACCTGCCTCCTAGATGGAGCGGGCCCCTCTCTATGGCGATACTCGAGGATTCCCTCATGAACACACTCCCGCTGGATGCCATGGTCACCGATGATGACACCATGGCCGAAGACCTTGTCTTCTCCATCGTTTCATCGGACAACATGTCCGCAAGGATCAGGGACATGGGTGAGGAGGGCAAGGTTCTTGTTTGCGAGCCCCCCCAGGATTGGTGGGGGGACGCATCCGTTGTCCTGTCTGTAACTGACGGGATGACCTACGTCGAAACGATCGTCGAAATAACGGTCGATCCCGTGAACGATCCCCCGTTCTTCCTGGATGCCGTTCAGGGCATCATCGAGCTCTCGACCCTGGAGGATGAGCCTTTCTCTTTCCTCCTCAGGGGGGGCGATATCGACAGCCAGCTCTTCTCGTTCCACTACGGGGGGGACACCCTGTCAGTTGACAGGACCACCGGTTTGGTCACGTGGGACCCTGTCCAAAATGATGTGGGTGATAACGAGTTCCAGGTCATCATCAGGGATGATGCGGGGGCGGAGTCGGTCCTGCTCCTACGGATCGACGTTGTCGGCGTGAACGACCCGCCCTCGGCCCAGCCGGTCCAGGACGTGACCCTTGACGAGGGAGCGACCGCAAGGGTCGTTCTGAACGTCACCGACGAGGAGGGAGACCCTCTGTCCTTCGGTTCGAACACTCCCATCATATGGTTCGATACCGACGGTTCGGTCCAGATCAACGGCTCCTCGGAACACATTGGTGTCAATGATGTAAGGATAGCGATATCCGACGGCGTCAACACGATCTATGTCAAGTTCAACGTGACCATCGTCGGTGGCGGTGGAAAGGACGGAAATGGAAGCTCCCTGGATGTTCAGACCGTCATGGGAGGGATAGGCATAGCCGTTGCCGTGATCGCTCTTTTGTTCCTCGGCCTCATGCTCATCAGGAAGAGCCCAGTCGACGAGCAGGTCATGATGGAACTTGAAGGTGCAGATGAGCTTTACGAAGAGGATATTGCCTCGCTCGTCGAGGAATACGAGGAAGGGATCGATGGCGAGGGTTGAGGGGGGGGCGCCGTTTTGGGTAAGGGTTTCGATGACCTGAAGAGGGAAGTGATCGATCCGGGTCTGTGCACGCGGTGCGGAGGATGCGCGGCATCCTGCCCGGTCCAGGTACTGGAATTCAACAGTGAAGGTATTGCACTGTCCGGGGACTGCATCGATTGCGGGACCTGCCTCGGTATCTGTCCGGGTAAGGGGATTGACATGACCGGGCATGAGAAGCGACTTTTTTCAAGGTCGAGGAAAAGAGACCTCGGCAGGGGTCTCGGGATATACCTGGACAAGGAGCAGCTCACGTCCTCGAACAGGGAGATCGTGAAGGTAGGATATTACGGCGGGAGGGTCACATCGGTCCTGGTCGCAGCGCTCGAGGCAGGCATGATCGACGCGGCCCTTCTGACGCAATGGGCGGAGGATGGCAGCCTTTCGACGGGAAATGGGATTATCGCACGGACCGAAGAGGAGGTGATCTCGGCTGCATCCTCAAAATATGTCTTCAGTTCGGTCCTGACCCTTCTACCGAAGGTCAGGGAGGATGCAACCATCGAAAATGCAGCCCTTGTATGCCTCCCCTGCCAGGTCCAGGCGTTCAGGAACATGGAGGCCTACCCGGCGACGACATCCCTGACGGCCAAGGTTGGATATCTGATATCATTGAACTGCGGGGCCCCGAACATGAGCGAGGCAAGCTGGAGAAAGGCCGCCTCGGACCTCGTCGGGACCTCTCCGGAGCAGGTCACCGGTCTCAAATACTGGAAGATATCCTCCACAAAGGTACGGGTCGAAGCAGCTTTGAAGGACGGCGGAGTTAGAAGCAAAGAGTTGAACATGGCCTTCTTCCTTAAAAGGGTCAATAAGGGTCCAAGATGGGGAAGGTGCGATCTCTGCCCTGATTATTCCGGGGAGCTGTCAGACCTGACCTTCGGGGCACCGGTCATAAGGACCGAAAGAGGGCGCGAACTTCTGGACAACGCGAAGAAGATGGGGATGTTGAAGGGATCGTCCTTCAAGAAGTCGGTGTCCCAGAACGTGACCGACCTCTATGTCTGTGTTAGCAAGAAAAAAAGAGCGCGTAGGAACATCCGGAGACGAAGGAAGCAGGGGCTTCCGTACCCCGAATACCGTTAGATAAGGTTTTCATGAAGGTAGGCCTTAGGGCACCATGGCCGATTACGATCTCCCCCCTCCCCCTCATGTCAGGATCTGGACCGGGAAGGTGTTCAATGTCAGTACGAGATACTCCTCCGCCGGTCTCTCGACAACGCTCTTCCTCGATACATCGGAGGGCCGAATGATCCTTGACTGCGGGGACGGGTGCGTTCGTGACAGCATAGAGATCGAGAGGCATATGAGGGAGAACGGGCACTTACTTCCCAGGAGGGACCTCAAGCAGGCAGGTGAGGCCATCCTCGGGGCCGTCATATCCCACCCTCATTACGACCATTATTCGGGACTTCTGACCCTGCTGAACTTCCTGCAGCTCCTGGGTCGGGAGGCCCCCTTCCCGATAATCTACCCGGAAGGGGGGCATCCTGTGGAGGCCATGGTCGACCATTTCACCGATCATCTATGGGAGGGGCCTCTTTTCGATATCGACCTGGTCCCGATGACCCCCGGCGGCAGGATGGCCCTCGGCGGGGTCGAGATCTATTGCATCTCGTCCGAACACCGCCACAGCAGACCGGGGAAGGTCGGGGGTCCCGTATGTGCACTTGCATACAGGTTCAGCAAGGACGGGGAGACGGTGGTGTATACCGGGGACACGGGGGACATTTCGCCGATCAAGGAGCTTGCAAGGGATTCCGACCTTGTCATCATCGAGGCGACGTTCCCTGAACCGGGCCCCGATTCCCGGGGGGTCCACCTCACCCTCGATCAGGCCATGGAGCTATCAAAGGTGGCAAGGGACCACATGCTGGTACATTTCACCGCCTGGTCATTCGAAAAGGCCGTCAGGGAGAAGTTCATCAGACACTGGTGATCAGCTTCTGGTCCAGGGCAGTGATATCCTGAAGGATCCCCCGTTCCCATCGCTTCCCCCGTTCATGATGCTTCCGCCGTGAAGCTCGACTATGCCGTAAGCTGTGACAAGGTCGAAGTTCGCATCCAGGTTCTCTCTGCCTGTTTCACGATCCTCGCGGATGTCCGATGGACCACCATCATTGAGGATGGTAATGGTAACTCCTCTGACATCCGAGGTCATGCCCACGGATAACCTTCTACCCTGAACCGAGTTCCTGGCCGAATGCGAGAGAAGTGTTGAGACCGCCCTCCCGAGGACCGGATGGACCCTGATCCCGCAGGCACCGGTCCCTTGCTCCAGGACCACCTCTTGAGAGCAGTTCGCCTCCCTGTGCTCCCTCACGATCCCCTCTACCAGGGAAGCGACATCGACATCCTCGGTCCCATTCCCTACTCGGCCCCCCATGAGCTCGGGAAGGACATTCTTCACAAGCCCGGACCTGATCCCGGTCATCCTTACACCCACTGTTTCCCCGTCGGGATCGTAGGGCGATAAAAGGCACAGGTAAAGGACCTTCTCACCCTCGACAGACAGGAGCTCCAGCTCCACGATGGAGGTTTCTCCGGTATCCAGTACCTTCCTCCAGGCGTCCATCGCCCGTTCGAACTCTTTTCCGGGAGGGGCGAAGAACGGCCCTTCCATCATCTCCGGGGTCATGGCATCCCTGAGGAAGAACCTCTCGGCATTGGAATTGCAGTCTATCTCCCAGAGCTGGTCGACCTCCCGCCACAGGACGAGGATCTCCTCCGTGGAGTTGAGAAGCTCTCTGGTCCTCTGGAGGTCCTCATGGAGCTCCATCGCAGCTACCATTCTGCCAAGGGTGGAGCCTATTCCTTTCCACACCATCTGCAGCGAGGGTTCGTTCCCGAGCAGGTCAAGGACCCCTTCCCTTGTTGAGAAAAGCAGAAGGACCCCTATCTCATCATCATCGTAAAAGAGCGGAACGACCAGACCCGAGCTCATCCTGATCATCAATGGCTCGCCGGAAATCGTCCTTGCCCTGCAAACTCCTTCCATGTGTCCACTCCATATGCCCCCCGCTTCGCAGTGTACAGGGCCCTGCATCTGGACATCCCTGGAGCCTTCAAGGATGCTTCCCTTTGCTATCAGGTCGATGCTTTCGGGAAAATCGTCCTCCATCTGGAACCTCTGGTCCTCGAGGGAGGGATCCGGTCTGGACCATCTCAGGGTGCCGATATCATATGGGACGATGGCCGGCAGTCCTTCCTCCAGGACCCGGGACAGGGCCCCGAGGTCCCGCGAGTCGATGAGGGACGACAAAAGTTCGGAGATAGCGGTCCTGATATCGACTGCATCTTCCAGCTCGCTGTTTCGGGTCGATCGGCTCCCTTTCCTGAAGGTTGCCCTCGACGACCCGACAACCGGTACATTCGGACCTGAGGCGTCTTCCCCTTTTTTTATCCCGGACTGGCTCACGCTATCCGAGAAGAATTTGCGTATCCATTCACCCATATGGAACTACCCCAGAAATCATTCCATCCGCGGGGATAAGGCCTAATCATGATGGTGATATTTCAATATTGGGGGGCATTTCCAGTGCAGCTTCATTTTCCTTTTTAAAGGAAGTTCTGACGGTGACGGAGGTGCAGGAGGAGTGGGCTTTCCGGACGGGTCCGGGACCCTCGAAATTGCCGTAAAACCGGCTTCCCAGGAGAATATCGAAAACGATATAACACCAGGCTACCTTACCAGCCCGATGGAGGGCTCCCAAATTTCCGGGCCCCGCTCAAGGACCATTTTAATAACGGTGCTTTTGGTAAGCTCCGCTATTTTGTTCCTGAACGGGGGCTCCGGCGAGGCAGGGCGGGCGAGCGGTCCCGCCCCTTCCCGAACCCCGCTCCTTCAGGTACCGGACGGGATACTCGAGGAGAGCAACTTCACCACCTATTACGATTACAATTCCATGACCGAGTACCTTCAGTTCCTGGAGCAGACCCGGCCGGATATTGTCAAGCTCTGGTCCATCGGAAGGACCTACGAGGGACGGGACCTGTGGTGCCTAAAGCTGTCTGACGACCCCGGTCTCGAGGACGATGGCGGGCCGGTGGTCGAGGAGAACGTCCTGCTTGTCGGAGCGCATCACGGCAACGAATGGATCTCCTACGAAGTTCCCCTTTACGTCCTCTCGTTCCTCGTCCAGAACTACGGGCAGGATACGGAGAACGGAAGCATCGCGACCTTCATCGTCGACAACAGGGAGGTCTATTTCATACCCATCCTCAATGCGGATGGGGTCCAGTATGCCCATGATAGCGAAAGGGGATGGAGAAAGAACCGGGAGCCGAACTATATAAGCGAATTCGGCCCCGGCGGGGTGATAAACCCCGACCTTGTCCCGGTCTCATACGGTGTCGATATCAATCGAAATTACGGTTGGGCATGGCACGAGGCCGGAGGCTCGAACGTGGTCGTCACAAGCGGAGGCTCCTACAGGGGGCCGCCTGATAACGTGGACGATGACGGGGATGCCGTGATCCCGATCGACGTGCGCCCGGGTTACATCCCCATCGGCCCGGACGAGGGGGTCGACGAGGACCCCTGGGACGGTATCGATAATGACGGAGACGGTAAGGTGGACGAGGACCCCGCCGGGGGTTTCTCCTCCCTGGAGACCATTGCCATGAGGAAGCTCGGGGAAGAGCACCTATTTCCGGTGGCGATCACATATCATTCATATTCACAGCTCGTCCTCTGGCCCTGGGGTAACACCCCGGAACCGACAAAGGATGCCGCTGTCCTGGAGCAGCTCGGCGTGAGAATGGCCGAGATGAACGGGTACAGGCCGATGCAGGGCTACGAGCTCTATCCGGTGACCGGTGAGTTCAATGACTGGTTCTATTCCCAGTACGGGACCTTGGGGTACACCTTCGAGGTCGGGACCAGGCACACCATACCCGCAGAGGAGATCCGTGAGAACTGCCAGATCAACCTCGAACCGACCCTCTACCTCTGCCATGCCGCTGCAAATCCGTACGAGAGCTTCATCCGTTTCGACGAGAACTCGACAAGGTGGGAAAAGACCAGGGACGGAGCCAGGCTATACCTCTCGTATGTTGATGAGGGATATCCCACACCCATGAGCCTGGACAGGACCAGGGTGCATTACAGGTGGGGGGACGGTGAATGGATGACGGCTCCGGTCGTCGAGGACGAGAGCGGCAACCTGTCCGCCGAGGTCCTCAAGATATCGAAGGACAGGGAGCTTTACTATTACTTCGAACTGGTGGATACCCAGGGTAGATCGGTGACTGAGCCGACCTTCGCTCCGAACCAGTACCATACGGTCCTTCTTGAGGAGGGAGGGGAGCTCTACATGGAGTTCGGGGCCGCGACCGTCTTCGTCATGCTCTTCACCCTCGGTATTATCTGGGGGGGATTCGTGGGCGGGATAGGAAAGGCCCTCAGATCAAAGAAGGGGGTGAATTAGGCTGGCTTCCAAGGGGGGAGGTCTGTTCACCAACCGCTGGGGTCTGCTGATGGCTGCCCTGGGCGCCGCCATCGGGACCGGGAACATCTGGAGGTTCCCAAAGGAGGTCGCCAACAACGGCGGGGGCTCCTTCATGATCCCGTATGTGATCTTTCTCTTCTTCTGGTCGATCCCGATCCTCCTCGTGGAATTCAACATTGGTAAGAAGACAAGGTTGGGGACAATGGGGACGTTCGCCCAGTTCCTGGGGCCAAAGAAAGCGTGGATGGGAGCCTGGCTCGCGTGGATATCCACGGCGATCGGGTTCTACTACGCGGTCGTGATGGGGTGGACATTGAGGTATGCCTTCGGGTCCATAACTGGCTCTATCTCGTTCAGCAGCGCCCAGGGTGCAAGGGCCTCATGGGAAGGATTCCTGGAGTCTCCGCTCCTCGTGGTCTTCTTCCAGGTCCTGGCCATATTTATAACGGCAGTCATAGTGTACCGCGGGGTGGAGAAGGGTGTGGAAAGGGTGAACAAGATACTCATTCCGGCCCTGTTCGTCCTTCTGGTGGTCGCGATGGTCAGGGCCCTTTTCCTTCCGGGGGCGCTCAACGGCCTTGCCTACCTGTTCACTCCCCATACGGAGTCCCTTTTCAATGCCAAGACATGGATATCCGCCCTGGCGCAGTCCGCATGGTCCTGCAGTGCGGGGATGGGAATGGCGATCACCTACGGTGCATATACCCGTCGGAAGGACGATACCAACCTGAACACCTTTCTTACCGGTCTCGGGGACACCACCATCGCACTTGTTGCTGGTATCATGATCTTCGCAACGGTCTTCGGCGTGAGCGCTTCGCCTGCCTTTGCCGAGGCCGCCGTTGAGGAAGGCGGATCCGGTCTGACGTTCATCTACCTTCCCAGCCTGTTCGGTGAGATGGCCGGTGGGCCGATAATCGCCGTGATGTTCTTCCTGGCAATGGCCTTTGCGGCCCTGACCTCCATGATCTCCACCTACGAGAATGCCGTCAAGAACTTCGTCGACGCAGGCTGGGATCGAAAGAAGGCCATAAGGGTCCTGACCGCCGGCATGCTTGTACTGGGTCTGCCTTCGGCCCTTATCATCCTGCCCGTCAGCGGAACTCCGCTGCCTGTGTTCCTCGACAACCAGGACTTCGTCTGGGGCCTCGGTCTGATCGTATCGGGTGCCTTCATCTACTATCTTGTGTTCAAATACGGCATCACCAGGTTCCGCAAGAACATTGTTAACAGCAGATATGACGACATAAAGGTAGGAAGGTGGTTCGATATACTGTTCAGGTTCATCATCCCCATCGAACTAGTGGGGATGTCCGGCTGGTTCCTGATACAGACACTTACTGCGCCTTCGGAGGAATGGTGGATGGGAGGCGCGATCGGTCTGGGAATATTGCTCCTGCAGTGGGGATTGGCAATGGCAGGCCTCATATTCATCAGCAATCGGGTCGGTCCCAGGATGATAGACAGGGAGATGGACATCGACCGGTCCATCGATGACGATATCGATCTTTACGAAGGGCCACCGGCGGAGGCGGTCCAGGTGGTGGACGTGATAGAACCGGAGGTTTCCTGAAAAGTGGAGGTGGAGACATGACGGAAGATGAGAAGATACTGGCCATACTCAGGGAGAAGGGAGAGATGACCACTTCCGAGCTTGAGCAGGAGTTCAACAGGAGAGGGGAGGATTGTCCGGACGGTGCCGTCCGCACCTTGATGAGACTGAAGTCAAAGGGTTCTATCAGGGGAAGGATGGACCCTGCCAGGAAGGGCTGGGTCTGGAGCATTCCCTGAGCAACCCTGCGATCCTGCACGGTAAAGATTTATTACCGCTTTCCCCCCTTACTGTCCACCCACATATGGAGTGAATTTACTGGAGAGGTGTCCCGATGAGCCGTGAGAATTACAACACTGCGGGTTCCCGAAAGATGATCACATCCACCATCACGATGCTGTTCCTGCTGTCATCGCTGTTCGGCCTTTTCTCGACGGTCCTTCCGGAGAGGGCCGCAGGCATCACAGTGCCCGGTGGGACGCTTGCGGGGAATACAAGATGGACGGTATCCGATTCCCCGGTCCTGCTGGAAGATAATATTACCGTACCTTCGGGGGTTACACTGACGATCGATCCGGGCGTTACCGTCCTCCTCCCCCCCTCCGTCGGCATTTGGGTCGAGGGGAAGCTCGTAGCACGGGGAACGAAGGCTTCCCCGATCGCTCTCGACAAGTCCCATTCTTCCTTCTATTTCGACGGGATAAATGTGACGAGGGGCGGATACGGGATCATCGAGCATCTGGTCATGACGGGTTCAGCCGGGGGTGTCAAAGCGATGGGAATGGGATCGAGGGCCTTCGTCTACAATTCGACCATCATGGGAAATTCGGCAGGTTTCAGGGGCTCGACCGGCGCCTACGCATGGCTCGTGAACTGCACCTTCA
The DNA here is from genome assembly GCA_049472235.1 of Thermoplasmatota archaeon. GTDB lineage: Archaea > Thermoplasmatota > Penumbrarchaeia > Penumbrarchaeales > Penumbrarchaeaceae > JAFGLL01. Next base: position 34,899 of record JBLIRI010000001.1, on the reverse strand, counting down.
ATGCGCCCATGAACGCCACCGCCGCCACAAGTGCGGAGGTCAACGAGGGCAAGTGGTTCTTCTTCAAGGCGATAAGCGACCTGGACCTTTCCGGGATAAGCGGTGCCACGGTGAAGATCTTCGGAGAGAAATACCCCAACGAACTCGAGGAGTGGACCGTGTTCGATTCCGTCATGAAGGATATGAAAACGGATGATAACGGCGATATGCCGCCGATAGCGGTGAACCAGTACAAGCACAACGGCGGGACGTCCTCGGTGAGAGTGGAGATAACCATGAGGTGGGAGCTCAGCGGGCAGGCCGCCTACTGGAGATATGATATCAAAGACCCCGGACTCTTCGTCGGGGACAACTTCAACCTTACTTGGTTAGTCGACAAGACCCCTCCACCGATGCCCGAGAACCTCAGGATAGGGAACAGGACCGGTACGACGATCGAGCTCCTTTGGGACCTTCCGAACCCTCCCGTCGATCTGAGGTGGTTCAACATAATGTACAAACGGACCAACGAGCCGCTCTCCGCGATGAGGTATGTCAACGCGGACGATTCACTGAGAAGCCTGGTGGTAGACAGCCTGACCCACGACACCCTTTGGGAATTCAGCATCCTGTCGGAGGATTTCTATGCGAACTCGCTCGGGAATACAAGCTTCGTCATCGGAAAGACCCTGGACATCGTGCCCCCCGAACCTCCCAGGAACTTCACCCTGAAGGATTTCGGAGGGGACTGGGCGCAGTTCAAGTGGAATCCGAGCCCGAGCGATGATGTGATCGGCTTCTGGATACATGTCAAGGAGACCTATGGAAACTGGAACATGTCCAAATACATCGACAGCCACATGGTCGCCACCGATAAGGTCACGGATCTGCCCTCCGAGACCAATCTGACCGCGTGGATAGTCTCAGTGGATGATGCGGAGACCCCGAATATTGGTCCACCTTCCTCGTCGGTCCATTTCACGACCCTTGACATAACGCCTCCGGTATCCCCCAGGCTTGAGTTCTTCCCCCTGGATTCGGAACAGTACATTCCAGGTTCACTCTATTTCAACACCTCACTGGTAGGTTTCAAAGTGAACGTCACAGGCGAGAACCGGACCGTTATAGAGATCAAACTTGACGGCAAGGATTTCGTGGATCCCGATGGGAAGATCACGAGATGGACAACAACGGACGGTGTGTTCCAGTACTATTTCTACCTCAGCGAGGGTAAACATCATGCCATGTTCAGGTCCATCGATCCTTCCGGGAACGACGGCCCGTACAATTCCTCCGATATCTGGATCGATCTCACTCCTCCCGAGATGTTCCTCGAGGGTCATGAAGGGGACACGCTTCAGTTCTATGAAGGGGAAGCTGTCGATCTGACCCTGAACATCACCGACAACAACGACATAGATGATGTACTATGGACGGTCTCTAACAATTACACGTACGAGGAGGTGCACGGCACCCGTTTCGTGAAGGACCTCGATATCGGCTCCTATCTCCTGACCATCAAGGTTTTTGATATAGCAGGCAACTGGAACTATCAGGAATACACACTGGTAGTATCGATCCCGGACCTCACCCCTCCGGGCATAATATCGAATTATCCGGAGGACGGGGAGGTGAATGTGGAGCTAGGCCCTCTCATTTCGGTGAGGTTCTCTGAGCTGGTCAGATGGGATTCACTGACATCGTCCCTCGTTCCTCAGGGAGGCTCGGCGGTCCAGTTGAGATCGAACCTGGACCTGGATAACCGGACGATCTCATTCTATTCCGAGGATTCCCTGCTCGGAGGCACCAATTACACCTTCACCCTGGGTTCCATCATGGACCTGAGAGGGAATGAGGCCCCTGACCTGGTGATCCATTTCAGGACAATTTCGGAAGAGGATATAGACACGGACGGGGACGGGATCCCGGATGTTTACGAATTGCAGTACGATTTCCTTTCGCCTTCCGACAACACCGATGCGGCGGAGGATTACGATAAGGACGGTCTTACGAATCTCGTCGAATATCAGATAGGGACCGAGCCCGACAATCCGGACACGGACGATGACGGCATACCAGACGGAAAGGAGGTGGAGTGGGGATTGAATCCGAAATGGGCTTCCGATGCCCAGGGCGATCTCGATGGGGACGGGTATACGAACCTGGAGGAATACGAGAAAGGTTCGGATCCCACCGATATCGAGAGCATCCCGGAGGTTTCCGAGAATGGGTCACAGCTATGGCTGATCATCCTGATCGCTGTCATCGCCGTGGTCATGATCGGGGCTGCGGTCGCCGCTCTTGTATATTTCAATAAGAAGAAGGAAAAGGAAGAGGAAGCGGAAGAGGGATTGCCACCATCCACAGAGGCCTCCGAGGAGCCTACCTGGTCCGAGATGGAGGAGCTTCATAAAAAGGAGTGCCCGTTCTGCAAGGCCTCTCTCGAGGAGGAAATGACCTACTGCCCCGAATGCGGCATGGACCTTCCCGGGGACGAGGTGGACGAGGGGTCCATGGATGAGGACCTTGGAGAGGGCCTTTCACCGGGCACCCCCTCGGTCGGGACCTCGGCAATGGTCGGGTCCGGGATCGAGCCCCCCGAAAAGGATCTCGAACTTGAGGATGAGGACATGGGATCCGAAATGGAAGAGGATATGGAACCTCCGACAATGGATGACGCACCGTGAAGGTTATGCTATGTTTCCCACTTTATTGGTCTTGACCTTTTAGCTCGATTAAAAACCGATAAAAGTGGGAAACCTTTTTATTTTCTATTCATGATGTATGGTATCGATCCCCCGAGGTGGAAGTGATGAAGGTCCCGTGCAAGAAATGCCAGGCGAAGATGGATTATCCCTTCAACAAATGTCAGGAATGCGGCTGGGTCCCCAAGGGCGACCTTGCCAAGAAGGCAAAGAAGTTTGCCAAGAAGTACGAGGAGAAATACGGCGTTCCGGAGGCGGCCCCCAAGAAGGAGAAGAAGAAACCTTCCACCAAGAAGGAAGAGAAACCGAAGAAGAAGGCCGTGGTGGAGGAGAAGCCCAAGAAGAAAAAGAAGAAAACTGCTGTTGAGGAAGAGGTCGTGGCCTCCAAGAAAAAGAAGAAGAAGAAGAAGGCCGTGGTGGAGGAGAAGCCCAAGAAAAAGAAGAAGAAGGCAGCTGTTGAGGAAGAGGACATCACTCCTAAGAAAAAGAAGAAGAAGGCAGCGGTCGAGGAAAAGAAGGAGAAGCCCAAGAAGAAAGCCAGGGGTTTCGACATCTCCAGCGAAGGCGACGAAGGAGCGGTGAAATCGAGTTATCGTCCGATCAGCCTCGATGATGACGAGGAGGAGATCTTCGTAGTGGGTGCTTCCAGGAGATCAGAGGACCCCTCCTACGAGGAGGAGGAAGAAGAGGAAGAGGAGGAGGAAGAGGAAGAAGACGATGACGTCCTCAAGATCCGCTGTAAATGCGGCAATACCATCAAGATACGCTCCAAGAAACGACCACTCAAGTTCATGTGCGATAACTGCGGACGGAAAGGGGTCCTGAGGGAAGAACCCGAGGAAGAGGAAGAAGAAGAGGAAGAGGAGGAGGAAGAAGAAGAGGAAGATTACGAACCCCCTGTCCGCAAGAAAAAGAAGAAACCGCGGCTGGCTCCCGAACCTCCGCGGAAAAAATTGAAGAAGAAGCCAAGATACGAGGAGGAGGAAGAGGATTACGAGCCTCCTCGCAAGAAGAAGAAAAAAAAAAGATAGGTAAGAAGGCAGCCTATCGAGAAGAAGAGCCTCCCCGAAAGAAGAAGATCAAGCGGCCTAGCAGGCGCTATGAAGAGGAAGAAGAAGAAGAGGAAGAAGAGGAGATAGAGCCAAGGCCCGGTAAGAAGGTCCCGAAGGTCAAGTGCTGGAACTGCAGGGCAAAGATCCCCAAGGGTTCCAAGAGATGTCCGGAATGCGGTACCGGCCAGGATATCGCAGCCCGTGATGACGAGTTCGATTTCACCAGCCCGGACCAGGCCGGCGTGGACAAACAGCCGTCATATGACTCCATGTTCATGAACCAGGACAAGAAAGGAAAGAAGGGAGAATCCTGCCCTGTTTGCGGGGCGAGCATGTCCTACAAGGAAAGGGTCGAATCCTGGTTCTGCCCAAAATGCAAGAGCTTTTACTGATCAGCCCGCGATCCAGACGGCCATGAAGGCGATCCCGCCCCCGATCCCGGCCCCTGCCATCGCACCCGTGATCGCCCGGATGAGGTTGTTGGAACTTCTCATCCCCTGATATTGTGAAAGGCCGTCTATGACCAGAGGCCCCTCAAGTATCGAGAACACCAGAAGTGCGAGCCAGGACGGTGGGTCGAAGAAGAATGTCAGAAAAATACCTATCAAAAGACCCAGCGGGACCATCGGATAGAATGCAGTGCATCTCGAGCATAATGGCATGGGCCTCCCTCTCCACCAGAAGCTTCTAGATGGATCGCCGTGACAGGTCCTGCGGTAGAGCCAGTGCCTGTCATCGATCACCTTCAGACCAAGGTCCTTGGTGGTCATTTCAGACCTCTTCATGCTTGTGTGTTCCTTCATCTTCTCCATTGGCAGTGCTTCGATATGAGATAAGTTTTATCGGCGTTCCGGCTCTGGCCCCGGGCGCCAATACACATCTGCCCCACAATCTTTTTATAATCTGTAACGGTTGAAATCGGGTTAAGTACCTTGGGTACTTCTAGTACTGGCCGTCAGCCGATCCCTACGTAGCATAAGAGGAGGAAGAGACTTGTTCCGAAGTCCCAGAATGGTAGCCCTTGCAATAATACTGACATTTCTTGCATCGGCGATACCAATGATAACCATCGGTAGCGATATCGTTACAGACCTGCCAATCTCCATGGACCTGGATTCATACACTGTCCTTGGAAGGGATGATATCTTCACGGTCCTGGGAGGCGAGAAGGACGTTCCTTTCGGAACCTCCGTCGCCTCCGGAGATCTGGACGGGGACGGCAGGGATGACATAGCGATCGGAGCACCGCAGTCCGACCTCGGAGCAGGTGGAGGGGCGGTGATGGTGTTCTTTGCCAGGGAGCCCGACGAACTTTTCACTTCGGTCGGCCATTACGATGCTGACCTGGTCATCACCGCAGGGGATGCTGATGACTGGTTCGGTCACTCACTTCATGTTATGGACCTCAACAATGACGGCAGGGACGAGCTCCTGATAGGGGCCCCGTACGCTGACGGTCCGTTGGATGCCCGCAGGGATTCCGGCGAGGTCTACGTGATCGCGGGAAAGCAGAGGATCGCATTCGGCACTTCGATGGAGATAGACAGGGTCTCCCTTTTCGCCCATGTTTACGGCCGGGATGTGGGTGATCACCTGGGGATCGGTATCGAAGCGGGCGACCTCAACGCCGATGGAAGCATTGACATGGTCATCCGCACCGAGGGCAACGGCGGCATCAGGGAACCCGGGGTATCCCAGTTCACCAACGAATGCTTAGGGTCGTGGGAGATCGAGATCATCGAGGGGAACACTGCCGGTATAGGAACCGTCGACCTCTCGCTGACGCCCCCAATGGTGAGATATTTCGGAGAGGCCGTTTCAACGGTGGATATTTTTGCCACGCACATAGGCAACGGGCTTGCCGTCGGTGATTTCAACGGGGACGGAACGGACGACCTGTCCTTCACGTACAGATACCGCGGGAGAGGTTATGCCGTGATCCAGCTCGGGAGCCTCACATATCCCGGCGTCCCGGCCGGGACCGATATCCAGGTCCATGAGGGTGCAGATTTCGATGCCGATGTCCAGATCGACCTCTATCCGGGAGGATGGGAGGAGGCCTCGCTCTCCTACTCCAACCTTGACGGAAAAGAGGGCGATGACCTCGTCATAGGCCTGCCCTATGCAACTGGCTACGAGGTCTGGAGGAAGAAGGTGGGCCAGGCCGACATATTCTTCGGCCGGTCGATCCCCTCCGACATCACGCTTACCCGGTCCGATGCCAACGTCACGACCTATGGCGTCGATTCTTCGGACAACTGGGGCAAGCTGACCATCGGAGCCGACATGGATTCCGACGGTTATGACGAACTCATAATAACCGCTCCGGGTGGGGACGGAGTGGATAATCTACAGCCCAACTGCGGGGAGGCATACGTGTTCGACCTGGACGGCACGGTCCCGGGCACGATGACCTTCCAGGATTCCGTCCGGGCCTTCAAGGGAAGGACCACCGACAGCGGGGCGTTCTCCGGCATGGCCGTTTCGGAGATGGTCGTTGACGGGATGGAGGAGGTCATAATCTCATCCGCGTTCGAGGAGGTCGACCTTGGACCATCTACGGGCACCGGACTAGTGAGCGTCCTTTCCCTGAAAAGCTCATTCGACGCATCCTTCGTGGGTCAGTTCAACGCCTCGAAGTTCGGATCCGTGATGGTGGTCGCGGACTTCGACCAGGACGGCAACGACGACCTTGTCGTCGGAGACCCCCTCGGGGGCGGCCCCGAAAGGGTCGGATACGTGACCCTCTTCTTCGGAGAACCGGAAGGATGGAGCGGGAGATATTTCGCAGCGGGCGACGGGGACATATATTACAACAACGCGGTGGAGACCTCGGAGTTCGGCAGGTCCATGACCACCGGTGACCTCAACAACGACGGATATCCGGATTTTGTGGTTGGAGCCCCCCTCAATCAGATAGATGGATTGTACAATGATGCGGGGAGTGTGAGCATATATTGGGGCGGATCGAGGACCTACATGGCATCGGCCCCGAACCTCACCTATGAAGGATACAACGTGGAGAGGATTGGGTCTTCCGTTGCCGTCGGGGACCTCAACGGCGATAACATCGACGACCTGGCCTTCGGCGCACCGTATGATCCGGGTCAGGAAACGGCAAATCGGTATCATGCGGGTATGGTCTATATCATGTTCGGACCCCTCTCGGGCTCGATCATCAAGTCCCGGAACAATTACGATGTCAAGATAATCGGGGCCGAGGACAACGAGTTCATCGGTGAGTCCCTTGCGATCTCGGACATAGACGATGACGGGATCGACGATCTCGTGATAGGAGCTCCCAAATCCAAGGCAGGCGCCATAACCCGCCAGGGGGTCGCTTACATCCTGGAGGGGAGGTCCACCTGGAATTCTAACATCGACCTCACCACGGAGCCGAGCCTCAGGGTGTTCGGACCATGGCCCTACGACGAGGTCGGATCGACCCTGGCTGCCGAGGATGTCGACGGCGACGGAAAGGCGGAACTCTTCCTGGGGAGCCCCAGCGGGGACGGGTTCCAGAGGTCGAAGAAGGAGGGTGGGAACGTGTACATCCTCGAGGGTTCCTTCCTCGCCTCTAAACTTCCCTCGGGGCTGATATCCCTGAGGAGCGAATACAACGTCTCGATATGCGGCGATCAGGAAAGCCAGAGAACGGGTTCGGCTGTCGATATCGGAGATATCGACGGCGACGGGGAGCTCGACCTCCTCATCGGTGCAAAGGGTTACAGGGATGTTTCCAGCGGATTGGTCACGGGGGGTATCTTCGTGTTTCCCAACTCGCTCTTCTCATCGTCACTTCTGATCAATACGACCTCACTTCCCATCATCTCGGGTTTCATGTACAATGATGAGGCCGGTTACGCCATTGCGGGCGATGATGTGAACGGGGACGGCAGGTACGATATGTTCATCGGAGCGCCCGGCGCGGATCCCATGGGTGACGGGAACAGTCCCGGCGCGGTATATTACTGGGAAGGGAAGGACCTCTTCTACCTGCCCATAAGGGCGATGCCTCTGGAAATATCCGGCGGATCGGCGATAGCCGGACCGCTCCAGAGATCGCAGGATGTTCTGGCCCCAGGAGAAGGGCCTTTTATGTTCAAGGTGAACGCCAGGAGCCTCGCCGGATACCAGGACATGGAGAAGTTATCGGTCCAGATCAGATCGGAGGGAGCTGCCGGCTCCGCCGAGCTGGCCTTCGATACACAGACAGAAACGTTCTCGCTGGCGGCGACCGGTGATTTCGAGAACGAGATCATCCTGGACAAGGCGGCAAGCTGGGCACGTACGGACAGCGTCCAGTCATGGTTCGTTGATTTCGCCGTCGATGTTGGCTGGGACCTGCCGGACCCCACCTTGATCGTTACCACAGCTGACGGTTACTCCGGGGTGCATTCCAACTACCTCAACAGCGAGTTCGTCGTGGACAGGGAGGTCGGACTCGATATGAGCGGGATGAAGGTCCTCGATCCATCCGGTTCCCCGGTCAAGGGTTGGCTGAAGGCGGATTCGGAGATAACGTTATCCAACATCTCCCTGGTTCACGGTCTTACAGGGATGACCTTCGGAGCCAATGCTTCGAAGATCGTCGTGAAGCTCCTGAGGCCTGACGGGATCCCCATCGGTTCGTCCTCGATGAACGGCTCCTTCCTCGATCCGATAACTACAGTTCCGGGCAGCGGGATCTGGGGAAGCGGTCTTTCCTTCAGATTGTCCAACGGTTCGCTTCCCCGCGGTGCCGTCTGGAATGGCGATCAGACGTTCAGGTTGGATGTTGACTCGCTCCCCCCTCCTCCGGTTTCTTCCTTCAATATTTTCCCGGACGGCCTGGAATCGGGCATTTCCAACATCGATGACGATCAGGTCATCGAGATATTCTGGACCGATGTCCTGGACCAGGGAGGCTCCGGTATTTCCAACTACACGCTTCGCGTCCTTGATGCCGGTATGGAGCTGGTATCCGAGATGGATAACCTGCTTCCCGGCGACCTTCTGTTCCTTCCGGGCGGGTCCTACACTCTTTCGTTCTTTGCCTATGACAAGGCTGGCAACAAGGGCCCCCTGGAGAACAGGACCATGCTCCTGGACGTGGATGGACCGAGGTTCACCGAGGCTCGTCCGGGAGACGGCTCGTGGATAACAGAGGATACGAACAGCTTCTCGATAAGGGTGAAGGACACCGGTGCCGGTCTCGACCTGTCCACTGCAATGTACAGGGTGTACAGGGCGGACGTGAGGTTGCTGTCGGATTGGATGTACGTGAGATCATCGATCAACATGGGTGACTCCATTGTACTCAATACCTCCGCACCTGTGGGAAACGGGTTCGGACATTACATTCAATGGAAGGTGAGCGACCTTGCGGGTCAGATATCGATCTCCCTTCCGTATTCCTTCAACATGGACACCGGGATCCCCACCATAGATGTGGGCGATCAGGACGGTATGATGATGGGGACCGGATCATTCTCCATCGGATGCTACATGGAGGATACCGGGTCCGGATTGCTGCTTGATTCAATAAAATACAGGATAGGGTCCAGGGATGAGATATATACCACATCCTGGACAACGGTCGGACTCTCCGGGGCCGGGGCAAGCGCTTCCCCGTTGGTGGAAGTGCTGCCGGCCTACAGGGGCTGGGGTTTCGCTCAGTGGACGGTGAGCGATGTCGCTGGCAATACGGTGGAGAGCGACCTGATATCCATATTCATCGATGATGAGCTCCCGGTCTTCTCGAGCTTCTCCCCCGACGGTTCGGGCATCATTCAGAAACGTGATGTGACCGTGACGGCTTTCATCAGGGAGGAGGGCTCAGGCATCCAGATCTCGGATGTTGAATATTCCCTCTCGACCATAAGCGGATGGGTACAGTACGGTGTCGGAGGTTACTCGCCCTGGACAACGGTGGATGGACTGGAGGACCGTGGAAGCGGTCTTTTCGCAGGGGAGGTGGACCTCAAGCTCGACGAGGGCCCCTTCAATCTCATCAGGTTCCGGGTGAAGGATATGGCGGGCAACGGTTTCGTTGTCTCGACCCCGTTGAGCCTCGAGGTTGCGGTAAAGGAGATCGATCTTCCGCCGACGGCGGAGTTCGCGATATATCCGGCAACGGAGGTCATCACCCAGGGTGATCCGATCATCCTGGACGGCTCTCCCTCCCTGGACCCGGAGGGAATGAACCTGACCTACAGCTGGTTCTCGGACCTCGAGAAATACCCCTCCGGCGAGGGTCTCGGAAACGGAATGATATTGAACGTTTCACTCGTGCGGCCGGGTGTCCACAGGATCTGGCTCGTGGTCTCCGATGGAAAGAACATCGTGGAATCGCAGAGATATCTGCTGACCGTGGAGCAGGATGAGGGCGATGATGACGATAGCGGTTCGGACCAGGGCAACATGTGGGATTGGTTCGAGGAGTGGCTTCCTCTCCTCGTGATAGCTCTCCTTTTCGGTATTCTGATCGGAGGTATCTCGGTCTATTTCCTGATATCCAGAAGGGACCTCGAAACTCTGCCGGAACCTGGACAACCCCTCGTCGAGGCCCGTTACGAGCCCGAATTCTTCGTCCCGGTATGCCCGTACTGCGGGTCCGATGCGAGGCTTTCCGACGAATACTGCATGAAGTGCGGGACGGTTTTCTCCGCAAAGGACAAGACCGACATGGAGAAGGCCATGAAGAAGGGCAGGAAGAAGAAGAAGTCCAAGGAGATGCTGCCCCGGTTCGAGGATGAGGAGGACATTTACGGGGATTCCGAAGAGCTCGATTGGGATGAGGAGGAAGAAGAGGAGGAAGAGGACGAGGAAGAGGAAGAAGATTACGAGGAAGATGAGGAAGAAGACGAGGATGGGGAAGGCTTCGGCGACGAGCTGATCCCCGTCGAGGAGGAGATCGAGGTCATCGACGAGGAAGAGGCCGACCTTTACGATGAGGAGGAGATCGAGGATATGGAGCTCGAGGACCTGGACCTGGAAGAAGGGGAGGAAGATGAGGACGAATGGGGGGTGGGACCTTGAACCTGAACAGGACATGGACCATCCTGACGATGCTGCTTCTGATCTCGGCCCCGGTCCCACTGCTGTTCCTCTGCGGAGAGGATGCGGGAGGTTCGATCGCTTTCGAGAAGGACAGGGTCATCAACAAGGACCTCGAGGGAGCGGCGCAGGCCCAACCGGACATCGTCGCGAGCGGGAACGACGTTTACATCTTCTGGCAGGACCAGAGGCACGGCACCTGGGACATATTTTCCAGAGCGTCCCATGACGGGGGGCTGACCTTCGGTCCGGAGATAAGGGTCGATGACACGTCCAGGACCCCAACACTTTCCGATGATGTGTCCAGCCAGCTCTCGCCCAGGGCGGCGATCATGGAGGATGGGACCGTGGTCGTTGTCTGGGGCGACGACAGGGACGGCAGGTCGATGATATACAGCACGGTCTCCACCGACAGGGGCTCGTCATATTCCACCAACAAGAAGGTGAGCGATCATTTCCTCGGGACCCAGATGAATCCCGATATCGATATATCCCCCGGAGGCAACATTGCGGTCGTTTGGGAGGACACGAGGGACAGGACAGGTTACCCGCAGATCTACGGATCGGTCGACAGGGGGTCCGGTTTCCAAACAGCGGTCAGGATATCCGATGTGACCACCACCTACATGTGCATCGCTCCGGCCGTCGCATTTCCCGAGGACCAGAGGGTCCATGTGACCTGGTCGGACGACAGGGTGTGGGACGAGGACATCTACCTGGCATCCTCCTACGACGGAGGCTCGACATTCGACGAGTCCATCAGGATCAGCAAGGACCCGACCGGTTCCGACCAGAACGAGCCCGACATTGCCGCCAACAGCACGGATATTCTTATCGTTTGGAAGGATCCCCGTTCAACCTCTTCGGACATATACATGGCAAGGTCCTCGGACCTTGGTGTGACGTTCTCCATCGATACCTGCTTACATCCGAATTCGACATCCGGGCATCAGTATTCACCAAGGATAGCACTGGATGACGAAGGCAATTCGACCATAACGTGGACATCGTCCCCCGGGGTCTCCGATTACAAATCCGACATCATGATGACGAGGCTCTACAGCAATGGAACCCTGGACCGTGCTTACACCGTGAACGAGCCCGTGCAGGGGTCTACCCAGGAAGATCCGGCGGTTGCGGTCGGAAGGGGGGGTCTCGGATACTTCGTCTGGACCGATAACAGAAGGGAGGGCCAGGTGGACATCTTCTTCACCCGGACCACACAGTCCGGGGAGGAGGGTTTCGGACCTTCCCTGGAAGACGGCCAGGTAGATCCGGAGATGGGGGGGGTGGGAGATACCTACAACTTCAAGGTTACGTACTATGACGTCGAGAACGACCCGCCCGGGGCCGGTTATCCCAAGGTCAACCTGTTCTATAGGACACTTGGAGGCTCCGTATTCCCGTACCCCGGTTCCCCCTTCGAGATGAACCTCAGGAAGAGCCCTGCCCCGGACTATGACTACCGCAACGGAGAGACCTATCTTTGCTCGATAGTCGTGGAGAGGGACCTGGACATCTATTTCTACTTCTCCGCAAAGGCAGCATCGGGGAACCAGACAATAGTTCAGACGCCCCTTGAGAACCTGCCGAGGATAGATGAGACCGGGCCCACGTTCGAGCTGCTGAAACCAGGAGAGAGTGCCTGGATAGATTCCAACATAGTGAACTTCCAGGTAATGGTCAGCGACGACCTCTCGGGGGTGGACCCCTGGTCCATCTTCTACCAGACCTATCAGGAGGAGAAGGGGGAATGGGACAGATGGCAGAGAAAGGGGAACGTCTATCCCATCGATAACCTGACCTCCCTTTACGACGTGAACGTGACCTTCCTCGAGGGGAAGGAGAACCTGATCAGGTTCAGGGCAAAGGACATGCTGGGCAACGGTGGTGAGGAAGAGGAATACTCCGTCAGCGAGACCTACAGCGTCTGGGTGGACGCATCCGGTCCGGCCGTCGATATGACCTCCCCGAGGTCAGGGGCCGTGTTCCACAATACAGTTGTTAGCTTCAGGGCGAGCATAACCGACAACGGAATAGGCGTGGACCCGAACCGTACCGAGGTCTCCTACTCCCTTGACGGGGTCGGGAACTTCCTCCCCTGGCAGAACCTATCGACGATCATGGGCACCTACGAGATCGTTGACGATGCGGTGGAGATATCCTTCAACCTTTCCCTGGCCTTCGGGTACTACAATTTCGTCCGGGTGAGGGCAAGGGACCTGCTGGGCAATGGAGGCCAATCCGCCAACGTGCAGATCGTCATCCGGGAAAAGATCGACGAGGTCACCGACAGGCCCCCTTCCAAGATCGCTTCGATCCAGCCAAAGGTATCGGGTTCCGTCCGACCTCATATCACATGGTCGCCGTCATTCGATCCCGACGGCGACTTCGTATCGTACCGGATCTCCGTCTATGATACATTCGACAAGAAATTCATAGTCACCGATGAGGATGTCATCCCCGGGAACACATACTGGGACCCGGAACCGGACCAGCTCTTCATACCCGGCCACATATACCTCGTGGAGATAGTCCCTTCGGCCAACGATCTGGACGGTCCGATATCAAACACGACCCTTCTGATATCGACGGACGCGAACTATCCCCCGGAACCGGTCATGGACATCGAGCCAAAGGCCACGAGCGACAGGACCCCGACCATAAGCTGGACCCCCGCGGAGGATCCAGATGGCGACACCGTATACTATTTCATCCGGATAGGAAGGTTCTACGGCGGCTCCGATGTACTCCAGTGGACCTCGGTGCTGACGGATACCAGATATCCCATCATGTCGACCCTTCAGGAAGGTGTCTACTATATCGACATCCTATCCTCCGACGGCAAGGATTTCGCCCCCATCTCCCACTTCACGATGTCCATCGGCGTATACAATCCCGTCCTCAATCTCCAAAGGACCCTTGTGGTCGTATACCAGGACAGCGGGGTTACCATCAACCTGACAATATCCAATCGCGGGTTCACCTTCGACAATATGAAGATAAGGGTCGACGGGGATGCAATGCAGAGGTCCGATCTGGAGCTCACCCTGGGAACGAACCAGATAGAGGTCGCTCCGGGCTCCTCGGTGAACACCACCTTCCACGTGGATGCATCCAAGGACTCCAGGGAGGGGATGGTATCTTTGAACATCACCATCATTTCATTGGACGGTATCAGCTCCTACACGAGACCCCTAACGATCCATGTGGTTGATCCGAGCAATATCCCGGGTCCCCCCACATCCTCCAACGGAGAGGAGGATTCCAATGTCCAGCTGCTGATGGTGATCTTCGTGGTGATCCTCCTTGTGATAATCGCTGCGATGGGATATTCCTATTACAGGCTCGATAGAAGGGAGAAGGAACAATCCGTGGAGATGATCGAGACCCCCAGGAAGCGGATGACGGACGGCCGGAAGGGCAGAAAGGAACTGGAAGGTGGAAAGAGCAGAAAGAAGGCCCTTCCCCCGAAGAAGTGATCCTCATCCGCTGCTCTCTTCCCGGAGCTCCTTCCTCTTTATCTTTCCCGAGATGGTCTTTGGGAGGTCCTTGACGTAATCTATGATCCGCGGGTACTTGTAGGGAGCGGTCGTGTTCTTGACATGCTCCTGTATCTCCCTGGTCAGGGCTTCCGTTGGCTCATATCCCCTGGCAAGGATGATGTAGGCCTTGACGACGATCCCCCTTACACCTTTCGGGTCCGGAGCCCCCACCACGGCGCACTCGGCGACCGCAGGATGCTCCATGAGGGCAGACTCCACCTCGAAGGGCCCTATCCGGTATCCGGATGATTTTATGACATCATCGTCCCGTCCCACGAACCAGAAGTAGCCGTCCGCGTCCCTGTAGGCCCTGTCCCCCGTGAAATAGAAGCCGTGGTGAAACGCCTTCTCCATTGCCTCGGGGTCCTTCCAGTACTCCTTCAGCAGACCGGGAGGTCTTGTTCCGCCGAGATATATCGCGATGTTCCCCTCCTGGTTCGGGGGCATCTCATTTCCCTCATCGTCCACGATACGGACGTCGTGCCCCGGTGTCGGCTTCCCGACGGAGCCGTACTTTATCGGCATGAAGGGGAAGTTTGAAAGAACGCAGACCGTCTCCGTCTGTCCGAAGAAGTCATATATGTCCAGGCCGAAGGTGTCCTTCCAGACCTTGATGACCTCGGGGTTAAGCGGCTCCCCGGCCGACATGCAATGGCGAAGCTTCAGGTTGTACTTTTTCAGGTCCTGCTGTATGAGGAGCCGGTAAACGGTGGGCGGGGCGCAGAATGTAGTGACGCCGTATCTTTCCATTGCACGCAGGAGCCCGTCCGGATCGAACCGGCCCGGCGTCTCCCACTGGATGATGGCCGCTCCCACTATCATCTGACCGAAGAGCTTTCCCCATGCCGCTTTGGCCCACCCCGTCTCCGAGATGGTCCAGTGGAGATCGCACGAGGTCAGGGCCTGTGCAAACTTCGCCGTGACCAGGTGACCGATCGGGTAGGCATGGGTATGAAGGACCATCTTGGGATTCCCGGTGGTCCCGGAAGTGAAATAGAGGAGCATGGGATCGTCCGACCGGGTCTTCTCCACCCTATCCATATCGAGCTCGCTCTGCACCCTGGACATCTCTTCCTTGTAGTATAGCCACTCCATCACGGGGGCATCCACGACCATTTTGTGTATAAGTGTCGGGCATTCGGCAGCGATCCTCTCGACCCTGCCTACATGGTTGACGTCCGTTATGACCATGTTCGCCTCTGCCCTGTTTATCCTGTACCTGATATCCTTGGAGGTGAGCAGGACCGTTCCCGGCATGGGTATGACGCCGAGCTTGAACATCGCTATCATGACAACGTACCACTGCGGGATCGATTCCAGCATCACCAGCGCGCGGTCCCCTTTCTTTATGCCGAGTTCCAAAAGGACGTTGGCGAACCTGTCTGAGAGGACCTTTAGGTCGTAGAATGTATGATAACTGGATTTCTCACCATCGGCGTGTATGGACACCAGTGCCATCTTCGTTCGGTCCTCCGCCCACTGGTCCACCACCTCGAAACCGAAGTTGTAGTATGTTGGGACCTCCCACTTGAACTCCTTGTAGAGGGTCTCGTAATCCTTTGAAATGTCACTCTTGCACTCGAGGGGTTTCAATTCCAACACCTGCCGTCCCTGTGTAGAAGGCCTCCCCCAAAGGGGACTCTAGGGGAACCTTCAGACGGGGTCAGAAACTGGTCTATCTACTTAACCGTTATCGCGGTATTGTTCACTTGATGAGCGGCAGGGGTAGAAGGTTGAGACCAAGCCTGTCGCGTATTCTCGATGTCAGCCTGCTTCTGAGGCTCAGGGTCTCGCTGTCCTTGAGATAGTCATCGATGGTCTCCCTGAGGGCGCTCGAGCGCATGATCACCCCGAGGTCCATCATCTGTCGGTAGACCACTTTCGGTTTGCTCTTTCTCCTGTCCCTCTCGTCGATATATGTGTAAGCGCTCCTGAGTATTCCGAGGAAGAAGACCCTCCTTACGGGGACGAAGCGGTTGTGGCGGTCGATATAGCCGTTCTGGTCGATCATCATCACGGGGCTTCCGGACGATCCGGGGAAGATCGCTCCATCAAGCAGGAACCATGGATTCCCCTCGAAGTCGACCGTAAGGGGTGTGGCGGTGGTTCCCTTTCTGGCAACGGGGAGGTAGTTGACCTTGTCGTAGATATCGTTGGGATACCCGATGAAATAGACGTCCTCGAGGGGTTGTATCTCCTCGGCAAGCTCCCTTTTGGAGGGTATGAGGTCGCTGCTGATGCTCTGTATGTAGACCTTGGCTCCTTTCTCCATTAAAAGCTCGTGCAGAGGGGATACCGGCATGACCGCGATGTCGAGATCGTTTGGATGGTTGTGCCAGCTCTTCCAGAAGTCATCCACCTTGAGCTCGACGGTATTTCCTAGGTCCGGGCCCCCTCTCTTCCTGGAATGGAACTTGAGCGTGCATCTCTCCATCTCATTGACTGAGTGACCATTCGCAACAAGGAAAAGGTGGTCCTTCCCGGCCTTCCTGTGATTGAAGAAGAATGCGGTTGCGAACATCTCGTTGTCATTCTCGTCTAAGCCGGAAAGTCTGATGGTGGTGAAAAAGAGCCTTTCCAGGATCGAGAGGTTCGCTGCCATGTTCCTCACTTTCATCTCTTCTTCTCGGGGGCGGCCACTTCCTCCTTGATCCTGCCCACGTTCCTTGCCAGATCAATATAGGACTGCAGGTCGGAGTGCAGGTTTATGATGAGCTTCGCTCCGTCCGGGGAGCCACCTCCATGCATGCATCCCGGGACCCCTCCCCCGATGGTGAGCCACTCGACAAGCCTTGCTATCCTGGTCCTCGTATCACCATCGACGTTCGCCTTCATGTATTTCTGAAGAAGCTCTCCGTAAACAGGGGAGTGCATGTCCTCACAGGACGGCATGCATCCGGTCTCCGCGATGCCTCCGGAGATGTCCTGGGCGAGCCTCTTTGTCTCGTACGGAAGGGTGGCCACGTGGACCTTGTTGACATTTGATAGCTTGGCGTCAGGGATCCATACCCCGGAGGGATGCCGTTTCCCCATGACGCTTGCAGCGATGCCCATGCCGTAGGTCGTCTCGTTGTTGATGATCATCTGGGTCAGCTTCTCCCTGAAGACCTTCTCGTGCAGGCCGTTCGCCCTGGCCATCAGGGCGGCTGCTCCTACGATGACGTCCCCCTGGCCTGCAACGCAGCCGCCGATGGCGGAACGGTAAGGGGCTATAAAGTTCAGGACCGCGTTGAGGGAATATTTCCACTCACCCGCCATGAACACAAGCTCCTTCGGTATGAAAACGTCGTCGAAGATCAGGTATGCCTGAGTGATGCCCCCGTATTCCACCGGATTGTCGAATCCGCACTCATGGTCCCGTGAATCCGACGGGTGGCGGGCTTCGATGATGGTGAGCCTCTCGATATCCCTCGGGATCACGAAGGATACTGCATAATCGGCATCCGGCTCCTTGTATCCGGTACCCGGGAGGACGAAGATCTCGTTCGCGGCGGCAACGCCAGCGATCATGACCTTTGCCCCTTTTACAACGATACCGTCCTCCCTCCTCTCCACGATGTGGAGCGACATATCCGGATCGTCCTGCTGGTGCGGGGGCTTCGTGCGGTCACCCTTCGGGTCCGTCAACGCTCCCGCAAGTGTGATGTCGCGCTTCTGGGCATCCACTAGCCAGGACCTGAGCCTCCGGTGATAGTCGGTCCCGAACTCCTGGTCGATGTCGTAGGTTGTCGCCCACATCGCATTAAGCGCGTTGAAGCCCACGCACCGACCGCCGGTGCATGTTCCTGTGAGATTGAACATCAGCCTCTTCATGTCGACGTTCTTGACCATGTCATCCGGGTTCCCGACTATCGAGAGGTACCTGCTTATCGTTTCACCGGTGAGCGATGATGTGGTGGTCAGCAGGTCGCGGTGCTCATCTTTTTGGGCCGAATCGAAGATCTGGGCATGACCCATCACGCACCTTCTGGTCGACGGGTGGGTCGTTACATCCTCGATGAGCTCCCCGAACTTGTAGACGTTCGGCCTCATGGCCTTCAAGCTCTCGAAATATTCGTCGGACGTTCTCATTATCTCGCCTCCTTCATAACGAACTTCCACTCGCACCATTTGCCCTCCTCTAGGGTATCGGGGGGGCACTGGTTGCAGATAACATCGATGTTATCGTTGAACTCCCTGGCAAAGGCCTTGAGAAAGCCCCATCTCACGACCTTGCAGGGGAAAACCTCGAGCCCGTCCTTTTGCCTGGTCATCTGGATCCTGCAGTTTATGGTCCTTAGCAGTATGCCGTCATCCGCTGTCTCCCACTGCTTGTCGTCGAGGTCCATTGCCCAGCCGGAGTATTTCAGGCCCTTGATCATAGAATCTAGATCGCCCCCCAATCCCAGGAGCTTCTGGAGCCTTCTGGCCTCGATCTTGCCCATGACCTTCCAGACGAAGGCATCGATCTCAGTGGCCGCCTCCGTCCCGAAGCGCTCCTCGATACCAAGATAATAGAGTCCGTCAACGGCCCACATGTTCCGAAGATGCATGAAGGTAAGATCGGCGTACTTCTCCCTGTCGAGCTCTTTCAGGAGCCCCCTGTCCTCTGACCTATCTGACATAGACCCACCACAATTTATACGGGAAATGATGCGACCAGGGAAGGACACCATTGACGATAAGCTTTATTGTTCATGGCTGGACCGATTGATCGTTGTACCATGCTGGGAACATAAATCTAAATAAGCAGAGGAATGGCCCCTACATGGACATGGGATTGCTGCTCAGTGCCGCTCTCATCGGATTCAGCTTCAGCAATACATTCATGTGCACGGTGATAGCGCTTAGTACCTTCCTCGGGAGGGGATTGAAGGCCGGCCTGGGCTTTCTTGCGGGCCGAACAACCGGGATCATGGTGTTCGGCGTAATAATGGCGCTTTTCGGTTTCCTGATCGAGATAGATACCCAATTGATGCTCTACATATTCGGAGGGATGACACTCGCTTTCGGTATGGTGATTCTCGTTTTTCCGGGTCTGTCCCGAAAACTGGGTCTCATCCAGAGCTGCGAGAGCGGGGCCTGCGAGGAATGCGGCGACAGCCCGGGATCGGACCCCAAAGAGGACCATGATGCCCATAATTGCTCCGAATGCCCCTCCTCCGCTCAATGTCCGTCAAAGGACGGGAATAATGGTCCAGGCCGAAGGAAGCAGATGAGACCCTCATCTGGTGCTCAGGATACCAGGTTCGGCAAGTTCGGTGTTCTTGGGGTCTTTGCCATGGGGGCCGTGAGGGGAGCCACACCTTGCTTGAAGGTGGTCCTTTTACTGCCTCTGATCGTTAGCCTCCCATTCTTCGAATCGCTTGCGGTGACCTCTACCTATGCTCTCTCATCCAGCCTCTATCCGATAGCGGGGATCGCCATCGCATCGATCGCGGGGGACATATTCTCTCCAAGGCTCAGAAAATACCTGGCGAAGGTCGGGGCGGCCGCAATGGTCGGGATCGGAATTTACTTTCTTTACAAGGCCTGGACATATACATGTTCCACCGGGATCTAAAGGGCGAGGTCCTTGTCTCACAATAAAAGATCGGTTTTCGCGGCCTCTTTCCTTTTTCTTCTCCTTTTCACGAGGAAGGCCAGCAGGACAACCAGTATCACAAAGGCCACGATCCCTGCAATGATAAATTTAAAAAGGGCGGATTTGAAGAATGAGCCGGGGGTATAAACGGTCTTCATGGTAATACTGGTATCATATATGATCGTGTGTCCGTCAGGGTCCTTTGCCTGAAGCCTGATCCCCTGAACATACGTCTTTGGTTTTGCTCCTCCCTCACTCCTTCTGACCTTGATCGGGACTGTTGTGCTCTCACCTTGGTCCAGGATCACCGAATCGTG
Source organism: Thermoplasmatota archaeon (assembly GCA_049472235.1). Taxonomy (GTDB): domain Archaea; phylum Thermoplasmatota; class Penumbrarchaeia; order Penumbrarchaeales; family Penumbrarchaeaceae; genus JAFGLL01. The sequence continues at coordinate 14,700 of JBLIRI010000001.1, read as the reverse complement.
GCCAAGGACACATTCCAGCGTTCTGTTCTCCTCCATAACGCTGAGGGATATTGTCGTCCTGGAGTTTCCCTGATTGATGACCTCGAGCTTCGCGGTCCTCCAGGAACCTACCGGAACATTATCCAGGTCTTTCTGGTTCAAGACGACCCCTGAAAACCGGCAAAAAGGTCTGAGTATGATCTGTCCGTAGGTATCAGGAATGCTTCCCTCGCCGTCGTAGAACTTGTATGCCCAATCACCTTTGATAGAAAAGGTGCCATCGATATCGATGAAGGGTATCAGGGGGGGAACCTGAAGTGTGATCGAAATTGTCTCTGTCTGCTCCGCGGTGTTCATTCCGAACTCTAGGTTCTGCGGGAAAATACTCCCTAGGACCTCGTGGCTGTTCAATTGAATATTCAGGGTAACGTAAACAGTATCGGTTCTGGCCTCTATCGGTTTCCCCACGGTCACTGTGCCATTCACCACAATTTGTCCGGAATGCCCGGGACCGGTCCGGATCTCGATCTCCTCCTGTGATAAGGTCACGGTGATGGTAGGGGGCCGGGGCTCAACAGAGGGAGGAAGCACATCTTCCGCCTCACCCGCCGCCGCCAATGTCCCTGATACTGTGAAGGAAACAAAGATGGCGATGATCAATACGACAGATGTTGTGGGCCCCCTCATCCACTTCCTCCGTTGATGATATGATCCTCAGGGTAGATAAACCGATTGCCCGCCCCGTATATCCGATGATATTTCGGATATCCGGAAAAATCAGAAAAACAATAATATGTTCGAAATCTCCTCCGAGCCTCTGAAAGGGCCGGTGGTACCATACTGATCCCGAAGATGCTCGAGGACTCCGCGGAGAGGTTCCCGGACAAGACAGCGATCGTGACCGGTGGTAAACGGTTTTCCTACAGCCAGGTCCTTCATGATTCAAGGATGTTCTCGGAGAACCTCCATCACAGAGGCTTGGTGAAGGGGGACAGGGTAATCGTTTTCCTGGAGAACAGGTACGAGGCCGTCGTGTCCATATACGGCACCATGATGGCGGGGGGCATATTCATCCCCGTCAATCCCGAAACCAAGGGTAGGAAGCTCCGGACGATCATCGATAATTCGGACCCCCGCTTTATCGTTGCGGATAAAAGACGATATGACGAGAACTCGGGCCAATTGAAGGGGCGCTCGATCATTTTCGTGGGGGACCAGGACGGTCTTGATCTGAAGGCGGTTCCCTTTGAAGAGATGCTGGAGGAGGGCAGAGGCCCCCCGAAGGTCCTGCTGATAGATGCGGATATCGCCTCGATAATCTACACTTCGGGCTCCACCGGGGTACCAAAGGGGGTCACGATGACCCATCTCAGCATGGGCACGGCCCTGACCTCGATAATCACCTACATCGGCAACACCCCGGATGATATCGTGATCAACGTCCTTCCCATCTCCTTCGATTACGGGCTCTACCAGGTCCTCATGACGTTCCGCTTCGGCGGGACATTGGTCCTTGAAAAGAACTTCGTCTTCTTTTCCAGCGTGATCAAGAGGATAAGGGAGGAGAAGGTGACAGGTCTTCCCCTTGTCCCCGCCATTGCCGAGATAATCCTGAAGATGAAGGACCTTGACATCGATGGTCTCTCATCGCTCAGATATATCACGAACACGGCCCAGAAGCTTCCAGAAAGGACCATCAGGGGCTTGCATGATAAACTGCCCCGGGTCAAGATATTCTCGATGTACGGCCTGACGGAATGCAAGCGTATCGCATACCTCGAACCGGAAAAGGTCCTGATCAAGCCGAACTCCGTCGGCAGGGCGATGCCCAATACGGAGGTCTTCCTCGTGGACGAGGAAGGGAAGAGGATAGAGGCCCCGGATACCCCGGGAGAGCTCGTTGTCAGGGGCTCCAACCTGATGAAGGGCTACTGGAACAACGAGGTGGAGACCGCCAAGGTCCTCAAGGAAGGCTATTATCCCTTCGAGAAGGTCCTCTTTACAGGGGACATCTTCAAGATGGACGGCGAGGGGGACCTTTTCTTCATATCACGAAAGGACGACGTGTTCAAGATCGGCGGGGAGAAGGTGTCCCCCAGGGAGGTCGAGGACGCGATCTATACCCTACAGGGGGTCAGGGAGGCTGCGATCATCAGGAAGGACGATGCGGTGATGGGGGCCTCACTTGTTGCGGTCCTGTCCATCGAGGGGGGACTTGACGAGGAAAAGGTTAAGCTGCACTGCATTAACAACCTCGAGAAGTACCTCGTCCCCAGGGACATCATCATACTCGACTCGCTTCCGAAGAACCAAAACGGCAAGATCGACCGAAAGCTCCTTCAGGAGACGTATGGTCGGTAAACGATAACAAATACTTCATTATTCGTTATTAATTATAATATTAAGGGGATAACGGCGTATACGATCCAACCCTTCAGATATTATGTTCGGAAGCGGTGTGCCGGAAATGAGATGCCCCTCATGCAGCTCGGACACGATATCCTTCACCACCAATATGGATACCAACGAGAGGTTTCTATCGTGCTGGGACTGCGGGGACAGGTGGCATTCGGAAAATGAAATGCCACAACCACCCAAATTGAAATGGATGTCCTTTTTAAGGTTGGCCAGATAATACCGACTTGAAATAATATGGGCAAATTTCGGACACAAATAGGTCGTGGATAGTTGTATCGAGTTCATTCTTTCTAGTAAATCTTTTTTTTAATCGCTTTATGTTTCCGATATCAGGTCGCTATTAACCTTTTTATGAAGATAGGCAAGGCATTGAGCGAGAAAAAGTCAGCTCAAAACGCTCTTTCGAGATTGATATCCCTTCGGGAACAGACCATGTACTATGTTGAGGGAAAAAAGCCGGAATTGATATTCGGAAACCTCGAGGACCAGATAGTTGAAAAGATGAAGAAGATCGAGGATCTGAAACTTCGAATAATATACACAAATTGCATATCATTTCTTGAGAATGGAATGATATTACAGGAAGCGATAATCAAACTTGGGGATACAAGGTCAGAATTGAAAAGTTATAATGACCTCTTGAGGAAAGATCCAGAGGGAAGGTCATTATTTCACCTTTCAAGTCCCAAGGCCAAGGATTACATTTCACAGATCTCCAAAAAGGAAATAATGGAGAAGATAGAGGAAATGGAAGGAAGAAAATACGAACTTGATGCTTTGATCGCGAAAGCCAACAACACGATCGATGTAGTTGACCGGCTACCAAGATAAGGCAGGTCAAAGGCTGTCCCTTTTGAAGATTGTTGTTGGTATGCGCCAGAATAGGTTGGGTCGCTTCAAGGTTCATGGGTTATGAGATCAAAGACCAAGGTCCAAAGCTCAAAGCTCAAATTCCGCATATCAACACATTCTTCATTTGGTACAGCCGGCTTTATGCCTTATGTGGTATGAATGGAGAGCGACCCACAGGTGGGCCACTATGGAATAAAACCCTCATTTGTGAAATAAATCCGAAGTCTTTAAATAATACTTTGGTGATTTTATACATATGGGTGAAAATTATCTCTCCGAGACAGAGATCAAGATCTTGAAAGAGATAGCCGGAAAAGGTATGACAATGAGTCAAATTGGAAAAGAAATCGATCTATCACTTTCCACAATATCGGGGTCGGTATCTCACCTTGCTGATCTCGGTTTGATAGAGATCGAGAGGTATGGGAGGTTGAGGTTCGTGAAAATTCCCGGAGATGAGATAGGGAATAAACTCAGATCCTTTATTCTGGGGAGAGAGAACATCGATTGTGTTGATCTGTTCAGAGGAAACGGTCTGCTGATCCTGGTCTCCATATCGGGCAATGGAGCGACTATTAACGATATTCGAACGGGGACAGGTCTATCAAGGATCACCGTGACCAAATACATCAAAAAATGGAGAAGAACAGGTATAATTTGGAAGGAAGGTCATGGTGGTAAATATTCGATAAATCGCAATTTCCCGGATCTTCGGGATCTTCTTTCAGCTTATTCCAGATATCTTCTTTCGGATGAACTGCGTAAGGATTTGACCAACCCCTTGATACTCTTCAATGATGGTGAAACGATAATATTCTCATTCGAAGGTCCAGTAAATGATGAAAAATACAGGCCTGCTGCATACAGCTTCCTAGCCTTGGAGGGATACGACGTCGTAACTGACAGGGATTATTATACTTACAATAGGTCAAGGAAGGATATCACGGACCTTGAAGCTCTGATACAAGCGATCAGAATAGATACACTGAACCCCCGTCCGAGAAAGATATTTAGGAAATTGATCCTGGACGAAAAGGTGAACAATATCGATATAACGGATCTGGCTGTAAGATACGGCGTGGAAGAGATCATAGAGGATGAGGTGAAGAGAATTGAGCGATAGGAGAAAATTCAAGAAAGAAGAATGGTTCGAAATCATGAGGCTGCTCATTTCTTCAGGTCGATCCTCAGCTGCTGGAACATCTTGATGAAGTTCGGCCTCCCGTCCTCCTTCCATGTATCCCTGTAGCGGAAGGTCAGAATGCCAAGTAATGCGATTATCGCCGCAATGATCAGGGCCGGGATGATGATCCACCAGAGCTTGAGGATGTTCATAATGGTGGAGCTCTCCGGGGGGTCCCAGCTGGTTATCACGACCTTCGCCTCCTTGGACCTCTCCCCCTCTCCCTCCGAGTTCACGGCGCTCACCCTGTAATAATATGCGCCGTCCCCAGTGATGTTGGTATCGGTGTAATTGAGCGAGGTACCCACCGAAACATAGAACTCGAGCTTTTCGAGGGAGGACCCCCTGTATACCCTGTAGTTGACGATGGATGAGCCCCCGTCGCTGTAGGGAGGCCTCCATTTCAGTTCGATCCCCCTGCCGACCCTTTCCGCCTCGACGCCCGTGGGCTGGAACGGGATCGTCATGGGGGTCCCGGGAAGCACCTCTGACCATGGGCTGAATCCGAGCCTGTTCGCCGCCCTGACCTTGTAATAGTAAGTGAATCCGTTCCTTACGTCGGTGTCCTCGTACCTCCTCCCTTCCTCGACTTCAGCTAGGAAATAGAGCGAATCCCCGCTCCTGCCCCTCCATACCTCGTACTTCGTTATCTCCGAGCCCCCGTCGGTCTCGGGTGCAAGCCACTTGAGGACCACCAGCTGGTTGTCGTGGGATATGGAGAAGTTCAGGGGGACGGTCGGAAGGGTCTCCGGTTTGGCGGAGACCTCGAGGCTCCATCTCCCGGCCCCCATCGAATTGAAGGCCCTGACCTGGTAGAAATAGGTGACCCCGTTCATTACCGACAGGTCGTGGTAGAAGAGGTCGTTCATCATATCCGTAATAGGTTCGAACTCGGTTTTCTCCGTTCTGCGGTAGACGATATATCCGTCGAGACCGAGACCGCCGTCGCTCAGGGGGACGAGCCATGTAAGGTTGATCCTGCTGTCACTCGCGACGGCCGTGACCTCCCTCGGGTCCGAAGGATACCATGCAGGCATGACGGTCACGATCTCGCCGGGAGGCCCCTGTCCTATCTTGTTGAGAGCGGTCAGCTGGTAATAGTAGGTGACCCCGTTGGTCACGGTTTCGTCGAAATGCGTCTCCCCGTCATGGACCCTGAAGATCATCTTCATGTCCTCCGGGTCCGTGCCCCTGAAGACGTCATACCAGGCAATGGGGAATCCTCCATCATCCTCGGGGACGCTCCATGTCAGGGTCACATTGTTATTTCCCGGCTCGGCCGCAAGGTCCCTCGGTGCGCCGGGTATCCTGCCCGGGGTCGCGTACACCTCGTTGCTGAAGCCCCCCTCCCCCATGTCGTTCTCTGCGGACACCCGGTAATAGTACGTGACGCCGTTCGTCAGTCCCGTGTCGTTGTAGAATGTCTCCTCGAGCGTTGTCAGGTATGCGATGCCGAGAGGTGTCTCCCCGCGATATATATTGTAAAAGACCTTTGCGGGCCCCCCGGCGTCCAGGGGTTCGATCCAGCTGAGGTCGATCCTGCTGTCCCCGTACTGAGCTTTCAAGGCCCTCGGATGGGTGGGGATCGTGGACATGTTGAGGCTGACCGCGAAGACATCGTACAATCCGCCGACATAGGTTTCCTCGAAGGCCCCTTCGGACGTCGGGAAGTTGTGTGAGTTCGTGGTCCCCGTGATGGTAGCGCAGCTGTTGCGGTCAACAGCGATACCAGTTCCCATATCGTCCCCGTTGCCGCCGTAGTACGTGGAGTATCTGAGCCCGGTCCCCTGTCTGTTGACCTTGGTTATGAAGATATCCACATTTCCCCGGGAGGTTCTGTAAAGGACGAAATCTGTAACGGGGAAGTTCCTCGATTCGGTCGTCCCTACCACGTAGGCATAACCTTCATGGTCGACATCTATCCCGTATCCCACCTCGTCATTGTCATCCCCGAGGAAGGTGGAGTAGATGATAATGTCGCCGGATATGTTGACCTTCGTCACGAAAGCATCCCTTGCACCTCCCTGGCTCCTGTCGAATGCTCCGGCCGAAAGCGGGAAGCTCCCGGAAGTTGTGGCACCGGTCAGATATGCATAACCTTCGCTGTCGACCTTGATGCCCTGTGCCTGCTCGTTCTTCCCTCCTCCTATGTATGTCGAGTAGACCAGAGAGTTACCCTGCGGGGTCAGTTTCGAGAGGAAGCAGTCCCACTCCCCGCCGTTATGGGAATTATCGAATGCTCCAGGGGTGGTGGGGAAATCCTTCGAGGAGAGCTCTCCGAATATGTAGGGGCTGCCCTTGTCGTCAATATCGATACCGAAGGCCTTATCGTCCCCGCTCCCCCCGAGGTAGGTGGAAAAGACAAGCGAGTTTCCACCAGGGGTCAACCTGGCAGCGAAGGCGTCGTTGAGGCCCCCGTTGTAGGTATTGTCGTAGCACCCGGGAGTGACGGGCAGATCGGTCGAGGCGGTCATACCTGCGAAGAACACGTAGCCTTCATCATCGGCCGTGATCCTGTGAACGGCGTCCTCACCCCCGCCCCCGAAGAAGGTCGAATACTGAAGCGACTCGCCGTTCTGTCCTAGCTTGAGCATGAAAATGTCCTTGTTCTCACTGTCGAGGGTGTTGTCGTACGCTCCCGGGGTTATCGGGAAATCGGTGGAGTCGGTCACTCCTCCAACATAGGCGAAACCGTACCGGTCGACTGTTATCGCAACCCCGGTATCGAAACCGCTGCCTCCGATGAAGGTGGAATACCTGAGCCCGTCGCCGGTCGCGTTCAATTTCGTGACGTACACATCCCAGTCTCCCCCGTTATGGGTCGTGTCGTATGAACCGCTCGTGACCGGGAAATCCACGGAAGCGGTGTACCTTGAAAGATATGCGCACCCTTCACTATCCAGATCCATGTCCCACCCCTCTTCCCAGCCGATCCCACCGAGAAAGGTCGAGTAGATGAGAGGGTCGATGACAACCGTTCTTGAGGGATCATATGCATCCAGTTCGAACCGATAGGTGTTCCCTTCCACCAGGATGCTGGATGCGATCTTCTCATGGACCTCATCACTATAGAAAACATCCAGCCCGCCGTCCACGACCATAAGGCCAGGTGCAAGGGGTATCTCGAGAGCACCCCCGATGCTCCTGGGATGCCCATCGCTACCCTCGATCTTCAGGCTGATGTCATCCGGGTCGGAACCAGGCCGTAGTATCAGGTCGTATTTCAGTCCGATATCGGTGGCCCTGTAGACGATGTCAATGTCATCCCATACGTCCTCGTAGACAACCTCGGCATAGTTCGGAACCCCTGCCCTCCAATTTGACGGATCGTTGCCCAGAAAGAAGTTCGACCTCCACGGCAGGGGCCCCCTTCCCGCGGGAACGACCTCGTTGCCACCGTCGAAACCTATCTTCATTTGGCGGAACGGGGATCCATCTTCCATCCCGTTGACCTCCCGGAGCGATGTCGAAGATGCCCCCGGCAGCTTCAGGATGATGCCGTCCTCTGCAAATCCGACCGCACCGGAAGCGGAGGTTCCAACGAGCCGGATATGATCATTGTCGATCTGACCCCGGTTCTCGGTGAAGAATGACATCCCTGAAAGAGCCCCTTTCTCCCGATCGAAATGGCGGTCTGCAGCTGCAAGGTCCACCGATGATGCCGTTGGCACCATATGGAAGAATACAGCGGCGAAAAGGATTGCCACCGGTATCAGGCTGACAGTGCTCTTGTTGTACAACTTCTGCGGCCCCCTGGGGTGATGGGAAGGTAGCTCCGAACGAAATCCGGCTGGTAGTACTTAATAATAGCTCGTATATACGAAGGCTTGCGTTCTGCATATCATCGTCACATCATCGTGAGAACCTTCCCGACAGAGAGCTCTTTGAGGCGTATGCGTGAAAGGGGATTATTAAACGAGGTAATGAATCCATAAATGGGATAATTATAATATAGCAATTATCCCATTTAGATAATGATCTATCTCATTTCGGAGGATGTTGATGAACTCTTTAAGGCCGAAATTTATTGAGGACCCGGACCTTCTTGTGGGGAATTCGGCCACGCTGCGGGCCCTGGGGGAGTTCAAGGGAAGACAGGACAGCTTTCTTAGATCGGAGACAGAGGCGCTGGAAACGCTGAGGGAATTGGCCCTTATCGAATCGACGGAGTCCTCGAACCGTCTGGAAGGGATAATTACAACCCACAAGCGAGTGCATGATATCGTTTTGAGATCCTCCGCCCCCAGAAATAGATCCGAACAGGAGATAGCGGGTTACAGGGATGCGCTGAACCATGTCCATGAGAATTGGAAAACGATGGAGATGGACATCCACACGATCAAATTACTGCACAGCATGATATACAAGTTCCTGCCGGGGGAGGGCGGGAACTGGAAAGAGACCGAGAACGTCATTTTGGAAAGATATCAGAATGGGAAGATACGTGTCCGGTTCAAGCCCGTTTCCGTGGAAAATACTCCCGAAGAAATGGATCATCTCATTCTTAGCTACCAGGATTTGATCAGCAGCGATAAAGAACCACTTATCATAATCCCCTTGACAATTCTGGATTTTCTCTGCATTCATCCTTTCAGCGACGGAAACGGCAGGATGGCGCGATTATTAACACTCCTTCTGCTCTATAAAGCAGGCTATCAAGTCGGCAAGTATGTCAGCCTCGAGCGGATCTTCGAGGAATCAAAGGAATCATATTATGAAACTCTTGAATCCTCATCCTGGGGTTGGCATGATGGCAACCAGAACATCGTCCCATGGACCACATACTTCTGGGGGGTCCTGATAGCATCCTACAAGGAGTTCGAGGAAAGGACCAGAAATATCAAGAAATACTACGGCTCCAAGACCGAACTCATCCTCCAGGCAGTGGAGAGGAAGACAGGCCCCTTCTCGATCTCCGATATCCAAAGAGAGTGCCCCGGCATCAGCAGAGTTATGGTCAAAACAGGTCTCAGAAAGATGAGAGATGAAGGAGCGATTCGATCAACCGGAGTTGGAAGAGGCGCTAAGTGGGTGAAAGAAAGAAAAAATTGAAAAGATATTAGTTCCTCTTCCTCCACTTGAGTTTGAGATCAGTTCGATATTGCCACCTATCAGGTGGATGTGCAAGCTCGAATATTTTTGACCGACCCCCATCTTTTTATTCGTTCAGTTCTTCTAACATTTCTTTGATCACTTCCAATGCTACGGACACACTTTCTTCAACTTCTACCGATAATTCATCATTGAAATCCAATGAAGTTCTAATATTGATGCCAACCAGAACTATCTCTTCCGGGATCCTCTTCTCCCCCATCTTCCTGGCAACCTCCAAGGCTTCAGGGAAAGAGACATCGTGGGGGTTAGCAGAATGGGCGGAGCTCATTGCCCCCGCATCCTCGAGAACAATGACCTCTCCGATCCCTAGGTCATCAACACTTACGGCATCCACGAGTACCGCTCTGTCGTACCCCACGATAATATCGAGAAGGTTCATTCCACCCGTATAGGCCTCCTCGATCACAATGTCCCTGTCTTTCAGCACCTCTTTGAGCTTCCTTGCGGCATGGATGCCCACACCGTCGTCCCCGAGTATGGGGTTCCCGATGCCAACGATTATGGTCGTCATCTAATCCCGCTTGATGCTCTTTAGAAGTTTCTCATCCTTGTCGTAGATATTGGCAATGAGCGGCATCGATCCCGGCATGGTATGGGTGGCGCAGCCGAAACAGGGATCATAGGCCCTGAAGGCCATCTCCACCATGTTCAGAAGCCCGTCGTTCACCTGCCCGTTCTTGATCAGTCCCTTGGCGGCATCCCGAACGGACATGGTGATGGCCCCGGCATTGTTCGTGGTGGCCACTATCAGGTTTGCTTTCTTTATGAGCCCCCTCTCGTCCACGTCGTAGTGGTGGATGAGCGTCCCCCGGGCTGCTTCCACGACACCGAAACCTTCACCTGGCTCCCCGACAGGGTTCCGTATCTTGTCGGAGGTTATGTCCTCCTCCTGGACCAGCTCGAGGGCTCTCTCGGTCGCATAGAGGAGCTCGATCAACCTTGCCCAGTGGAACGCCAGTGTCGAATGGACCGGCTTCCCTCCAAGGGTCTCGTACATCCTGTCGAACTCCTTCTGGGCAAGGGGTGTCGCCATCCCCTCGGATGCGTTCAGCCTCCCCAAGGGGCCGACCCTGTAGAACCCAGAATCTGGTCCATCGACGAATCCCTTCCACCCGACGCCTTTGAGGTAGGGGAACTTCATGTAGCTCCATTTCTCGACCCTTTCTGCGATCTCCTTCTGATAATCCTTGACCATGAACCTTCTGAACTCGTTTCCGCTGGGGTCCGTCACCCTGATGTGGCCGTCGTAGAAGTTCACCTTGTTGTTGCTGTCAACGAGCCCCATGTTGTAGGTCCTGAGCTGGTAGGGGTCCGAGGTGATGAGGTCCACATAGTCCTTGTTCTTGAGGACGATGTCCTCGAAAAGCTGCAGGGAGAATTTCGCGAACTCGATGCTGGATTTGGCCATCATCTCGATATCCTTGACCTCTTCCGAGTTCAATCCCTTGGAAACGCCTCCGGGGAGACCGCAGACGGGATGGGTCGCCTTTCCCCCCAGTATCGCGGTGATCTTCTGTCCGTAGGCCCTGTGCTTGATGACCTCCTTTCCGATCTCGATCCCCGCTTTCTCGATGACCCCGAGCACGTTCCTCTTTGCAGGTGGCGCGTCGGGACCCACGACGAAATCGGGGCCTCCAAGGAAGTAGAAGTGGAGGATGTGGTCGTAGATGTAGTAGCCGACGTACATCAGCTCCCTAAGTTTCTTGGCGACCGGTGTCGGCTCAACGTTGAACGCGCTGTCCAGGGCTTTAGTTGCTGCGAAGTGATGCGCCACTGGGCAGACCCCGCATATCCTCGATGTGATCTGAGGCATGTCCTCCGCCCTCCTTCCCTGGGAGAACTTCTCGAAACCTCGAAGCTCCGGTATCTGCAGGTATGCGTTCTCCACATTTCCCTCGTCGTTGAGGAAGATATTGATCTTGCCGTGCCCCTCCAAGCGGGTGATCGGGTCTATGACTATCGATTTCATCCTTTCATCACCCTCCTTTTTATGAGTGCAGAGGGAAGACCGTATTTGTAGAAGGTCCCTAACGGGTCGACGATCTGGTCGACAAGGGCGTCGACCTCCTCATCGGAAAGCGCCTCCTCATTGTCGATGCCAAGGATGGAAGCGAGGGCGGAGATCATCTTGCCGCCCTGATCAAGGGATTTCGGAGTGGGCCCGCCGCATCCGGTGCAGGGCATGTATGCATCGAGGCATGGCGCCTCGCATCCTCCTCTGGTGGCGGGTCCGAGGCATATTATGCCCTGTTCGAGAAGGCATTTATCCTCGACCTTGTCCACCTCGTAGACCCTTCTTATCCTAGTGATACGCTTCTCGGATTTCTCGAACCTGCACTCGTCGCACACGGATTTCGCTGGTGCTATGATCGATCCCTTCGGAGGGAGGTCGCCGCTTATGATCGCCTTCACGGCCGTCAAAATGAGACCGGTCGGCGGGGGGCAGCCCGGAAGGTAGTAATCCACATCCACGGTCTGGTCAAGGGTATCAACGGTATCGAAGAATTTGGGTATGCTGAGCTCCCCTTCCTCGACCTCGCTCTTTGGTTCGGGGATGGTACCCTCGGGATTCTCGATTGAAGCGTTATCGTGGTAAACGGTTTCGAAGATACCTTTCTTGTCCGAAAGATTTGCCAGTCCCGGTATCCCACCGGTAACGGCGCAGGACCCGAATGCGACAAGCACCTTCGATTTCTTTCTTAGCAGATGCGCAAGCTCCTTCTGCTCCGAATTCCTGATCGCACCGTTGAAGAAACAGACGTCTATATGGCCGTCTTCCATGGCCTCGACATCCCTGTACTTGAAGTCCATTGCGACTGGCCAGAATAGAATATCCGCCGCTGCGACGACATCCAGGATCGCTTCGTTGATATCCAGAACGGCTATCTCGCATCCACCGCAACTGGCAGCCCAGTAGAATGCGAACTTCAGTTTCTCATCGGTCATTCACATTCCTCCTTCAGCGGGTTAGGACCGATCTCCTTCAGCTCCGAAACGAAATCCGTCACGACGCTTGCGAACTTCTGGCCCTCGGATGCCGATATATACTCGAAACGGACCCTTTCAGGTTCGATGTTGAGCTCCGAGAGCAGCCTTTTCAGGAGCTTGATCTTTCGATTGGTCTTGTAGTTGCCGGACTGGTAATGGCAGTCCCCGGGGTGGCATCCTGCCACGAGGACCCCGTCGATGCCCTGCCTGAGCGCATCCATGATGAAGACCGGGTCCACCCTCCCCGAGCACATTACCCTGATCGACCTCACGTTGGAGGGGTACTTCAGCCTGCTCGTTCCCGCAAGGTCCGCCCCGGCGTAAGAGCACCAGTTGCAGAGGAACGCCACCACCGTGGGTTCGAAATCGGACATCATCCACCACCTCCGGGGGTGCAGGCCCCCAGGGCCTTGATCATGGCAAGTATCTGATCGTCCTTGAAGCCTCTTTGATGGATCGCACCTGATGGGCAAGCGGCCACGCAGGTCCCGCACCCCTGGCACAATCCCTCGTTGATCTGGGCGTGGGTCACCTCGACGCCGTCGATCTCCTCGGTCACCGAATCGATGGCCGAGTACGGGCATAGAGAGATGCAGGTCCGGCAGCCGGAGCACAGGTCCACGTCCACTATGGCGATGTTCGGCTCGGCCTCCAGCTTCGGGTTCGCAAGCAGCGTGGCAGCCCTTGCGGCCGCCGCCTGCGCCTGGTAGATGGACTCGCCGATGAACTTCGGACCGTGGCAGCATCCGGCCAGGAAAACCCCCCTTGTGGAGAAGTCAACGGGTCTCAGCTTGACATGAGCCTCCAGGAAGAAGCCGTCCTGGTTCACGGGGACCTTCAGCATCTTTGCCAGGTCCACGTTCTCAGCATAAGGGTCCAGGCCGGTGGAGAGTACGAGGTGATCCGCATCGATCTCGATATCCTCCGACAGCATGGGTTCCCAGACCTTTACCCTGACCTTCTCCCCGATCTCGACATCCGGTTTCCGGTCGACCCCGTACTGCAGGAAGATGACGCCTTTCTCCCTCGCCTGCATGTAGTAACGTTCCCAGAACCCGTAGGTCATCAGGTCGCGGTAAAGGACATAGACCTCGGCCCTGGGGTTCATCTCCTTTATCATGAGGGCGTTCTTCAGGGCCCCCATGCAGCATATCCTGGAGCAGTAGTTGCGCTCCCCCTCGCGGGATTCGGCGCATTGGACCATGACGAATGTCTCCCCGGTCCTTATCTCCTCGGGTTTGGATACCGAGAGGTATTCCTCGAGCTCTGCCTGGGTCCTGATCCTGGGATCGGTCCCGTATCCGAAGGTCGAAGGGGTATGTTCCTGGCTTCCGACGGCGACGACGACCGCGCCGGTCTTCAAACTGACCGGTCCGTCCCTGGTCTCGAGCTCTATCTCGTAATTGCCGACGTAACCCTTGACATCCCTGAGGGAGGTTCCGGTGTACGCAGTGATGAGCTCATGTCCTGCCACCCTATTTTTCAGGTCGGCCAGGAGCTTTGGTATATCGATGCCCTCGACGGTGTAGTAGATGTCGTTAAGCCTCCCTCCGAGCCTTTCGCTCCGCTCGACCAGGACCGTTTCGAATCCCTGGTCAGCCAGGGAGAGCGCCGCTGTCATTCCGGCGACCCCCCCTCCTATCACCATCGCCTTCTGAAGGACGTCGATGCTGCTCGAGGGGATCGGCTCGAGGAGCCTGGATTTGGCAACGGTCATGGAGACGAGCTCCTTTGCCTTCTTCGTGGCCATCCCTTTGTCGGCATGGACCCATGAGCAGTGCTCCCTGATGTTGGTCATCTCGAGGAGGTGCGGGTTCAGACCCGCCTCGGCAAGGCTCTTCTTGAAGAGCGGCTCATGCGTCCTCGGAGTGCAGGCGGCCACGATGACCCTGTTGAGCTTCTCGTCCTTGATGACGTCGGCGATCTTCTTCTGTGTGTCCTCGGAGCATGTGTAGAGGTTCTCGGAGGCATAGGCGACACCATCCAGCTCCTTCGTATACCGGACGACATCGGGAACGTCGACCTGGCTTCCGATATTGATGCCGCAGTGGCAAATATAAAATCCAATTCGTTCAGACATGACGAACCTCCTGATCAAAACCCAAATCGACGCGCTCCTTTATAATTCTTTCATCCCTCGCCACCACCGACTGCAACAGCAATTC